>DATNEI010000214.1:0-50053 GCA_035606795.1 Pyrinomonadaceae bacterium
AATGAAGAAGATCGTCGAAAGCTACAAACGAAAGCTTGCCAGCGAAGAAGGCTGGGTGCTGAAGCGCGGCGCGCAACTGCGCATCGCGCTCTGCTATCCGAATGTCTACTCGATTGGAATGGCCAATCTTGGCTTTCAAGCGATGTACGAACTCTTCAATAACATCCCCGAGGTTTCGTGCGAGAGAGTTTTCTTGCCGGACAGCGCACGCGGCTTAACTGTTGACGAGGGATCGTCTGCCAGCGAACGTGTGAAAAGCCCGCGCTTTAGCAAGGGCTCGCACGGCAAGCTGGCCCTCCCTCACGGTCGGGCTTCTGAAACTGAGTTTTCGCGAAACAGTTCGGGCTATGAAGCAAGACGAAATGCTCGCGGTGCGACGATCAACGAACTGGCGGAATACGAACGCCTGGGAACGCCCCTTCTCTCCCTCGAATCACAAACTCCGATGCGCCACTTTGAGGTGATCGCGTTTTCGATTTCGTTTGAAACTGATTACGTCAACATGGCCCGCATGCTGCAAATGAGCGGCGTGCCGGTTTGGGCGAAAGATCGCACGGAACATGATCCACTCGTCGTGATGGGCGGCGCAGCGTCATTTCTCAATCCGGAACCCATCGCGGACTTCACTGACGTGATCGCCGTCGGCGAGGGCGAAATCCTCGGGCCCAAGCTCGTCGATGCGATTTTCGAAAACGGTACGCACTCTTCTGGAGCGCAGCACGCGGGACGTACCCATTACAGCAAAGAAGAGCTGCTGTTGAAGTTGGCGCGGGAAGGCCGCGGCTTTTACGTGCCGTCGCTCTACCACGTGACTTACAACGAAGACGGAACGGTGAATTCATACACGCCCACTGAAGAAGGCGTTCCCACGCGAGTCGGCCGCGCGATCTCTGCAGAGAGTCCGAAAGAAGGTTCACTACGCCGCGCCATCCGCCGCGGCCAGACTGACTTGGTCGATCAGCTCAAGCGTGACGAAGTGTTCGCGCCCTCGACCAGCATCTTCGCGCCACAAGCCGAGATGGGTGATCGCTTCCTCATCGAGATTTCGCGTGGCTGTTCGCAGGGGTGCCGCTTCTGTTGGGCGGGTTACAACTACTGGCCACCGCGCGTGGTCCCGGCGCGTGACATCCTGGCTAAAGCGAAAGTCTGGCGGGCGAAGACAGACAAGATCGGTTTGGTTTCGACCGCTGTCTGCGACCATCCGGAGATCAGCGAAATCCTGCAGGGTCTGCGGGCGATGGATTATCGCATCTCGGTTTCTTCTTTGCGGCTCGATCAGATTTCCGACGAGTTGCTCGATGCGCTGGTCGAATCTCGCGACCAGCAGATCGCGGTAGCACCTGAAACCGGTTCCGATCGTTTGCGGCGCGTTATCAACAAGAATCTGACGAACGACGAAATTGTGGACATCTGCGGTGCGGTCTTCGATCGCGGCATGCTGACGATCAAACTTTATCTGATGGTTGGATTGCCCACGGAAACTGACGAAGACCTGGACGAGATGGTGAAACTGGTCGAGCGCATCAAGGACCGCATGCTCGAAGCAGGCAAGCGTTTCGGCCGCGCCGGCAAGATCATTCCTTCGCTGAACGGATTTGTGCCGAAGCCGAACACGCCATTTCAGTGGGAAGCGCTTTGTGAAGAGAGAGAGTTGAAGCGGCGCTTGAAATACGTCAGCAAGAAACTGTCCCGTATTCCAAACGTCGAAGTGCGAGCCATGTCGGCGCGCATTGCTCACGAACAGGCGCTGTTCTCTTCGGGAGATCGTCGCATCGCCCCGGTGATCGAAGCGATGGCTCGGCTCAACGGTGACTTAAAAGCGGCCCTGCGCGAAACGCAAATCGATCCGTCGTTCCATACCAGCCGCGCTCGTACGCATGAGGAAATCCTGCCGTGGGAGATTGTCGATTCCGGTTTAGGTCGTGAATTTATGGAGCGCGAACATGAACGTTCGCACGAGGCGAGTTCCACCGCTCCCTGCCCTTCCGTTAATCAATGCACTCGTTGTGGAGTCTGTCCTACGACCTGGCTCGCTGAAGCTCCGCCGGCTCTCGTGCAATTGAAAGCCTTCGCCACCACGGCGACACCCGCGCGCGTCTAATCAACCGCAGCTTGAGCCAGCGCGGGCTCCGCATTCGCAGCCGCACTCTTCCGCCAAATCAGATAAGCCGGAATTCCGGTGAGCACGAGGAGGGACCCAATACCCGCGGTGTATGGCGCGAGATAAGCCAGATCGAGAATCACCGCAACCGCCATGGCGATGTAAATAATCGGCACGATTGGATAACCCCACGTCCGATAAGGCCGCGTCATTTCCGGGGCCTTGCGCCTCATGATGATTACCGCGCCAACCATGAGCGCGTAAAAAATCAAATCGGCCGGGATAAGATATTCGAGCAATTGCGTGTAGACGTTCCCATAAGTAATCGCACCAGTCTTCGAATCTGTGATTACGGTGCGCGGTAGTGTCAACGAACACGCCCAAATTCCCTGCGCAATTAACGCAATCGCGGGCACGTGTTGCCGATTCAACTTGCTGATTCCTTTAAAGAACAATCCATCGCGCGCCATCGCGTAGTAAACGCGCGCGCCTGCGAGAATCAATCCGTTATTGCAGCCGAAGGTTGAGATCATGATCGCAACCGCCATGATAATCGCGCCCTTCGGACCAAAGACGGCTTGCATCGTCGCACTCGCGACACGCCCCTGATCGGCTTTTTGAATTCCCACCAGCGGCAGCGTCACGACGTACGCCAGATTGGCGAGCAGATAGAGCCCGACCACCACGCCGCACCCAATCAAAAGCGCCAGCGGCAGGTTGCGCCCCGGATTTTCCACTTCGCCGGCGGTGAAGGTGACGTTGTTCCACGCTGATTGGGCAAAGAGCGGACCGGTCATCGCGCGTCCAAGAATGATCGCCAGGGCCATACCACCTGCCAAAGCGAGGCCGGGCTGTGCGGCTTGCGGATTCCACCCATTCGCCCAGGGACTCCACCAGGACGAAGTGTAGGCCGCGCTGGCATGGTTCCTTCCCAGCAGCAACCCAACGACGATTAGCCCGATCAGCGCCGCCGTCTTAGTAAAGGTAAATGTGTTCTGAATGAACTTGCCGGTCTTTAACCCCCGCATGTTTGTGATGGTGAGCACGACGATCATCGCGACAGCCAGGAGTTGGCCGGTTGAAAGACTGATCGCGTACCCACTGAGAAATGACGGCAAGCGATGCGGCCCAATGATGTAGTTCTTCGCATCGATCCCGGGAACCAAAACGCCTGTGAAGTTTGCGAAGGCCACTGCTACTGCTGCAATCGTTCCGGTCTGCACTACGAGAAACAATGACCACCCGAAAAGAAACCCGGTGCCGGGACTGTAAGCCTCACGCAAAAAAACGTATGGGCCACCCGCGCGGGGCATCATCGCGGCGAGTTCCGCGCAGCACAAAGCGCCGGTGATCGTCATCACGCCGGCGAGTGCCCACGCGATCAGCAACCAACCGGGCGAGCCCACCAGTCTGGAACTCTCGGCCGACGTGATGAAGATACCCGAGCCGATCATCGAGCCGATGACGATCATCGTGCCGTCAGTCAGAGTTAGACCGCGAACGAGCTTTTGCGCGTTTGTGTCCGTCATGGCGGCGCGTTTTATCAACTCCGCGCCGACAAGTAAAGTTTTTTAATTGGCTTCGGGGGAAGCTATTTGACCGTCAGGAAGCTGGTGCTCTGGGCCGTGTAGTCGAAGTCGTAATTGTAGGTGAAACCGGGAAATGATATGGGACGGCTGAATTGCACACGCACCTGCATCCGTCCTTCATTTTGCGCGGGAGTGACGACTGCCTCATCCGGTACATGATATTCAGTTTTGCTTTTCCCAATTTGGTCGGCGACCCAGGCCGTGTCGTAGCCCTGCGCTGCTGCAAGGTTCACTTTGTTTTGCATCGTGTCCTTGAAATAGTAGGCATCGACTGCGACCGGAATGTACATGTACGCCGCGTAGCCGACGATTGCGACTACGGCGATGAAGATTAACAATTTGATTCCGGCGCCGCCCCGTTCAGATCGGTGTTGGAGGAGTGTTTGATTGTTCATAGCAAGTCAGACAGCCCTGCCGCTAATGCTGCGCGGAGGACTTTTGGTTTGATCTCTTTCGAATCGACGATGCGCGGACGGCCGATGTCATCAAGCAAGACCCATTTCAATTTACCGTCGACGGCTTTCTTGTCCGCGGCCATCGCCGCGATTATTTCCTCAATTGAGAGACCGTCTGTGCGTGGGAACGGTCCGCAAAGCTTGAGTGCTTTGCGTAACGATTCTAGCGCGTCGGACGGCAGCCTGCCTAGACTTTTTGAAAGTTCCCCGGCTACCAGCATCCCATATCCCACCGCTTCGCCATGGCGAAAGTGCTGATAATGCGTGACTTTCTCGAGGGCATGGGCAGTGGTATGACCAAAATTAAGTATTCGTCGCGACCGGGCGTCCGTGCGATCGAAGGCTTCTCTTTCGTCGTTCGCGACGATTTCAGCCTTGAAGCGGCAATGTGCGGCGATAGTGGCGGCGAGGTTTGGCGGCGAGGGTGTCCCGGTCATTACCTTTAGTTCAGGACCACGCCGCTTAAGCAAACGCACGGTGCGATCGAACAATTTTCGATCCCCCACCGCGCCTTGTTTGATCATTTCACAAAAACCCGAAGTTAGTTCGCGTGGCGGCAATGTCTGGAGCGTATCAATGTCGATCACGACCAGCCCTGGCTGGTGAAATGTGCCAACACGGTTCTTGCCGGAAGGCAAATTGATTCCGGTCTTGCCGCCGACTGACGAATCGATTTGCGCCAGCAGGGTCGTCGGCACTTGCACGAAGGCGACGCCGCGCAGGTAAATGCTCGCGGCGAAACCCGCGACATCGCCAACTACTCCACCACCCAGCGCGATCACGACGTCGTTCCGTTCCAGGCCGGATTCACTCAAGAACCGGATGGCGCGTTCCAGGCTGCCAAATGACTTATACCGCTCGCCATCGCCGAGCAACCAATGATTGACAGTCAATCCCGCGCGCTTCAGACTCTGCGTCGCGCGGCTGCCGTAAAGTCCGAACACTGTTTTGTTTGAGATCAGCACGGCCCGGTGCGCGGATCCAACTGCCGCGCTGACTTCGTCCCCCAGCGTCTCAATTAGTCCGCTGCCAATTTTTATCTCGTAGGTTTGCGAGCGTACCGGCACTCGAACTGTTAGCTCTGGCATGACTGAGACTCTATTACAAAAATGTGAGATGGCGCGAGCGCAAAGGCCTAGTAAAATGGGCCGCGAACTCGCTGGCTTCTGATGGAAAGTGCCGATGATTCGGCCTTTCATTTGGTTGTGATTTATGAACTCAGCGTATGGGATGCTGACGGCCGAACAAAGATCGATGAGGCCCAACCTAAGAGGTAAATGATGAAATTTCCCAGTAATCTGTTGCGCATTCTAATTTTCACGGGGGTCGTCGTGCTCATCGCGGCCGGCTCAACTCAAGCCCAAAAAACGCAGCACACGCCGTCCGGTCCGCCGAGCTTGTCTGTGACGGCTGAGCCCGACGTTGTTCGCGTGTGCGAAGGTCAACCGGCCACAGTGCAGCTTCTGGCCCACGCTACGTCCGCCAGCGGCGCAGCGATCCGCTATCGATGGACGGTTGATGGCGGCAAGGTCTCCGGCACAGGGGCCACCACGACGTGGGATTTGACGGGCTCCAGGCCTGGTAGTTATCACGCGGTCGCGGACGTTGATGAAGGTAATGATTACTGCGCAGCGTTCGCGTCAGTAGGCGTGGTGGTACTCGACTGTCCCCCGCCGCCACCGGCGCCGCCTTCATGTCCTGAAGTCAGAATTTCGTGCCCGGATAACGCCACTGAGAAAGCGCCGGTCACTTTCAGTGCGACCATCTCCGGCGGAACGCCCGGCGTAGTACCTGCTTACAATTGGACAGTCAGCAACGGACACATCCTGAGCGGCCAGGGCACTTCGAGTATTACCGTTGACACCGCCGGCCTCTCGGGCCAAACGATTAACGCGACTGTGGATGTCGGTGGCTACGGTATCCCCTGCCCGCAAAGCTGTTCAGTGTCCCTACCGATTCAGGAAACGTCCAAGAAGTTTGACGAGTATTACGACATCGCGCGCAACGACGAGAAGGCCAGACTCGACAATTACGCGATCGAGTTGCAAAGCGAGCCAGGCCGGCAGGGATACATCATTCTGTATCCAGCGCGCAAAGCGAAAGCGAACGATGCGCAACAACGCGCCGAACACATCTCTGATTATCTAACCAACTCGCGCGGCATCGACCCGAGCCGCTTCACTGTGAAGATCGGACACGCACGCGATAGTTGGCTAACCGAATTGTGGATCGTGCCGCAAGGCGCGACACCGCCAGTCCCACAAGAGCAATAAAGTTCCTTCCGCTGAAGTGCATTCGGCGCGGTCCCGACTGGTTGGGATCGCGCCTTTTTTTTGCGCGAAGGTTTTCAGCGATCGATCCGGTGCACCGTAGTTTCGTTCGGAATTCTAATGAGTGCCTCTTTCTGAACATAAACAACGAAGCGTTTACCTTCGGGCAGCACAGCTTGTTCGCCACGTTTGAATCCCTGCATCAACGCCAGCGGGCCCAGCACAATCGTCGGGGCCAGCAAGGCTGCCGCAACGACCGTTTTCGTCGCGACTTCAGCGCCATGACTCTGACCAGTAACGCCCTGTTGACCTCCTGGAAAATCAGGATTCGCCGTCAGCGACACGCGCGTAAGATCAACCGCCACCACGTCCTGCATTGTCCAGGCAAGCTTGCCTGCTTTGCCCCAATGACCTGCCCGTTTGGATTTCGCGATCCTTCCTGTGACTAACGCGTTGCTGCCGATCACAATCGCATCACCTACCTTGACCGGAACCAGCACCCGAAAGCTGATCAGATCACCAACTTTGGCATCCATCGAACTCACGGTATCCATCGCCTGAATGTCGATAGCGGTTCCCGCCGGAATCTTTATTTCCAGGAGCGACTCAGAGTGAGCTACGTCAACTGTCGGTGACGGTTGGACAGAATTTGTTGCGGCCTCTGCTGTTTGGGTCGATTGAGCGGCTATGGCAGAGAATGACAAAAGCACCAGAATCACGGTTGAAATTGACTTGAGCATCGGATTTTCTTCCTCCAAGAAGAGCAATCGCTCTCCCAAAGGGCAATCACAATGCCGCAGCAGACAGATTTGTCATCAGCCACCTGCCTTGAGCAGATGCGCCCGCAACCCTGGAGCCTGATCGATCGGAGAATTGGGAGAGTAAGTTCGCCTACTCGTGAATGAAACTAACTTACAAGTGTCCAATTTCAGCAAGCATCAATTCAGCCGCGCTGATTGCTTGCTGAATTTTCCGGCATCGAGCGGCGTGTCCGCAGCGACGTACGCTGTCACCTCGGTGCCCTTGGGAATCGTTATGTCTTTGCCGTGCATGAAGAGGAACAGCGGCGCCGCCGGAAAAAACACGATGCTCGTGGCCACCATTGCGCCGGTCATGGCCGCGACATGATTCCCACCGTTGCCGCCTTTGACTGCGCGCAGAGGCACCTTTTCCCCGCTGGCCAGCCGCACATAGTCGATGTTGATTTTCAATCGTCCCGCGCGTCCCATTCTTCGCTTCGGGTGAGCTTCGGTAACGGTAGCAATAGCCATCGCGCCCCGCTCGATCACGACGACATTGGCAACTCTCACATCTTCAAGAACCTCGAAGTCCACGCGTTCATCGACCCGTGCGTCCTTCGATGACATTGTCCGCGCGATCTTAATGCGGACTGGTGTGTCTTCCGCGAGGCCAAAGGCCAATGGCGCCTTCGTCGCTGGCGTTGGGTTTTGGGCTGGTGCGGCTTTGGGAGGCGCCGTCGTTTGCGGGGATTGGGAAAGCGCCAATGACGATGCGACCAAACAAAAAGCGATCGAGGTTGCAATTCGCAGAACTGTATTCATAGTTTTTCTCCTTAATTGGGCTGAATTGGAGAGCAAGACTAAAGAGAGGAGAGAACGAGCCTGACGCATATCAGTCTCGTTGAAATCTACTTCTGGAGAGCTACAAACCCCTGGATCGGTCTAAACGGTAAGTACTTGTTCTTCGTGGTCTTCAATCAGATACGGAGAAACCGGCTCGGGTTGTCCGTTATCATCGTGATCGATAATCGCGCTCACAATCGGCAAACTCAACGAATGCTTCTTTGGAATGTTAGGCACGTCGTGTCCGGCGGCGTACACCGCGTGACGTTCGTTTTCTTTATACCAGTCGGCGAGGTTCGCGGTCTTGTGCATGTTCTCGATGATCTGCCGCCAGCCGACGCCGGTGTTGTAAGCGCAGAATGAAATCTCGCCTTCCTGCGTGCCGTACGGGATCACGCACATTTCAGTGCGGCGAAAATCGTAATTGAACAGATCCTGGAACCACATGCCCTCGACGCAGAGCACGCGCCAGTTGTCGGCAAGGCTGTCCTGTCCGGCGCTGGTCATGCGATCGTTGCGATCGGAATTTGAGTTCGTCGAAGACGGCTTGAAGAGATTGACGATCTGCGAAATCGGAAATCCTGCCGGCGCCTTGCTCGCGTCGTAGTTGCGCATAATCGCCATTGCGAGCTGCGCATACGAAAGCTTTTTGCCGCGCGCCGTGTCGGTGATGACGGCGACGTCTTTCATGAACTGTTCGTAATTGAAGAACTCAAACAGCGAACGAAAGTCGCCGGTCGTTTTGTTCACAACGGCGAGCGTGAAGATGCCGCAGTTCGGATGGCAATTGCATGAAGACCAGCCCCAGGGCGCGTCCGCGCCTTGCAGCATGTCCATCACACTGGTGAAAGCCGAGTACGACGACAACGGGAACCAGTCGCGC
The DNA here is from genome assembly GCA_035606795.1 of Pyrinomonadaceae bacterium. Classification (GTDB taxonomy): domain Bacteria; phylum Acidobacteriota; class Blastocatellia; order Pyrinomonadales; family Pyrinomonadaceae; genus UBA11740. The sequence continues at coordinate 8,882 of DATNEI010000214.1, forward strand.
AAAGGCTGCAGACGTCCGCCGAGCTGATCCTTCAAATCGTGGGTCATCCCCGCGAGCGTGTAACGCCACTTCGTGCGCATCTCGTCAGAAATGTCTTCGTCACGACCGGTGAATGAAACCGGCTGGAAGGCGATGGTTTGGACCTTGTCGATATTCTTCGCTGCAAACTCGACGATTTGTCCGATCGCGTCATTGTTGATGTTATTGACGATCGTGACGACGAGGGTGACTTTGATGCCCACCTTCGCCAGGTTCTCGATCGCGCGCACCTTCACATCAAACAAGTTGCCGACGCCGCGGTGTTTGTTTTTCTCTTCCCCTACGCCGTCGAACTGAAGATAGACCCCGTGCTGTCCGGCAGCTTTCGCCTGTTTGCAGAACTCGATGTCTTCGGCGAAACGGATTCCATTCGTCGCCGCGAGGATGCGGTAAAAGCCAATCTTCTTGGCGTAAGCAACTGCGTCGAGATAGTAGGGCGAAAGTGTCGGCTCGCCGCCCGAGAAAAGAATGATGACCTGGCGACGCGGCTTGAACGAGACGGCGCGATCCAGAATTGCTTTCGTGTCCTCGAACGTCGGCTCGTGCACATAGCCGACCTGGTTCGCGTCCATGAAGCACGGATTGCACATCATGTTGCAGCGGTTCGTCAGATCAACTGTCAAAACCGCGCCGCGGCCAAACTGGATGTTAGACGTTCCATGCTTGTGAACGTTCGCATCTTCCGCAGCGCGAAAATCGCGACCAAAGAAAAGAGATTCAATTCTTTCCAGAAACGCCGGATCGGTCGCCATCACGTCGGTAAACTCGCCATGCTTCGGGCAAGTCTTCCGCATGATCACCTGGCCGTCCTCTTCCAGAATCTGCGCTTTGATTTCACCCGGATGCTGATGCATCAGAGTTTCCAGCGGAGTCTCACCGCTGATCACCGCGTTGCGCACTTCCTTGACGCAACTCGGGCAAAGCGAATCTGTTTCTCTGGGAAAACCAAGCGGCGGAGCGCTGCGCTCGTACGATTTCAGCAAAGGCCCGGGCGCCCAATTGGGACGAATGGCCTCGCCTTCCGGCAAACGCTGGTTGACTGATTGGAACGCCTTCCAGGCGACGCCCGATAGTGTCGAGACGATCTTCGAACCGGTTACGCTGGGTGCTTTGCCGGTTTCGCTTTCGCCGCGGCGGAATTGATCACTAAACAATTAATGCTTCTCCTGAAAATAAACAGACGCAGTTAGACGCGCCGGGGTTACCTATAGTCGTAATGACTTAAAATTAAATGCCGCCAAATCCTTTGAAATGAGTTAACAGCGACACCAGCCATGATAAGTTGCTCGCGCACTCAAGGCAAGACAAAACCGGCCGCGGGCCGCCATTTCGCAATAAATTTCAACGTTTTGTCCATATTAGTGTGGCGTCAGTCGCCATCACGGCGACGACCGTTGTACTATCGCCCGCCGCAAACTTTGATGAGCGCAAAAGTTTCAGAACTGGCAGCAATCGTACACGGTCGCGTGCAAGGTGATGGCGATGTCCTAATCCAAAGCGTCGCTGGTCTCGAATCGGCGGGCGCGGGCGATATCACCTATGTACAAGATGAGAAGTTTTACCCCGCGGCAAACGACAGCAAAGCCTCTTGTGTAATCACGCCGGAAGATTCCCTGATTACGTCTGCGTGTCGCATCGAAGTGAAGCGCCCCAAGCTCGCGTTCGCACTCATCGCGGAAGTTCTGCATCCGCCAAAGAAACGCGAGCCGGAAATCCATTCATCGGCCGTAATCGCGGATACCGCTGACGTCGCGTTGCAAGTGTTTGTCGGCGCGTTTGTCTGCATCGGCGAGAATTCACGCGTCGGTTCCGGAACTCAAATTCGCGCGGGCGCTAAAATTGGCGACGACGTGACGATTGGAACTGACTGCGTTATTCACCCGAACGTGTTCCTCGAAGACGGCGTGACGATCGGCGATCGGGTGATTCTTCACGCCGGAGTCGTGATCGGCGAGGACGGCTTCGGCTACGTCCGCGGAGACATGGGTTATCACAAGTTTCCGCAAATCGGCACAGTAGTGATCGAAGACGATGTCGAGATCGGCGCAAATACAACCATTGATCGTGGCGCGCTCGGCCGTACCAGAATCGGCAAAGGCACGAAGCTGGACAACATGGTCCACGTCGGCCACAACTGCGATATCGGCGAACGCGTCGTCATCGCGGCGCAGACGGGAATCAGCGGCAGCGTCACTATTGAAGATGATTGTGTTATCGGTGGGCAGGTGGGTTTCGGCGATCACATTCACGTGCAGAGCGGCGCGGTGATTGGATCAAAAGCGGGCGTCCTGCCAGGCAAAATTGTCCGGCCCGGCGTTTGGTGGGGCATTCCTATTCAACCGCTGGACGAATATAAACGCTTGAACGCGCACATCAGCCGCGTGCCGCAACTTCGCGAGGAAGTGAAACAGCTGAAAGAAAAGTTAGCGCAACTCGAAGATGCTTTGAGAAAGCGCGAGCAATAGAGAGCTGATAGCGCCCTCAGCATCACCATTTAGGATGAAGCCGTGACATTTTTTGGTAGCGCCCTGGCACCTCTCCGAAAAAACTCATTGACAACTAACTTTGGTTTGCGCGAATCTGAATTTCAGCTTCGCCTCCCCCCGCGAAGTTCATCCCCCGCGGTATTACAATCATGAAGCGCCTTTCAGCCCCATTTCTCATCGCACTCGTGTTCTCGTTTGCTCCGAGCGTGCTCGCGCAGGCCGGCAAAGAGCCGATTACTCGTCCGCGCACCGTCACGCCGGCGACCAGGGATATTGCCAAAGTCCAGGAGAAACCGCAGCAGCCGCAAGTCGCGCCCGCGCGAATAACCGAATCGGAAAAGAAGAGTCCTGCGCAGCAGCCGACCGTGGCGCGCGAGAGCTCTTCTGGCCGTCTGTCACCGAACAAGATTCACCAGCGCATCGAGGAAGCCGAGCGCATGCTCAAGACTCGTCCGCACCCAACTGCGCTGGCCACGCCGGCGATCGACACAGTCACGGTTGCCGCTGTGCTGCCGGACAACTCACACATTCACTTATTCCGCATCTCGAAAGACCTGTTTCTTACTAAAGGATCGGAGATTCCGGCGGTATCTACCGACGGATTGCCGGTCATGATTCGGGTCGTACGCGCGAATGGCGTCAATACTGCCGTAACGATTTTTGACGATAAGAATCGTTCGCTGACCCCTCTGGTTGTGGAGTTTCCGATCGAGCGACGTGGCGTGTTTCGCGAAATGGCTTACTACACGTCAGCGCATCCGGCGCTCTTGAGTAACGACCTGACCAAGTCCGGCCAGCTTTACGTGAACTCAATGGTGGAGTTGGCGGCGAAGCGTCTCAAGGATAAAGGATTCCCCATCGCTTCGAATTTGATAGACGTCGCCAAACACCTGTGCATAGTTGAGCACGTCGATCACGATCGTTTTCGCAACGAAAACCGGATCGCACTGTACGACGAGATTTATTCGCTGTACGCGCTCAACGAACTGGATACTTATCGCTACTCAGTCAGTTCGGCAGGCGCAGGAGGAATGGTCCAGATGATTCCCTGGACTTACAACCTGATGCGCCAGCGTCATCCCGGCATCGGACTCAATCCTGATTTTGTTTTGGGAATGCGCAATCATGGGAACGCGCTCGAAGCGATGCTGCTCTACATGCAGGACACCTGGAACGATTTGGTCGCCAACGAAGACGTACAGTCAGCACTGGCCGCAAAGCAAATGACGCCGACTGAGTTGATGGCGGCAGGCTACAACTCGAACGCTGCGAAGATTCCCGGCTACATTCGTCGCGGCGGCGCCAGTTGGCGATATCTGATTCCACGTGAGACTCAAATGTATCTGCAGATCTATCAGTCGTTGGACGTGCTCACTAAAGCGAAGGCGAACCACGCGCGGCAGGTTCAGAAACCCGGCCGTTAGGAAGTGCCAGTTGGGACATCTCGCCCTTGCTTACGCGCGGGCTTCTGAGACAAACACCCGGTAGCTGCCGGGTGTTTTTCTTTTCACTAATGCACGACTCCCCGCATTGCATCGACCCGACGTTTCATCTATAACTGCCTCCCAGTCACCCCGGTTTGTCTCGTTCTTTAGTTGTGCAAAAGCATCGGAGCAAAAAATGAAACTAGCCATTCTGAGATTCATCGTCGTGGCCTTGGCCTGCACCTGCGTCTTAGTTGTCATCAGCAGCCGACGCCCGCAAGCGGTTTCTGCTAACCAAGACAAATTCGCGCCTTTGTATTCGGCTTTAGGAATGCCGCAGCCAGAGCAAACACCGGCGGCTGCGCAAGAGAAAACCATCGCGCAGGAAGGCCGCGAAAAAAACGTGAAGCTGCTCGGCGATCTGCCGGTGTCACAGTTCATTCCGCTGATGAATTACTTTGCCGCGTCGATGGGCCGCCGCTGTAATTTCTGTCACGTGAATAATAACGGTCAGTGGGACTACGCGTCCGATGAAAAGCCCGAGAAGAAAACCGCGCGCGAAATGATCAAGCTGGTGCTGGATACAAATAGTAGATTAGCGATCCTGAAACTCGATCCCATCGCTTGCTATACCTGCCATCGCGGACGGAACAGTCCGCAGTCGACCATACCGTTGCCTTTGCCAGTCCCCTCACCTCAGGCCGGTGGCCAAGGTCGACCAGCCGGCGCGCCGGGAGGCACGGCTGCGACGCCGGGCGCACAGCCACAAAGCTCGCCAACGCCGCGGCCAACACCGACGCCCGCTGAGGAGATTCTGACTAAGTACGTCACCGCCATCGGCGGTCAGGCAGCCATCGATAAGATTAAGAGTCGCACGGCAACCGGAACAATAACGACGGCGAACGGTCAAAGCGGAACCTATGAACTGGCCCAGATTGGCGATAAGGCCATTGAAACGATCGTTACGCCCAGGGCTACGATGAAGCGCGCCTTAACGTCCGCCGGAGGCTGGGAATCGAATGGACCGAATTCTCGCGAGCTTGTGGGCGGAGATTTAACCCGCATGCGCAATTCCAACCAACTGTTCAGCTTTCTGAAATTGAAGGAGCAGTACACCAGGCTTCGTACCAGCGGGCGCGACAAGATTGGCGATCGGGATGTCTATGTCATAACCGCGTCGCGCAACGATACCGACGTCGACCGATTGTACTTCGATATAGAAACCGGATTGCTGCTTCGACGGATCACCTACTTGCGTACGATGCTTGGCGTGATCCCGGAACAGTGGGACTTTGACGATTATCGCGACGTTGAAGGAGTGAAGATGCCGTTCACGATTAGAGTCTCGTCAGTTGATCCCGGCAATCCCTACATTGTCAGGACGTTTACTGAGATTAAGTTGAACGGTCCGGTTGACGAATCAAAATTTGCGATGCCGCCGGCACCGGTAAAGACACCAACGCCCTGAGACTCAGAAAGGAATTCATTATGGCCACCGATGAAGAGGCCCGCGATGTGGTCGAAGTTACCAATTGGCAAGCCTGCTATAACAGCGGCGACAACGAGATCGTTCTATCGTGCACAGTCAGCATCCTCGACGCGAGCGCATCGATCACCGGCGGTGGACTGATACTCGTTGATCGCACCGGCAAAACATTGAGTTCGTCCTATGCCAACTTCGATGGCAGCAAATCCGTGGATCTTTCCCTGGATGTTCCGCCCAACGGAATTGGCGTGGGTGACTTCGTGATGGGTGTCGCAACCGGTGAGGCGGCGGGGCAGCACTACTTTGAAGAACAGAAACTTCAAGTTAGCAAGTGCTAATTCCGACTGTCCCGATCTCTGATGATGCCAATTTCTCAACCTGCTTCGAGGGTCAGCATCCTCGCGCGCATCATTCCGGTCCTTTCTTACGCGCTGCCTGCGCTCGGCGCCGCGGTGAGCGCGCTGTTTTTGATAAATGTCTTTCGCGCGATGCGCAACGCTGAGACGGCGGGCGTTGCCGCGGTCGCGGCCGGGATTCGGGAAGCGAACTTTCCCATCCTGATCACTCTTTACCTCGGCGTCGTCCTGGGTTTCGCCGGCATAGCCATTGGATTGGCCCGGATGTTTACCACCACCACAACGGCCACACCGTCGTCTTGGTTCTTCCTGATTACCGGGATAATCGGTTTACTGCCTGCGCTGTTATTGTGGCAGGCGCAGTCATTGCTGCTCGGCGTAATCTTCGGGCATGCAACGGGCGGCGTGGTTGAGGTCGCTCGTCAGGTTAGCTTGCTGTCGATGCTGACGATCTGTCTGGGCGCGGTGACTGTTCTGATTCTGTTGGTGAGCGCCTTTGTTCCCTTGCCGGAGATCTTGCGGGCAAAGAGAAAGTGGGCGCCAGTTGTGATGCTCCTGGTGATCGAGACGGGAGTCATCGCGATGACGGCGTTATATCACCTGCGCACAGCATGGCTGTTGGCGAAATATCGGCAATACTGAGCAGGCCTTAAGAATCGCGCGCCAGCAGCGCCGCGCCGACGGCGACTCCATCTACGCCCAATGCCGCCGAAATAATCCGGGTGGAGTCGAAGCATGCCTGAAACGATCTTTTCTTCGCTTCCGCGATAATCGAATTCAGAATTAGATCGCCAGCCTCAACCACAGCTCCGCCTAAAACGATTCGGGCCGGGCTCAGTAAGTTGATGATGCCGGCCACCGCAGTGCCGATGTAGCGGCCAGTGCGCTCGATCATCATGATCGAGAAGTCGTCGCCATTGGTGGCCTCGCGGGCCAGATCCTGTGCGGTGAAGTCGTCGGTGGTCGCCAGTCGTGAAAGCGAGGACGTCGAGTCGCGGTTCAGCCGCTCCCGGGCACGCCGCGCGATGTTTGGCCCCGACGCCACCGTCTCTAAACAACCGATGTTGCCGCACTCGCACTGATTGCCGTCGGGATTGATCGTGGTGTGACCGACTTCTCCGGCGCAGCCAGACACACCCGTCCAAAGTTTTCCGTCCAGGATGAACGCCCCACCCACGGAATCGCCGATGTGAATGTAAAAGAAATCCTGTACATCGCGTGCTGCGCCGAGTTTGTATTCAGCATAGGCAGCCGCGTTCGCATCGTTCTCGAGTTCCAGGTGCGAGCCGGTGGCTTTCATCAGCTCGTCATGAAGATCCGCGCGCACAAAGGACGGCAAGCCGGTCGACACCAGCACTCGATCTGTTTCACGATTTACCAAACCCGGAATCGCCAATCCCACGCGCTCGATTTCGCCGGCTTCGCGTAAACTCGACACCAGCGCGGCCAGGTCATTTGCAAAGCTGTCCGGCTGATAAGCCGACTCCCGTTTGGTGACGACTGTACTGTCCGCCGCAACGACGGCAGCGCGCATCGCGCTTCGCGATACATCGATTCCAGCAAAAAATTTATTCGGGGACGCAGGCATGGGCAAACGCCTTTCGCAGAAGTTCGATTTTGCGGGCAGGAATTTCGCGCCGATCTTAAGCGAGCGTCAGTAGACTGTCAAACTCCGTCTGGTGCGTGTAGAATGCCCGCGAAATCAAATGCCCAACGCAAGTCAACGCGCTGCTGACTTTCCCCAGCTACGGAAAATTCTGCTGCCCACAGATTTCAGTGGTTGTGCAAATTTCGCGTTACCCTACGCGGCTTCGATCGCGCGCGCGACAGGCGCGACCATTATCTGCGTACATGTGGTCGAGCCGGTCGTCCCTGCCGTTGGTTACACAGGCCTTGCCGAACCGATGCCGATTGCAGACATCAGCGATCAGTTGGAGGATTCCGCCGAACGCCAGTTGCCGCAACTTGCTGCCTGTGAAGAATGCTCCGGACTGAAGCTCGAAGAAGTCATCGTGCACGGTGATGCTGCTGCTGAGATTGTGCGCGTTGCGGCCGAAAGCGAAGCCGATTTGATCGTGATCTCATCGCACGGGCGCACCGGATTGGGGCGCATGATTTTCGGCTCAACCGCAGAGGCGGTCGTGCGACATGCGGGTTGCCCCGTGCTGGTCGTCAAACCCCCACATGAGGAGGAAACCGAGGAACAGTAGGAAGTAAACAGTAAGCAGTAGGCAGACGGCAGAAGGCAGGAAAGACCGCCGGCTGTGCTGAACTACACAGAATAATCTTGCTGCCTTGTGCTTTCTGCCTACGGCCTTCTGCCTTCTGCCTACTGTTTTCTGCTTACTGCCCACTGCTCACTGACATGACCAGCCTTAAGTTTCTGTCTCACATTATCGAAGCATACGGACTTTACGGCGTCTTCGTCATGGTTGTGATTGAAGGCGATATTACTCTGCTGCTCGCGGGCGTATTGGCACACAGCGCTTTCTTTGGCGAGTATAGTTTTCTGAGGCTGCTGATTTGGGGAACGTTGGGCGGTGTGTTCGCCGATAATCTTGCTTACGCGGGCGGACGTCTATTTGCCCAGACAGTGCGTGATGCGCGATTTTACCGTCGCGCGCATCCGCGGGTTGAGCGCCTGACTGATCGTTTCGGCACGCTGTCGATTTTTCTCACCAAATACATTTGGGGTTTGCGCTGGGCGTCATGCATTTTTTACGGCGCCAGCCAGATGGCCTATCTGCGTTTTCTGCTGATGTCGACGGCGAGTTGTTTCGTTTGGGTGTTTGTCCTGAGCGGCTTTGGTTATTTCTTCAGCACGGCAGTCGGTGGACTGATCGTTGACTTTCGGCGCGTCAGCAAGATTCTGTTGGTCGTCGCGATCGTCGTGGTGGCTGTCGTTTACTTATCAAAGAGACTGCGGCTGACGAAGAAGGTTGAATCAGTCATGCCTGAGCGCCTCCAGGAGTTCGAACACGTCGCGATCGAAGGCTTGAAAGAAATCAAGCAAGAGTTCAAGGAAACAATTCATTTGAAAACGGATCGAACCACCAAATCCGAGACGCCCGAAAATACTGTCGAGTAAGAACTGAAGTTGCTAACGAATAAATGATTATCGAATCATCAGCTCCAACTCGCGTGGACCTGGCCGGCGGCACAATTGACCTCTGGCCGATCTACCTCTTTCACCCTGGGGCTACAACAGTCAATTTCGCGCTCTCGCTGCGCGCGTCTGTGCGCATTGAAACTCGCAACGACCGTTCCATCGTTCTTGAATCACTGGATCGCGGCATCCGTCTCGAATCCAGCCTCAATTACATCGACGAATTACGTGATGACCCGCGTCTGGAACTAGTTTCGAAGATGGTGCACTTCTTTCGACCGGCGACTGGGTTTCATTTGATTGCGAACAGTGAAGCGCCCGCCGGGGCCGGCATCTCCGGTTCGTCGGCGTTGGCGATCGGCCTGATCGGAGCGCTGAATCGCCTGGTTGGAAATCGTTATGATGAACGCAAATTCATCACTATCGCCGCCAACATCGAAACGACCGTCATCAAAGTTCCGGCAGGTTTTCAAGACTATTACCCGGCATTCTACGGCTCGGCGTCATGCATCTTATTCCGCGCCGACGGTATCGAGCGCGAGCACCTCCAGGTGAATCCCGAAGAGATCGAGCGACGCTTTGTGATTTGCTACACGGGCGAGCCGCGCAACTCAGGAATTAACAACTGGGACATCTTCAAGCGTCACATTGACGGCGACGCAGATGTGTTTGAAATCTTCGAACGAATTCGTGAGGCGGCGCAGCAGATGCGGGCCGCCCTGCTGGCAAATGATTGGGCTCGAGTCGGCGAAGTCATGCGCGCCGCTTATCCGAATCGCAAACGTCTGGCGCCCGGCATTACTACCCCACAGATGGACAGGCTCGTCGAAAAAGCCTTCGCCAGCGGCGCGGAAGGGGCAAAGGTCTGCGGCGCGGGCGGCGGTGGTTGCATTGCCTTCCTCTGCTCACCGGAACGAAAACAGGAGTTGGAGCAGGCGTTGGCCGCCGAACAAGGTGCAGAAGTATTGCAATGGAAAGTTGCGCGTGAAGGTTTGACCGTGGAAGAAAGCTAAGGGCTCATCCTTAGCGAACCGCGAAGCGGTTCTTGACCTCCAGCCCAACGTTGCCGAAGGCTACGTTGGGAACAAGATGTTCCGGTAATTCACGGCAACCCTGAAAGGGTTGCGAGATAAAGTGAGGGACTCCCATACCCCAATCACTCTCGGCTGTTTACGTCCACCTTGTGTTTTCAACCAAAGAACGCCGTCCATTCCTGCGCGACGAATCAACACGCGTGTCTGTTCATTCATACCTGGGCGGAATCTCGAAACAACTTGGCTGCGCGCCGATCATTACTGGGGGAATGGAAGATCATGTGCATCTGCTTGCTCGTTTCGGTCGGACAATTACCCAGGCTGAGTGGGTGAAGGAACTTAAAAGAGTTTCCAATCTCTGGATTAAAGAGCAGTATTCGATTCGTAATTTCGAATGGCAGGGCGGCTACGCGGACTTCTCAGTAAGGGCCTCGAACCTCTATCAGGTCACGCGCTACATCGAACATCAGCCAGAACACCATCGCAAATTCAGTTTTCAGGATGAATTGCGTGCTTTGTTTCGGAAACACCGAGTTGAATGGGATGAGCGATATGTCTGGGATTGACGCTACCGCGATGCGGCAGCGTTTGGTTTGATCCACGTATTCCCAACGTAGCCTTCGGCAACGTTGGGCTGAAGGCTCTAACCGCTTCGCGGAATGAGAACGCTGCGACTAGCCGCCCGAGTTTCTTTGCTTCACTGCTTCGACCAGCGCCGCCAGTCGCGCAATTTTCTGTTCGTGAGTCTCTCCCGGAACTGGCCCCGTATCAGCCACACCAGCGTAAGTCGCCCTTCGATTTAAGGAACGATTGGGTTCACCGGCAGGTGCGTGTCCAGCAGCTGCTGCGGGCGCGACTGAATCAGGCGCAAGGTCCGCCGGAGTTTCCGCACCTGCAACCGGTGAGGCGGTGGCCGCGGCTTTACTCAACGGCGCGGCAGACGCTGAACCTGTCGCGGCTTGAGCTTCAGCTGCGGGACGATGCTCGTCGGCGGCGGGAGACGAGTCGGCAACCGTGACGCTGGCATGCTCAGGTCCGCCGCCCTCTTCAGTTCTTTTCTTGACTGCTTCGACCAGTTGAGCCAGCCGGGCAATCTTCTGCTCTTTCGTTTCGCCGGCAACCGGGCCGGTGTCTTTGAATCCGGCGTAAGTCGATCGGTGATTCAACGCGCGATTCGGCTCGCCGGACGGACGCGGGGCGGCCGGCGCAGCCATAGCTTTCTCGGCAACATTGCTTGCCTGGGCTGCGGCGGGTGCGGGTTGTTTCGCAACGACCGGTGGCGCAGCGGGCTTAGCCGCCGGCGCGCCATGCGCAGGCGCAGCGCCTTCGGGTTCGACGATTACATAAACGCCGCGGTCGTTTTTCTTAATGACCGGCAACGTTCCGCCGGCCGCCTGCAAGAGCGCAGACAATTCAGCTTCGACAAAGCGGCGCTGCTTCTCAGGATCGCGAACGTGACCGAGCGGCGGTCCCATGTAGAGTGTTCCACAAATCTGACACTTGAACAGCACATCATCGCCACGTAGGTGAACTTCAGACGCTTCACCAGCAGTCTTTAACTGCTTCAGATGACCGTTACAGAGTTTGTTCTTCTCGTTGCGCTCGTTGCAGACGGTTTGCGCGTTCGTGATGCGCTTGGGAACTGGAGGCGTCGCGGTGGCCGCGTCTGATTTCGGCGTAACTTCGGATGCGTTCGCTGCCATGGTTGTTGGAAAACCGCGCGGCAATCTTATCGATCGAGATACCACGCGTCAATCTGATTCGCAAGGTGGTAGTTTCTCTTGTTTGCGGTTTTTCTTGGCGCCTTTACTCCTTGGCATGAACTAGCGTCTCTGGAAAATAAAATTTCACGCAAAGTCGCAAAGACGCAAAGTCCCGCAAAGTCAAAACAGAGACCGCGCGAACGATCGGTTGTTCTGCTCGCGTGCTATGCTGCGCTCGTGCTCACGACTCTCCTTGGCTCGATTTTTCGTCATCTGCCTGGGCCAATCCGTCGCCGAGTAGTGCGCTTCGGACAGAAGCGTTTCACTGTCACGGCCGGCGCGTTCGTCTTCGACGATGATGAACGGCTTCTCCTGCTCGAGCATGAATTCCGTGCCGACAGTCGCTGGGGACTTCCCGGCGGTTTTATCGGCAAAGGCGAGCAACCGGGCGAAGCTTTGCGACGCGAGTTGCGCGAGGAAGTTTCACTGGAAGTCGACGACGTCGAGCTCTACTTTGTGCGCGCCCTCAAGAGGCCATCCCAGGTTGAAATGTATTTCGCCTGCAAAGCCGTGAACACCCCAACGCCGAGCAGTTTTGAAATTCGCCAGGCCCAATGGTTCAACCCAAATGACCTGCCAAATGATCTTTCGAACGACCAACGAAAGATGATCAAACGCGCGCTCGATGTTAGAGAAAAGCGCGGCGGATAAGGTATGCTACGTCGCGCAATTCATCACCATCGATCAGGAGAAGACCATGGCGACACCGAGTGTCCAGCTAATCCCGCAGCCCGACGAGGTCATGCGGATCCTGCGCAAGACCGGCGCTTTTCGTGAAGGTCATTTCGTTTATCCCAACGGCAAACACACCGCGCATTATTTTCAGATGCCGCTCGCTTTCCGGCTTTACGATACGGCGCGCGTCCTCGCCGTCGCGTTAAGCCGAAAGTTTCGCGTCGACCGCGACATCGCGAGCCAATTACCGAACGTCTCCATCATCAGTCCGAGTTCCGGTGGCATTCCGGTCGCCTTTGGCGTGCGCGAAGCGCTCAGCGCTCAACAGATTTATTGGGCCGAACAGATGGGCGGCAAGCGATCTTTTCGCCAGTACGTTGACCAGGGAGACATCCTGCCCTGCATCATCGTTGACGACATCATTCGCAGCGGCGCCGCGATCGAAGAGACGGTGAAGCTGGTGAAAGAACTCGGCGCGCCAATCATCGGCTGCGGCGCGATCGTCCGCTTCACCTCAGCGCCCGACACAGTCGACGGAGTTTCGATCAAATCACTGGTTGAATTCGAGGAACACTTCTACGAAAAAGCTGAAGACTGCGCCGACTGCAAGCAGGGCGCGCCGGAAGAGCGCGTCGTCTACTAAAGCCAGGAAGCAGAAAGCAGAAGGCAGGAGGCAGTAAGCAGAAGGCAGAAGGCAGAAGGCAAAAAGCAGAGAACCGATCCGTGTCAACGCTTTAGTCTCGGACAGGCGCAAACCTTCCAGGGTCCTTCATCATTCCTCCAAGCATCCTTCCTACTTGTTCATATCCTGATATGAGACGGTCGCGGTTTTGTTTAGACATGTAACCGCAGTCACATGCGAAGTCCAGCCAAACCTGGGTTTCAGTCGCTTCGCCGTCAGAATCTGTCAATTTGCTAAGAAGCATGTTTGGATAACGTCGTTTGCGAAATCCCTCCGCAATATTTGATGCCACGCTTCGCGACGACCGCCGAATCTGATCTGTTAGAGAATAAGTCTCTTCTCGCGGAAATGTTTTGGATAAGTGGTAGATTTCCATAGCCAACTCATAGGCGAGTTGATAGACCTTGAGATCCCTGTGTCCTTGGAGCATGAGAGTTCTCCTTGTAACAGTGGTTGGTTTTCTGCCTTCTGCCTTTTGCCTTTTGCCTTCTGCTCTCTACATTTCGTGCCGATTCGACAGCGCCTTATCCATCGTCACTTCATCCACATACTCAAGGTCGCTGCCGACAGGCATTCCCATCGCCAAACGCGTCACGCGCACGCCGAGCGGTTTCAATAAACGGCTGATGTAGTTCGCCGTAGCTTCGCCTTCCGTGTTCGGATTCGTGGCCAGGATCACTTCCTGAATCTGCACGCCATCGTTATTCTCCGGCTTCAAACGCGCCAAAAGATTGTCGAGCCGCAAGTCGCTCGGCCGAATGCCACGAATCGGCGAAAGCGACCCGTGCAGCACGTGATACAGACCCTTATAGCTGCGCGTCTTCTCTACCGCCAACAAATCATATGGCTGCTCGATCACGCAAAGCTGCGAACGATTTCGCGTCACCGACGCGCAGTACCGGCAGGGATTGACGTCAGTGAGGTTGTTGCAGATTGAACATTCGGTGATGCGCTCTTTGACTTCATGCAGTGCCTCGACCAGACGTTCCACATCGGCTTTGGGCGAGCGCAAAATATGAAAGGCGAGTCGCTGTGCCGACTTCTGCCCAATACTCGGCAAACGTTTGAATTCGTCGATTAGTTTGGTGACGGGCTCGGCGTAATCAAGCATGGCTGTTCCTGTGCTTTGAGCTTAGTACTTTGTGCTTTGATCTCTGGCCGAGGATAGTGGCCGTTCTAAGCCAGTAACGTCGCGAGAGGCCAAAGCACAGGGCACCAGGTACAAAGCACGAATTGGAAGCTCGTTAACTATCGCGGGGCCGGCTCCTCGTATAACCCAAACTCCGCCCCGGCCGGATCCGCAAAGACCGCGAATGCACCCATTCCCGGGCCAATGTCGGTGCGCTGGTGCGTCGTTCTACCACCGGCGGCTTCAATCTTCTTCAGCGTGTCGTTGATGTTGTCCACCATGATATAGACACGCGTCGTTTCCTCAGGGGTGCGGTCACCCTCGTTGACCCAGGTGCCACTGACGCCGGAAGTGTCGTCAAACGCGATGTTGCCATCGCCCCGCGCCCGAATCTTCCAGCCAAAGATCTCGCTGTAGAACTTCCCGGACGCTTCGCCGGTGAGGGCAGGTATTTCCAAGTAGCAGATTTTTCCGTGAGGCATGACTAGAATAAGTTCCCCAATCCCGGCGGCAACATCGATCCCAGCTTGCTCTTCATGGCTTCGTTCACTTTGCGGTTGGCTTCGTTAACGGCAGCAATGACCATGTCCTGAAGCATCTCGACGTCGTTCTCTTTCACCAGTTCCGGATCAATCTTCAGAGTGATCACTTCGTGGTCGCCTTTCATTGTGACGTTGACCACGCCGCCACCCGCGGACGCATCAACGCGTAACTCGTCCATCTCGCGCGCCATCTGTTCCTGCATCTGCTGCGCCTGCTTCATCATCTGCTGAATGTTTAGTCCGCCCGGAAATTTCATTTTATTAACCTCGCCTGAAGTGCGAGCTCACTCGCCCGCATTTTGATTTATCATCGCGGCCAGCATCGTAGCCGCCATTCAAAGCGAATGCAAAGACGTGTCAGAACCGAGAGCGGTAGCGACCGGATCAACCAGCAAGTCTCATAAGATGGCGCCTGGTCGTGACGCAGGACGCCTCTTGATCCGGTCGCAACCGCTCTCGGTTCTGACACCTTTGGTTTCGTGCTATAAGCTCAGCCCGATGAACGATCCAGTCATTGAACGCACGCTCTCTGCGCAAATCGCACTTCGTTATGACGTCATTCCAGCGAATGCGCCGGCCGCGCCGCTGCTGATTGCGCTTCACGGTTATGGCGCGAGCAAGTGGCACGCGCTGCGTGAGGCGAAGATGATCGCGCCCGAAGGTTTCGCGCTCGCGGCTCTGCAAGGACCGCATCAGCATCTGCGCGAACCGAAAGAGAAAGGCGGGCCACTGCGTTATGGCTTTGGTTGGCTCACCAATTTTCACCCGGAAGAGTCGGTGGCGGTGCATCATCGCGGGCTGCTCGAAATGATCGACGGCCTGGTGAGCGAAGAAATCGCTGATCGGAAGAAAATCTTCTTGCTCGGGTTCTCGCAAAGCTGTGCTTTGAATTATCGCTTCGCCTTCGCGCATCCGGATGTTTTGCGCGGCGTAATCGGAATTTGCGGAGGTTTACCGGGCGATTGGGATACCAACCCAACCTATAAGCAAACCCCAACTTCCGTTTTTCATCTGAGCGGTCAGCACGATGAATATTATGGGCCAGAGCGGGTCGCGAATTACGAACAGCAACTGCGACAGCGCGCGAAAGATGTAGATTTTCGCAGCTATGATGCGGGCCATGAAATCTCTGCCGCGATGCGCACGGATATCACAACCTGGTTGGAGGATCGCTTGCGGTAGCAACCGGGTACTGCGCCAAATGGAGAGAAATGGAACTCGCCGGATAGATCCCGCATCTAAACCGTCAATGTCAATAACCAAGGTCGCCCTCGTTTCTCTGTCGCTCCTGCTGGCCGTCGCTTGCGTGCAACAGAGTGCACGGACAAATCCACCGCTCAGGCCTCCGGAAGCCGAAACAGAACTTCGCCCGCTACCGGCAAACAGTTCGCCGAACCTCAAACTTGTGATTGACGCAGCCGTCGATCAGATCGGCAAGACCACCAGCTACGATCCTTCATATCAGAAGCTCGATTACCCAAACGGTGACGTACCGATCGAAACTGGTGTCTGCTCAGACGTGATTGTGCGCGCATTCCGCAAGGCGAATATCGATCTGCAAAAAGACCTACATGAAGATATGAAAGACAATTTCTCGGCGTATCCGACCAGATGGGGTTTGAAAGGGCCGGATTCGAATATCGATCATCGCCGGGTGCCGAATCTCGAAAGCTACTTTGAGCGCAAAGGTAAATCGGTCCGCATTTCAGACGACAGTAAAGATTTTTTGCCGGGAGACATCGTGACGTGGAGTATGGGGGACAGTGGGCAGGATCACATCGGGATGGTCGTTAACGTCTGGTACAAACCTTCGCAGCGTTATCTGATTGTGCACAACATCGGCGCAGGGACGCGCATGGAAGATGTTCTGTTCGCGTGGAAAATCACGGGTCACTATCGATACTTCTGAGTAGTCTCAAGGTCGGGAAGGTGGGCTTGCCCCCGCTTTCTTCTTTGCCCTGAGGCGGGGGCAAGCCGCCCTTCCTAACCTAAGAGGTTTTCAACGAGCTCTTAGAATTTCCTAGTCCGAATCCGGACAGCGTGATAAATTGCCGGCCGATTCGCATACCGGTTTGGTTAACCACGGTTTTCTATAAACACTTGGCTCCTATGGGCCTTTCTAATGCCATGAAATACCGTGTGCTTACGACAATTATTCTTCTAGTCCTTTCGACAACCGGAGCATCGTTCGCGCAAGATCGTCAGGATTCCAAATCAATCGCCGCCATTCGCGCCGTGCTTGAGACGCAGGCCGCGGCGTGGAACCGCGGAGATGTCGAAGGCTATATGGACGGTTACGATCGCTCGCCCAACACTGTCTTTGTTTCCGGCGATCGCGTCACGCGCGGCTGGCAACCGGTGCTTGAACGCTACAAGAAAGCTTACGACTCGCGGGACAAGATGGGCGTCCTGACCTTCTCGGATGTGGAAGTGACTGTCCTCAGCAAAGATGCGGCGATTGTTCTGGGCCGTTGGCATCTGCAGCGCAGCAAAGACGAACCGCACGGCAGATTCACTCTGCTGTTTCGCAAGACAAAGGCGGGTTGGAAGATCGTTCACGATCACACGTCGTCGGCATGAACGAACCTTCTTAATATCTCTAAGGGCAGGAAAAGCGGCTTGCCGCCGCTGGTTGGTAACTCCCTAAGGAGCGGGGGCAAGCCTGCCTTCCGGGCCTGAGAGACCACCAGTGTTGCTCGATTCATTCGATGACCGACCCAACTGAAACAAACCTGACCTCGATCGAACGCGAGGTCGAAGCGCGCAGCGCGACTCTCAAGAAGGAACTCGGCCTTTTCGACCTGGTCCTGACCCAGGTCGTTTTCGTCTTCGGCACTGTGTGGGTCGGTTTCGCTGCTACTCTGGGCCGATCCCAGATGGCGTTTTGGTTGATCGCCATCGTCGTTTTTTATCTTCCGCTGGCTGCTGTCGTCATCCACTTGAATCGACTGGCGCCGCTTGAAGGCGGACTTTATCAATGGGCCAAAGTTGCCTTCGGAGATTTTCTCGCCTTCCTGGTCGCCTGGAATTTTTGGCTCTTCGGGATTCTGGTCATGTCGGGTATCAGCCTGATCATCAAAAAGAATATCGCCTACGCGATTGGCCCCCGCGCTGGCTGGATGCACGAGAACAAGTTAATGACGACAGTTGTATGTGTCGTGCTGATGACTTCAATCGTGGCAGCTTCGCGCCGCGGTCTGGCGCTCGGGAAGTGGGTACAGAACTTCGGCGGGGTGATGCTGATTATCACCGTCGCAATTCTTATTCTGCTGCCTTTCATCACCGCGGGAAGCGGCAGTCTGGCGAGCTATCATCCTTTTTCTCTCAGCCTGCCGGAAATCAACAGTCACAATGTGAACGTGTGCAGCAAGCTCGCGGTGGGCGCGCTCTCGGGATTCGAGTACATCGCGATTCTCGCCGGCGAGTGCCGCGCGCCGGCAAAGAACATCAGCCGATCAGTTTGGATTTCAGCGCCCATTATCGCGCTGATGTTCATCCTGGGAACCGCGTCCGTCCTGGCCTTTGTCTCGCCGGACAAAGTTGATCTGATTGCGCCAATTCCCCAGGTACTGAGCCGCAGCTTCGGTTCCTATGGCTGGGTATCAACGCTGATTTCGATCACGATCTTCGGCGTAGCTGCACGCCAGATCGCCTTAATGAGTATTTACTTCGCCGGAAATACGCGCCTGCCGATGGTCGCCGGTTGGGACAACCTCTTGCCGCAGTGGTTTGCAAAGCTGCACAAGAAATATCGCACACCCGTAAATTCAATCTTATTCGTCGGGGCGACTACTTTGGTGTTCAGTCTCGCGCCTTTGATCGGAGTGAAAGAAGCCGAGGCTTTTCAATTCCAGGACAACGCCGCCAGTGTTCTCTACGCTTTGATTTATATGGTGCTGTTTGCGATTCCCATTATCGCCATGCGCCGCTTCGGCTCGCAGGCGCCCTGGTGGCTGAAAATTGCCGCTGTGTTAGGTTTTATCGCTTCAGCGACCGGCGCGTTCTACACGATATTTCCGATTATCGATGTGCAAAGCCGTTTCTTATTTGCAGCGAAGATTGTGGGAGTAGTGATAATCGCCAACGCGATCGGCGTTGCCGTCTTTCTGCTCGATAAGAAACGCAATCGCGCAAACCCTAACTGAAGCTTTACCGGACTCTCTTATCCTCTGGCGGACATTGAGATCGCCTGATTCCTGGACGTGGACTGTGGTTTTCCGCCTCGCGCTGTGATAAGAAGTCCGCCGCAAGCGACCTTCAGTTCAATTCTTTCACCCTGAAAGGAAAAATATGATGAATTTCGGACGCGTGATTTTGGGCGGTTTGGCCGCCGGTCTGGTTTTGAATGTCGGCGAATTTCTCTTCAATGGCGTATTGATGAAGAACCAGATGGCGGCGTGGGCCACCAGGCACAATTTTCCACCGGAGCCCAGCACAAACTTTTTCGTCATCGCCATTGGACTCACGTTCGTGCTCGGGATCGTAATGGTTTGGCTTTACGCGCTCATTCGGCCCCGATCTGGACCTGGCCCGAAGACCGCGGTGATCGCCGCGATCATCATTTGGTTTGGTGTCTGTTTCTACTGCTCGATCATCAATGGCATCATCCTCCAATTTCCGATGAATCTGATGTTCATTGGAATTCTGTGGTGCCTGGTTGAATATGTCATCGCCGCGGTGGTCGGCGCCTGGCTATACAAGGAAGCCTGAAGCTTTTCACGATTGGCTAATTCCCTCGCAGTAATCAATTGTTCACAAGTCGTAACGCTTGCGGGCGCGAAACGCGCTCGCACGGGCGGAGATCTGCGCCAACTCGCGATCATTGAAGACGGCGCGATGCTGGTGCGCGGCGACGAAATCGAAGCCGTCGGACGGCGTCGCGAGATTGAAGCGCTGATTGATGCCGATTGTGAGGTGATCGACGCCGGCAAGCGGATCGTCCTGCCCGGCTTCGTTGATGCGCATACGCATCCAGTTTTCGCCGGAAATCGGGCAAACGAATTTGAGCAGCGCACCGCCGGCGCGAGCTACCGCGAAATCGCCTCAGCCGGCGGCGGCATTCGCGCCACGGTGCGGGCAACCAGAAACGCCTCGCCAAAAGATCTAGTCAAAGCGGGAAAACATTACGCGGCATGGTTCCTCCGCTGCGGCACGACGACTGTGGAAGCAAAGTCCGGGTACGGGCTCACCCTGGAGGACGAACTAAAGATCCTGCGCGCGATCAAGCAACTCGATCAGGAAACGAGCCTGAATTATGTGCCGACGTTTCTGGGCGCGCATGACATTCCATCTGAGTACAAGTCGCGTCCTCAGATGTACGTGAGTCTTGTAATCAACGAGATGCTGCCACGGGTCGCCGCAGAAAAGCTGGCCGCCTACTGCGATATTTTTTGTGAAGAAGGCGTGTTCACGACCGACGAAGCCTGGCAGATACTTTCAGCAGCGCGTTGTCACGGACTGGGTTTGCGCATTCATGCGGACCAGCTTTCGTTGTCGGGCGGCGCCAAGCTGGCGGCGGAATTGAATGCAGCGACTGCAGATCATCTCGAACACACTGACGTACCTGGCATCGTGGCGTTGAAAGCTGCGAATGTGCAGCCGGTGCTGCTTCCCGGCTCAGTGTATGCGCTCGGATCGAATCGTTATCCGGCGGCGCGGCAAATGATTGATGCGGGCCTGGGCGTGGTGCTCGCCACAGATTTCAATCCCGGATCTTCGCCCACGCCCTCGATGACGATGATCCTCTCGTTAGCGTGCACACAGATGAAGATGACGCCGGCCGAAGCGATCACGGCGGCGACGATCAACGCAGCCTACTCGCTGGGTCGCGGTGATGAAATTGGGAGTTTGGAAAGAGGCAAGCGCGCGGATTTTGTAATTCACGATATATCGGATTACCGCGAGCTGCCCTACTGGTTTGGAGTTGAGCATCCGTGGCGCGTGTATACATCGGGAAAGCTGGCGTGTCAGAAGCCCGACCGTTAGGGAGGGCAGTACAGAACCGCGAACGGTAGTGAGCGGGACAAAAGCTCATCGAGCCCGGGTCCCGCTCGCTACTGTTCGCGGTTCTGTAAATTTTTTCGTTGACGGTTTCACACTTCTTTTTTATTATCACCTCCAACACTGGAAAGGAGGTGATCCAAAAATATATGAGTTCTAATCACAGTGAGGTGGCTGAGACCTAACCTCAGGAATCGATAATCGGTTGTTTGGTTGTCTTCCTGAGTAAAGTCACTGTGACACCTTCTTTCCGAAGGTCACAGCCCGAGGTCAATCCAAACAGTACACCGGAAAGCCGCTCTGCGAGCAATCGGGAGCGGCTTTTCTTCTCTGCCGCGACCACCGCGAATTGACTTATCAACCTCTCCGGCGTTAGAAGCATCTAGATCACCGCAGGAAAATCCAAAGTAAGTGCCAGAGAAACAGTCGAGTTCTCCCGTCTTTTACGATCCGCGCGGCCGCAGATGGAAACGTGTGCGCCGTACGTGGCTGGCGCTGGCAATCTTCGTCACGATCATAGTGACCATCTTCATCGCCAGCGTGCTGGCGAATCCATCTCTGGCGCCCCCGACCTTGAGGCCGCTCAAGAACCTGGGTGACATCAAGCCGAAGCCGGTCGCCACGCCGATCACAAACGCGCGCGAGCTCAAGGCCAAAAAAGCACAGGCTGAACTGCAAAAGGCCCTGGCCCAGACGCGGGTGATGCCGGGCAAGCGGCCCGAGTTAATGCCGCGCGTGCCGCCGCCCGCGAACACGCCTCTGCCTCTGCCGCCCCCCGCGCAGTTCGCCAAGAAACCTTTGAGTGTCGGTTTTTACGTTGACTGGGACGAGTCAAGTTACGCTTCGCTCGAGCGCAACTTGAATCATATCGATTGGTTGATGCCGCAGTGGGGACACATCGTCGACGCGAAAGACGGCGCCAGCCCCCTCGAGACTGAACTCGACGACCCACAGGCGCTGATGGCTCTCAACCTGGTTCGCGAGAAGCGCCCGCAGATGCAAATCCTGCCGGTAGTGCAAAACCTCGACGATGAGAAGTGGGAGCCGGATCTGCTGGCGCGCGCAGTGGCAACTGAAGATTCGCGCCAGCGTTTGATCGCGGCGCTCACCGACTTCGTCAATCAAAATAAGTTTGCCGGCGTGTGTATCGATTTCGAGGAACCGACTAAAGAGACGCAGCCAAACCTGCTGAAGTTTATGCAGGAGCTGCACGCGGCGTTTGGGCAACATGGTTGGATCGTGACGGAAGCGGCGCCTTTCGACGATCCGGAATGGAATTATCGCGATTACTCGGCCGCTTGCGACTACCTGATGCTGATGGCTTACGACGAGCACTGGTCGACCGGTCCGGAAATAGGTTCGGTCGCTTCGCAAAGCTGGTACGAACAGCACCTGGCGAACCGGATGCACGAAATGGATCCGGCAAAGACGATCCTCGCGCTCGGTAGTTATGGCTACGAATGGGTCGATGGTCCGGGAAAGGGAAAGGAAACGAGTTTTCAGGAAGCTGTGATCGCTTCGCGCGACTCAGAGGCCGACATTACTTTCGATCCTGCTACGCGCAATCCATATTTCGAATTTGACGAAGAAGACGACACGCATCACACGATCTGGTTTCTCGATGCGGTCACGGCTTACAACGAAATGCGCGCGGCCAGCGGCTATCACTGCGCCGGCTTTGCCCTGTGGCGCCTGGGTTCGGAAGATCCTTCGATCTGGCAAATCTTCGGCAGCGACCAACCGACCGCCTCACCGGATTTGTTGCGCCGGATTGCCTACGGATACGAAGTTGACTTCGAAGGCACCGGTGAGCTGCTCAAAGTCGTTGCCAGTCCGCACGATGGCTGGCGCGACATCAAAGTCGATCCCGCCAGCGGCTACATCAATTCTGAAACTTACCCGTCGCCAACGACTTATCCAGATGCGATTCCTTCGTCCTATGTGATCGAGCGCACGGGCGATCGGCCCGGCCTGATTGCGCTGACTTTCGACGACGGACCGGATCCCAACTGGACGCCGGCGATTCTCGACATTCTGAAAAAAGAGAATGTGCCGGCGACGTTCTTTGTCATCGGCAAAAACGGCGATGCATATCCAGACCTG
Source organism: Pyrinomonadaceae bacterium (assembly GCA_035606795.1). Taxonomy (GTDB): domain Bacteria; phylum Acidobacteriota; class Blastocatellia; order Pyrinomonadales; family Pyrinomonadaceae; genus UBA11740. Next base: position 31,707 of record DATNEI010000214.1, read on the forward strand.
CTGCGGCGCATCGTTAACGAAGGTCACGAAGTCGGCAACCACACCTACACGCATCCGAACCTGGGCGAAGTGCCGGGTCGCATTGTCGACCTGGAATTGAACGCGACGCAGCGCCTGATTGAATCGGTTACCGGCCGATCGACAGTGCTGTTTCGCCCGCCCTACTTCGGCGACGCAGAGGCCGATAAACCGGGTGAAGTTGAGCCGGCTCTCCGCGCCAAGGATCTCGGCTATGTGATGGTGGGAGTGCGCATCGATCCCGGCGATTGGAAGCCCGGTGTCACGCCGAACGAGGTTGTTGAGAACACCGTGGAGCGCGCTGAGGACAATGATCCGGAGACTCGAGGCCAGGTGGTTCTGCTACACGATTCAGGCGGCGACCGCAGCGCAACGATCGCGGCGCTGCCGGAACTCATCCACCAATTGAAGGCACGTGGCAAAAGGTTTGTGCTGGTTTCGGAGCTGGGAGGCTGGACCCGCGACCAGGTGATGCCGCAACTGCCCCCGAGCGAAAATCTTTACACCCGCACCGACAGGCTAACATTCACGGTTCTCTCGGTAGGTGGTTGGTTGATGCAGTGGGCTTTTCTGGTGGGCATCGTGCTGGGGCTGACGCGATTGACGGTGATCGGCGCGCTCGCGTTCGCGCAATGGGCGCGTTCGCGCCGTCGCGAACACGAACACGCGGGCGAACAGTTCGAGCCGTTCGTGTCGATTATTGTCCCCGCTTACAACGAAGACCAGGTGATCGAAAGCACAATTCGCAGTCTGCTTGATTGCGATTATCCGCACTTTGAAATCATCGTCGTTGATGACGGATCGAGCGACCGCACCAGCGAGGTGATGCGCGAAAACTTTGGCAGCGAACCGCTTGTTCGCTTGTTCACGATCGAGAACGCCGGCAAAGCGGCTGCGCTGAATTTCGGCTTGCGCCATACAAAAGGCGACGTCATTGTCGCGCTCGACGCCGACACTCAGTTTCCGCCGGAAACTATTCGCGCGCTGGCGCGCCGGTTTGTCGATCCGCACATGGGGGCAGTCGCCGGCAATGCGAAGGTCGGCAATCGCATCAACATCGTCACCCGCTGGCAGGCGCTGGAATACATCACTTCACAGAACATGGACCGCCGCGCCTTCGCCAGTTTGAATTGCATCACCGTCGTTCCCGGCGCCGTCGGCGCCTGGCGTCGCGAACTGATTGACCAGTGCGGCGGATTCAGTAATGACACGCTCGCCGAAGATCAGGATCTGACGCTGCTGATTCGGAAACTCGGCTACAAAATCGGTTATGAAGAAGCGGCAATTGCCTGGACCGAAGCGCCTGCAACTTTGGGCACGCTGGCGCGCCAGAGATTTCGCTGGGCGTACGGAACCCTCCAGTGCCTTTGGAAACATCGCAATGCCTTGTTCCGGCCGCGCTATGGCACGCTGGGTTTAGTCGGGATGCCCAACGTCTGGATCTTTCAGGTTTTGTTTCCCCTAATTTCGCCGATCATGGATCTGATTGTGATCTACACGTTGGCCTCTTCGATTTATTATCGCTTCGCGCAGCCCTCTGGTTTTTCCTTTACCAATCTGCGGCAGGTGATGTTTTACTACGCGCTTTTCCTCGCGGTTGACTGGTTCGCGGCGGCCTTCGCATTCCTGCTCGAGCGCAGAGAACGTTGGCGTCTGCTTTGGTGGCTGTTCCTGCAAAGGTTCTGTTATCGCCAGGTGATGTACTACGTGATGATCAAATCGGTCGCGACCGCCGCGCGCGGAGCTGTGGTTGGATGGGGCAAACTGGAAAGGAAGGCGACCGTAGAAGTGCGGCCATGATCATTTTCCATTTGTTATTTGCCATTTTCCATTTGCCATTTATGCGTTGTCTGTCACATTTTTGGCGTTAGGACGCCATGAATTAGAGCGTACACTGCGGACGCGATGGCAAATGGCAAATGGAAAACGATAAATGGAAAATGGGTTTTCATTTTCGTTACACTGCTGCTCGCCGCCGCTGCTTTCCGCATCTCCGTCGCGCATTGGCTTCCGAACGATTCGCCTGACGATGGACGGGTTTACGCGCAGATAGCGCGCAACGTTCTCGAGCAGCATGTCTATTCTCACGACCCTGAGCCGCCTTACAACTCTTCACTAATTCGGCTTCCCGGCTATCCGCTTTTCCTCGCATCGATCTATTCGGTTTTTGGACATGGAAACAATGGCGCGGTGCGCATCATTCAGGCTCTGATCGATACAGCCACCTGCGCGCTGATCGCTCTGCTGGCGTTCTCCTGGCAACCGGATGAAAAAAAGAAACGCGCAACCGCGCTGGCGGCGCTCGCTTTGGCGGCCGTTTGCCCGTTCACAACCATCTACACCGCAACCATCCTGACGGAAGTCCTGACGAATTTCTTGATGGTCGCGTTGTTCATTGCGGCGACGCTCGCCTTCCGCAGATTAACGACAGAGGACGCAGAGGAAAACAAGGCGACGAATTTCAAACAAGGAATCTTGTGGTGGTGTATCGCCGGTTTGATCGGCGGCATCGCAGTGACAATGCGGCCCGACTCAGGTCTGTTTTTGGCAGCAGTGGGCTTGACGCTGGTAATCACAGGTCTGGGGCCTTTGGTTCTGCGTTTCAGAAAAACACCAAAGATCAAAGACCTAAGGCCCAAGACCAAAGGAGTAGCCCGACTGCTAATTTCCGGAGCGCTCTTCTCGATGATGTTTGCGCTCGTGCTCACACCATGGACGATTCGGAACTGGCGCCTCTTTCACGTATTTCAGCCGCTGGCGCCGGCACATGCGGAAATGCCCGGCGAGTTCGTCCCGCGCGGTTATTTGCTTTGGGTGCGCTCGTGGCTCGACGATCAGAAATACGTCGCGCAGTTCCTGTGGCCGCTTGAGGTTGAACAAATCGATGTTGACGATCTGCCGTCGCAAGCGTTTGATTCACCGGAAGAGAAGAAACAGATCGCGGCGCTGTTCGAGAAATACAACAACCCACCGGATGAGTCGGAGGATGCCGCTACGAATGGATCGACCCCGGCCGAACCATCTCCCAGTCCTACGCCCACGCCTTCACCAAGCCAGCCACTGCAGTCGAAGTCAACACCGGCACCAAGCTCTGACGAAAAAAGCGATGAACAGGACGAGTCGGAAACCTCAACCGATCAAGAGCAGAACGACGTGGAAATGACGCCGGAGATCGACGCGGGCTTTATGCAGGTGGCGCGGGAACGAATCGCGCGTCATCCGTTCCGTCACTACGTCTGGCTGCCGATTAAGCGCGCCAAGACGATGTGGTTCGATACGCACTCACAGTACTGGCCGTTCGAAGGTGAGCTGCTGCCGCTTGACGATTTGGACTATGAAGTACATCAGCAGTTCTGGCTGCCGCTCTTCGCCGGATTGACAGCTGTTTACACGCTGCTTGGTTTGGCGGGTGCTTGGGTTCTTTGGCGAGCGCGAAAATTCGCGGCGCGACCGTGGCTGCTTCTGGCAGCGTTGGCAATCGGGTTGCGGCTGATCCTGTTTTCGTCGCTTGAAAATCCCGAGCCGCGATACCTGGTTGAATTCTTTCCGATTCTTTCGGCGCTCGGCGGGATTGCTCTGGCGCAAATTCCTGTACTAAGAAAGCCACAGACGCGCACGGATTAGCACGGACAAGAGCGCTAATGCTTTTGTCTTATCTGGGTAAATCCGCGTTTATCTGTGGCTATTCCGGCGGTGTCGCCCGTTCGGAGGCGGGCACGCGCGACGGGTCCGGGTTGTCAGGCGAGGTATGCAGATGAATTGCCTTCCAATCCTTCCCCACCTTGCGAAAAACGATTGTCATCCGGCCGGTATCGGTTTCCGGCGTGCCATTGAAATTCATCGACTGCGTCCACTGACAAGTGATCAGCGCCGCAGTTGTGCCCAGCATCGTCACGCGCAAGTCGCGCGTTTCGAGTTTCACATTTGTCATGTTTGGGTACGAAGCTTCGCGGTTCGCCTTTAGTTGGTCCCAACCCTTCGTCACCGTTCCGTTGTAGTTGAAGAGCAGCAGTCGCGGCGAATTCTGATAAGCATTCGTCGCCGCTTTCACATTCGCGTTTCGAATTCCCTCGAGCAGATTATTGAAAGCGGCGAGCACCGAACCTGACGGTGAAGCCTGTCCGCCACCCGCTTCATTTCGCGTCGTGCTCGGCGTTGATGAAGGTGTAGCTTTTGTAGTAGCGGGTTTGCTAACAGTGCGCGGCGTCGGCGAAGGTTTGGGCGGAGCTATAGTTCGCGTGCGCGTCGAAGGCGCACTGGACGGATCGATGGTAGAGCTGTTGCTGTTTTGGGCGAGCGCAACCGCAGCACAAAAACAGACGAATGAGGTGGCGACTACAAGTTTTTTCATTATTTGATTCCTTCAGGTTAGATCAAGCGACATAAACGCGGAGATTCTAAACTATAACCGCGGCCATGCGGTGAAGTTTTTCGCTTGCGTTTCGATTGTGAGCCGCGTCAGCTAGCGAACTCGTTCCACGGACGCTGGCTGCGGAGGCGCATCGCCGAACGCTCGCCGCCCATGATCTCGAACACTTCAAACATCGATGGACCAACGGCCTGACCAGTCAACATGGTTCGCGACGCGTTGATAAACAGCCCGGCCTTAACCCCGGCTTCTTCTGAAAAAGCCCGTAAGGCTTCTTCGGCCGTCGCGGCATTGAATGAGCTGATCGCTTCCAATCGGTCGGCGAGTCCGGGTAGAAGCTCTCGCAGGCGCGGCTCTTTGAGAATGTTTTTCTTGACGGCGGCTTCGTCGAAGTCGAAATCTTCCGAGAAGTATGCCCGGCCCTGCGAAGAGAAATCTTTCAAGGTGAAGAAACGATGACGAATTAACTCGACAGCCTTCTCGAACCAGGCCCGTTCGTCGTCGTCGTATTCTTCGCGCCAGAGTTTTGCCGAACGCATCTCTTCCTTAACCATCGGCAGCAAATCGGCGAGCGGCATCGTGCGAATGTATTCAGCATTCATCCAGAGGGCCTTGTCGTCGGTCCAGTGCCGCGGATCGTTCTCGTGAAAATTAAAAACGGCCGGCGACTTGTGAATCCGTTCCAGCGAGAATTCCTCGATCAAACGCTGGCGGGAAAAAATCTCGGTTCCGGGCTCAAGATTGGGTTTGACTTCCTGGTTATCGACAGCGGGATACTGAGTGGTGTCAGGCGACCATCCCATAAGCGCCAAATAATTTCTGAATGCCGCCGGCACAAATCCGCGATCGCGATAAGTTGTCAAAGAAACAACCTCGCCGTGCTTGCGCTTCGAAAGCTTGGCTTTGTTCGGCGCGAGAATCAAAGGTAAATGCGCGAACTTCGGCACCGCCGCGCCGAAAGCCTGGTAGAGAAGAATCTGCTTGTGCGTGTTGGTGAGATGATCCTGGCCGCGAATCACGTGCGTAATACCCATCTCGATGTCATCGAGTACGACCGACAGGTTATAGAGCGGATGACCGTCTGAACGCAGCAGCACGAGATCTTCGATCTCGGAATAGCTGCGCTCCTGCTCGCCGTAGACAATGTCGGTGAACTTTGATGTTCCTTCGTGCGCAACTTTCAAACGGATGGCGAAGGGTTCTCCGGCGGCGGCTCGTCGCTCAGATTCTTCTTTGGGCAAGTCGCGAAATGGATTGCTGCGGTGATCGACGCCTTCAGCCGCTTGCGCCCTGGCCCGCTCGGCAATTTCCTGCTTGATGCCTTTATCGTCGCGTTGTTCCTTGGGTGTGAAGTCGCGATAGGCCTTGCCCTCTGCGACCAGACGGCGTGCCGCCGCGCGATGCTTTTCGGCATTGTCCGACTGAAAAACGATCTCTTCGTCGTAGTCCAGTTCGAGCCACTTCAATCCCTCGATGATCGAGCGCGTCGATTCTTCAGTCGATCGCTGCAGGTCGGTGTCTTCGACGCGCAGCAAAAATGTGCCGCCGACCTTGCGCGCGTACAACCAATTGAAAAGCGCCGAGCGCGCCGCGCCAATGTGCAGGTAGCCGGTTGGTGATGGAGCGAAACGAACGCGAATAGGCATGTCAGTGGTCAGTGGTCAGTTGTTCGTCGCATAATAAAATAGTCAGTAGGACAGGATCAGAGAGTCGAGAAGAAAACGACTGACAACTGACCACTGACTACTGACCACTAAGAACTGGCGGAGATGACAGGATTCGAACCTGTGAAGGGCTTTTGACCCTTAACGGTTTAGCAAACCGCCGCCTTCAGCCACTCGGCCACATCTCCGCGCGATCCATGAAAAGTTATTCTAAGGCGCGACTACAGGTTGTCAAGACTCGGCTAGAGAATTAGACGCCAGGTTGTTCGCTCCGGCAGTCACTCCGGCGGCTACGGACAAAGCCAAGTAACAGCGTAGCGATGGCCACTCCCAGAAAAAGTCCATGGAATCCATCAACCAGGTCTTCGGGAAGGCCCGCATAATGACGCGCAAGCCATGGGAGAAGATTTGCGGCCGCGAGGAACCACAACCCAATACAAGTAAGTCTGTTGAATTTCACAAAAGCCATTTCTAAAAACTCCTGATTCTCATTTAGAGGCTACTGATTCGTGAAGTCAAGGCGAGAGGACGTCAGATGCAAGCCCTGCGGGTCGCGTTGTGTACAACTGCCGTGACGGAGCGCTGAACAAAAACCACAGACCATAAATGGCGAGGAATGTTCCCAACGGGAATACTGCAAAGACCAAAATCGACGCGATGATTCCCCAGACACGCGCACCCCGCCGGAGTTTCCACATCTTGCGACTCGCGGCGGCGGTCGGCATCACGAGAAACAATCCCAGAACGAGGTAGAAAACCACCGCGAAGACGCCACCGAGAATTCCGAATCCTGCCTGATTTGCGTCGCCGGTTTCGTTGGCGAATGAAACACCGAGCGCGACAAAGACACCGAGGCTAACCAGCATCAAGAGCAGGAAAGTAACGCTGAATATCGCGGCGAAGACCCCGAATCCGATGGCGAGATATCTGTTGTGCTCCACTGCGGTCATGCAGCTAACCCGACGGGACGAGGTGCGTGGCGGAGTTGGACCGGAAGCGTGGGCGCACAACAAACTTGCATCAGCCTTTCCCGATCGCGCTGCAATTCAGGATGTGCGGCCAGCGAGGCGCGTACTTCGCGAAAGATGCGTGCCGCGTGCTCGTCCGGCGGCTCGGTGAGGCGATAATGCATCCACTTGCCTTCGCGTCGGGCGGCGACGATACCGGCACGGCGCATGTACGCGAGGTGGCGCGAGATCTTGGGCTGACTGGTTTTCAAAATCGCCACCAGGAAGCAGACGCAGACTTCTGAGTCTCCGATCAGACTAATCAGTCGAATTCGCGTCCGATCCGCCAACGCCTTGAACAGGATTTCGATGTTGTAAGTCTTGCTGGCCATAACTCAATCTATTCCCACTATCTGGCTGCGCCGCTCGAGCAGAATCGTGTCGCGCCAGACCCCCTTCAACTTTCCCACGCGCTCTCGGCGCCCAACTTCGCGAAATCCGCAAGCGACATGAAGCGCAATGCTGCCCATGTTTTCCGGGAAGATGCCGGCCTGCAGCGTCCAAATTCCGTTTCGCTCCGATTCCTCGATGAGTGAAACGAGCAGCCTCTTCCCGATGCCTGCGCCGCGCCGCGCGCTGGAAACGTAGACACTTACCTCGGCTACCCCGCCATAAACGCAGCGGTTTGATACGGGACTGAGAGCGGCCCAGCCGACGACTTCCTTTTCTCGGCGGGCCACGAGCCGAGCGAACGCCAGGTGCGCTGTATCCCACAGCTCCCATGATGGCGCGCTGGTTTCAAAGGTCGCGTGGCCCGTGGCGATCCCGTCGAGATAGATTTCGCGCACCCGCTGCCAGTCGGCCGGCCTCATGGATGCGATATCCACTTCGTTCGTCATATCTGCCTTGACAGATATATGCGGTTTGACTACCATGCACTCACATTCGCCGAAGCGAATATGATTCTAAGGAGGATTGAGATGGAAAGCAAGAACGAAACAAGGGTCGCTACGGTTAACGCCTTGAAGGCGCACCTGGCGCTGAACGTCAGCGACGTAACGAAGAGCATTGAGTTTTACCGCAAGCTGTTCGGCATCGAGCCCAGCAAGGTGCGCACTGGTTATGCGAAGTTCGACGTCCAGAATCCGCCGCTAAACTTCACTCTAAACGAAAGCGTCGTCGCGAATCGCGGCGCGCTGTCGCATCTCGGGATCCAAGTGCGTTCGACCGAAGACGTAGTGGCGACGCGGCAACGCTGGCAAGATACGGGACTCCTGACTCGCGACGAAATGCAGACGAACTGCTGCTACGCGACGCAGGACAAAAGCTGGGTGCGAGATCCGGATGGAAACGAGTGGGAAGTTTTCGTGGTGCTGGAAGATAATCTTTCCGAAACCGCGGCTTGTGAGTGCGGCGATAAAGTCGTGCCGAGTGCGATCGCCAAATCTGCGACATCTTGTTGCACACCTGTGCCCCGGGGAATCGCCAAGTGAACATGACCCTGGCGCTGCCGAAGTGGTTGCGACTGCCATGCTGCTTGCAGCAGTGGTTGGATCGGGCATCATGGCCGAGCGGCTCGCAGGCGGCAATGTGGCGATTGCTCTGCTGGCGAACACCATCGCCACCGGCGCAGCGCTGGTGACTTTGATTCTGACTTTCGGACCAGTCTCGGGCGCGCATATGAATCCCGTTGTCACCCTCAGCTTCCTCACCCGCGAGAATTTACGCGAATCGATTATGTATGTTTTCGCTCAGGTCGGTGGGGCAGTTGCCGGCGCGATGACGGCGAATATCATGTTCAGTCTCCCACCGGTATCTTTGTCGCATCACGAGAGAGCCGGGGCAGCGCAACTTTTCAGTGAAGTTGTCGCAACCTTCGGACTGGTACTGGTGATTCAACTTTGCGCAAAGTTTCAGCCACGCATGATTGCGTTCGCGGTCGGCGCCTACATCACCGCGGCTTACTGGTTCACGGCGTCGACGTCGTTCGCAAATCCCGCGGTAACTCTGGCGCGCTCGCTTAGCGACACGTTCACCGGAATCCGGCCAATAGATGTTCCAGCATTTGTTCTGGCTCAGCTCGTGGGCGGAGCAATTGCAGTTCTTTTGGCTCGCTGGTTGATCCCGAATTCGCTGAAGGTGGCTTCTAATGACTGAGAAGAAACGTGTCTTGATCATCTGCACCGGTAACGTAGCACGAAGCCAAATGGCCGAGGGGCTGCTGCGCCATCTGGGCGGCGATCATTTTGAAGTTTTCAGCGGCGGGTTGCTGCCGAGCTATGTCCGGCCTAATGCAATCGCGGTGATGAAGGAGATCGGAATCGATATCTCTCATCATCGATCAAAGTCGCTGAATGAGTTTCTTGATACGCCATTCGACTACGTTATTACCGTCTGCGATCACGCGAGTCAGCATTGCCCCGTTTTCCCTGGAGATGCAAAGCGAATTCACTGGAGCATCAAGGATCCCGTCGCGCCAGGCGGTGAAGAGGCGCAACTGGAAGCATTTCGCGTTGCGCGGGATGACTTGAAGCGTCGGATCGAGCAGTTCGTCGCTTGCGAAACGAATGCGTAATGAAAACGCTGTCCGAAGTAGATTCGGACAGCGTCTCTTCGCACGAAGAATCAATCCAGGTTAGATCGGCTTATTCTGCCCGCGTCGGCCAAACCGCTCGCGATTCTCGCGACGGTTTTTCCGCATCTCTTGCAGTTTCGTCTTCTGCTCTTCGGTGAGCAGTCCGGCGAGTTGCGCCCGCGCGCTGCGGCGCGACTCATGAAGCTGCTGCCGAAGTTCGCGCGCCCGCGCCTGGTCCGTTTCGGACAATGTTCCCTGCTGCCGCTTTTGCAGCAACTGTTTGAGTTCGTCCCGGACAGCCCGGTTTTTTTCGAAATTTTCGCGCCGGATCGCCTGCGCCTGTTGCCTCTGTGCGTCCGTCAAGTTCAACTCGCGGATGGCACCCGCGCGTGCCCGGCGCCGCGTCATCATGCGTCGCGCCCGGCGACCGCCTTGTTTTTGCAGGAGGTTGGGCGCCGTAGTCGCGGGGGCCTGCGGCTGCTGGGCGAGCGCCAACACGAACCCAGCCAGGACAATGGACAAAGCACCTACCATAATTGCGAATTTCTTCATTTGATTACTCCTCAAACTAAGCTAGACAGAAACTTGCGAGCTCGGATTTTTCGAATTCTCACGTGCTCGCGATTTCTTAGACGCGCCACCAGTGAATTCAGCCGAGGAAACCCACCGCGGCAGTGACGAGGTGGCGGCCACAAATTCCGGTTGACTAACCAAGACGTTTTGAGTTACAAATTACTTTGTATTACAAAGGAGTAGAGTCGCAACGCGGCATGGCTCGCGCGATCGGTTCCAAAAGTGCATAAACACTCTGTCTCGCGTTACAATTTCATTCAATGAGCCTGCTGGAAAAAATCAACTCGCCCGCGGATCTCCGTGGACTCAACGTCGATCAGCTTCAGGAAGTTGCCGAAGAAATTCGTCAACACATTCTGGAAACTATGTCGCGCGTCGGCGGGCATACAGGTGCGTCTTTGGGCGCGGTGGAGTTGGCAGTCGCGCTGCATTACGCGTTTGACACACCGCACGATCGGCTGGTCTGGGACGTCGGTCATCAGGCTTACGCGCACAAGATCCTGACCGGTCGCCGCGATCTTCTGCCGACAGTGAAACAGTATGGCGGCATCAGCGGATTCTTGCGCCGGGACGAATCCGAATACGACGTCTTTGGCGCGGGTCACGCTTCGACTTCCATTTCCGCAGCGCTGGGGATGGCGATCGCGCGCGATCGGAAGAAAGAAGATCATCATGTCGTCGCGCTGATTGGTGACTCATCGCTGGCGGGCGGCATGGCCATGGAAGCAATCAACCAGGCGGGTCATTTGAAAACTCGATTGATTGTCGTCTTGAACGATAACGAGATGTCGATTGCGCCCGCAGTCGGCGCGCTGACCGGTTATCTGAATCGCATTCGCGAAGCGCACGGCTATCATCGCTTCAAGGACGAAGTTGAAGAGAAGTTGCTGTCAATTCCCAGTGTCGGCGAGCGACTGCATCACGCAGCTAAGGCAATGAAGGATGCGATTGCGGCAGCGGTTCTGCCCGGCGCGCTGGTGAACGAATTGGGGTTCAAGTACATCGGCTACGTCGATGGGCACAACGTAAAAGCGTTGGTGCGCGCGCTACGCGAAGCTCAGCAAATCGACGATGGGCCGGTTATCGTTCATGCCTTGACCACAAAAGGCAAAGGGCATCCGGCTGCCGAAAAGGATTACTACAAATGGCATGCGACGGGAGCGTTTGATCTCAAGACGGGCGCACCAGTCAAGTCGGTGTCTAAAGCTCCGACGTATACGAAAGTCTTTGGCGACACTTTGTGCGAGCTAATGGCGAAAGACGAGAAGATCGTCGCGCTTACGGCTGCCATGCCCGACGGCACCGGTGTGTGCGAAGCTTTAGAGAAATTTCCCGAGCGCTCTTTTGACGTCGGCATCGCTGAGCAACACTGCGTGACTTTCGCGGCCGGATTGTCGGTCGAAGGTCTGAAGCCGGTTTGCGCGATTTACTCAACTTTCCTGCAACGCGCTTTCGACCAGGTGGTGCACGATGTCTGCATCCAGGACTTGAACGTGAAGTTCTGCCTTGATCGAGGCGGCGTCGCGGGCGGCGACGGACCGACGCATCACGGCTTGCTCGACATCGCATATTTGCGCGGGGTTCCGAATATAGTGGTGATGGCTCCGAAAGATGAAGGTGAGATGCGCGACATGCTCTTCACCATGGTCGAACACGCCGGCCCCGCGGCGATGCGTTATCCGCGCGGTAACGGCGTGGGCGCACCGATCGATCAGCCGCCACAGCTCCTGGAGATTGGGAAAGCCGAACTTCTACGTGATGGCGGCGAGGTCGCGATTGTCGCTTACGGTTCCATGGTCCATCCCTCGCTCGAGGCCGCTGAACATCTCGCCAAAGAAGGTATCGACACGACAGTCGTGAACGCGCGGTTTGCCAAACCGCTGGACAGCGCGTTGTTGCTGGCGCTGGCACGAACGAAGCGACTGATCGTCAGTGTCGAAGAAGCGTACCTCGCCGGTGGTTTTGGTTCAGCTGTGCTGGAGCTGCTCGAGGAAAACGGCCTGCAAGACAAGATCGCGGTGGTGCGCATGGGCGTACCCGATCGAATCGTCACCCACGGCGATGCGAAATTACTGCTGGCAAAGTACGGGCTCGATGCCGACGGCATTTACAGCCGTGTCAAAGAAGCTGTCGAAGTGCTGGACGACCGCCGCGCGCAGCACCATAAGGTAATCGCCTGATACGATATCCGGCATCTCCGCTTTTGCACTCAACTCTTCTTTTCCCATCGGGGATCTCACCCGACGCCGGCCCCGCAGACGAAGACACCCAAAATTCCACGTAACCACAATCAAGTGACAACGACCTTGTGCCGTGTCCATCCTCAGGCAGCTAACCAGTCGCTCCACGCCGCGCAATCGGAACGCGAGGCCTTAGACTTGCATCTAAAGGTTTCGGAAGGATATGAGCTCCACCAGAATCGAAGTACCACTGACCCTCCCAACGCCGCATTTCGATGACGAGCGGACGATCGCCACTGCGCGACAGGTAAAGCCGATCGGCCGCGCCAAAGTGCGTGAAAACTGGCGCAGGCTGCGGACGCTGCTGCCGGTGATTCTCTTGGCGACATTCTGCGGGGCGCTGGGCGCGGCCGGTGTGAACTACTACGAATCGCGAGGCCATGCCGAGATCGCGACGCAACCGGTGACTCAGAACCTGACAACTCCGCCAAAGAGCGAAGCGTCTCCGGTCGCTGTCGCAGCTTCAACAGATCCGAACGCAAAACCTCCGGACAAAGAAAAGGAAGCGGTCTCTGTCGAGGTGAAAACTGAGTCGCCGTCCGCTGCTCAGACGCAACCAGCAACCATTGCGCAGCCCGGCCACGAAGTCTCGACAGACCCACCATCAGCCAGGCCAGCCGTTAAGTCCGAAAAGAAGAGCGAAGATCCCGAGGCGACCAAACTTACTCGCAAGCGCCGCGTGAATTCTCCGGACGAGGATGCCACTCCGCCACCCAAGAAAGGCGCCGGCCGAATTGCGGACATTTTCGATGGGCCAAATCCCTAGTCCTATCAAAAATTTGCTTCGCCGGACGTCTTCCCTTCGCCCGAAACCGCAGCGATTATCTCGAATTCATAATAATTTGAGTATTGACCGCTCTTAGTGCGCGTGGCATCATGCCGTCCGTAGCGAACAGCGCTTTTTTTGCCCTTTCCTGGTTCGCTTGCTGGCCCTTCCTCATTGATAAGAGAGCAACCCGACGATCCGAATTAGTGTGTGAGGCGGCTCGCGCGGTGCGGCGCGAGAGGAAGGTTAACCCCTATGAAGCGGCAGTTTTTCTACGAGCGGGAGTGTGTGCATCGAGAAAGCGGTACTGATGGCGACATGTACAACGGAATGTTCTTCATTCAGGCGCTCCAACGATTGCACAGTGATGATGCGGTGCGCATGGCCACGAAGATTTCTCCCTTTTATTGGGTCGATGCGCCCAGAGTCTTAGTCTGGCTCTGTAAGCAGTGCGCGACTGAGCTGTCTTTGGCAGATTCCCCGCGCGCTCTTTTGCAAACTAACAAAGTAGCGTAAGCGCGAACAGACTTCAGTCTGTGCCACTTACGTTACAATCTGCGCCATGCAGCGCGAGCGTATCGATAAGCTCCTCGTCGATCGAGGTCTGGCCGACTCGCGCACAAAGGCGCATGCGCTCGTAATGGCCGGCGCGGTTTTAGTCGACGAGCAACTTATTAAAAAGCCTTCCGAACTTTTCCCTCAACACGCAAACATACGAATCAAAGAGACTGCGACGCAACGATACGTCAGCCGCGGTGGAATCAAGCTGGAAGCAGCTCTGCGCGAATTCAGCGTTGATGTCAACGCAGCGGTGTGCCTCGATGTGGGCGCATCAACTGGCGGATTTACTGACTGTCTGCTGCAACACGGCGCGAGTAGAGTAGTCGCGCTCGATGTCGGTCATAACCAACTCGACTGGAAAGTCCGCAACGATCCCCGCGTCGAGGTTCGCGAAGGAGTTAACGCCCGTCACCTCACGACGACGGACTTCGCCAGCAAGTTCGACCTGATTACTATTGACGCTTCGTTCATCTCGCTCACAAAGATTCTGCCGGCAGTGGCGCCGCTGCTGGCTGATTTCGGGCGCATCATCGCCTTAATAAAGCCGCAGTTCGAAGTCGGCAAAGGCGAAGTCGGCAAAGGCGGCATCGTCAAAGATCCACTTCAGCACCAACGTGTAATCACCGAAGTAAACGCTGCGGCTGAATCGCTTGGTTTGAACGTGGGCGGGGTGATCGAGTCGCCGATCAAGGGCGCAGACGGCAACGTAGAGTTTCTGGCGCTGTACAGATGTCAGTACCCCGAGCGGTAACGACCAAAGACTCAACTTTGAAAACCGATTTTTTGGAGTCCTTGCTGGCATTGCGCCTTTAACCCGCTCGCTAGCGCTCGCGGTTCTGTACCGGTCGTTACCGCTCCGCGTAGTGACACTAATTCCTTTGTGCTCTTTGTGGCTTTGTGGTTAATTAAGGCACTCAATTACCGCGAATGACTTCAATCAAACGCATTGGCGTGGTCGTCAAACCGCATCAGCCAGAAGCACTGGAGACGCTCTGCAAGCTGACGGAATGGCTGACGGCGCGCGACATCGCCCTCGTCGGCGGACCGGCACTCGATCGCGAACGCATCGAGCACGAGACTGGCTGCATCGTCGCAGTCGTCCCGGATGAAGAATTGCCGAAGCAAGTTGAACTGATTCTCGTGCTGGGAGGCGACGGCACCATGATCGCCACGGCCCGGATGCTCGGCGATTGTGAAGTCCCGGTCATTGGCGTCAATTACGGCAGCCTGGGATATCTGGCAGAGTTCCGCATTGAGGAACTCTTCAGCGCGCTGGAATCGATCCTCGCGGGCGACTACAAACTCGAAACTCGAGTAATGCTCGCCGTCGAGCTGCATCGTGGCGATGACCTGGTGACGACGAATCGCGTGCTGAACGACGTCGTAATGAACAAGTCAGCGCTGGCGCGGATCATTCAAATCGAAACCTACCTCAACAGCCAGTTCGTGAATTCGTTTCGCGCGGACGGGCTGATCGTTTCTACGCCGACAGGCTCAACTGCTTACAATTTGTCGGCAGGCGGACCAATCATTTTCCCCACGATGAACACCGTGGTGATTACGCCAATTTGTCCGTTCACTTTGTCGAATCGCCCGATCGTCGTGCCGGATGATTCGGTGATTGAAGTGCGCCTGATGACTGAGAAGGAGGAGGTCGCGCTCACTCTGGATGGCCAGGTGGGATTTCCCATCCAGGCCGGCGATCGCGTAGTGATTCGCAAAAGCAAAACGGCCTTCAATCTGGTGCAGCCGAAGAATCGCAATTACTTTGACTTGCTCAGGGACAAATTGAGGTGGGGACGATGAGAAACCAGTTTCAAGTTTCAAGTTTCGAGTTTCGAGTCCGCCACTCGGAAATCGGCCCCTCCATCGAACAGCACTGTTGTGATTGGATTCCTGTGTAAACGCATGAAACTCGAAACTCGGAACTCGAAACTCGAAACTGCGAAGCGCCCCTGGTATCGCCCTTCGCTGACAACTCAAATCCTTCTTGGCCTGGTGCTGGGCGGACTGCTCGGTTACGTCAGTCCGAAGTGGGGCAATAACGTCTACTTCCTCCGAGACATTTTTCTCAACCTGATCAAGTCGATCATCGCGCCACTGATTTTCTCGACGCTGGTCGTCGGAATTGCCGGCGGCGGCGATCTTAAAAAAGTGGGGCGCATGGGCGCGAAGGCGCTGCTTTACTTCGAACTCGTCACTACGATTGCGCTGTTCATTGGGCTGGCAATAGTGAACTTCACAAAGCCCGGCGCCGGCGTGGCACTGGTGGGCGGCAGCGACATCACTTCTCTGGTGAAGACGCAGCCACAAGGTTTCCGCGATCTGATTGTGCACATCTTTCCCGCAAGCGTCATCGATTCGATGGTGCGCGGCGACGTGCTGCAGATCGTGGCGTTCAGCGTGTTGTTCGCGATGGCCGTTTCGGCGATGGGCCAAAAGGCTGCGCCAATCATGCGCGGTTGCGAAGCGCTGGCGCAGGTCATGTTCAAGTTCACCAATTACGTGATGATGTTCGCGCCTATCGGCGTCGGCGCGGCCATGGCCCACACGATTGCGACCAACGGATTGCAGGTGCTGAAGAATCTCGGACTACTGATCGGTTCGCTCTACCTGGCACTTGTAGTTCTGGTTCTGTTTGTCTTCGGCACGGTAATGATGATCGCGCGCGTTCCTATCAAACAGTTTCTCAAAGCCGTGCGCGAACCTTTCACGATCGCGTTTGCGACGACCAGCAGCGAATCGGCTTTGCCCAAAGCCATGGAGAACATGGAGCGCCTCGGTGTCCCACGCCGCATTGTCGGCTTTGTGATGCCGACCGGCTACAGCTTCAATCTTGACGGCACGACGATGTATCTGGCCATGGCTTCGGTGTTCGTCGCGCAGGCGGCGGAGCCGGTCATCGGTCACATGAGTTTCGGCCGCCAGATCGTCATGATGCTGACGCTAATGATTACTTCAAAAGGCGTCGCGGGCGTGCCGCGCGCCGCGCTGGTGATTCTGCTGGCGACGCTGAACAGTTTTATGCCGGGCGGCCTTGGGCCGATTGGCGTGGCCGTGATTTTCGGCGTGGATGAATTGATGGATATGGGGCGCACTTCCGTGAACGTTTTGGGAAATTGTCTGGCTACGGTCGTGGTCGCGCGCTGGGAAGGCGAGTTCGATGATAAGAAAGCCGCGGTGTTCGGCACGCCTGAAGAAGTGAAGCGCGAACTTGCTGCAGGCGAGCCGGCGCTGGCTGAAGCAGCCGCAGAAGGATGAGACAACATTGCCGATTGCCAATTTTAGATTTTTGATTGGAGTGCCGCCGTAAAACTCCATTTCCACTTAGCAGATTTCAATCGGCAATCGGCAATCAAAAATCGGCAATAAATATCATGCTTTTTCCCATCGCAGACGACAATCGAGATCGGGGCACGACGCCGGTAGTCAACTACCTGCTGATCGCCATCAACCTCCTCGTCTTTATATTTCTCCAGGGCCTCGGCACGAACGACAGATTTACTTACGCGTTTTCCACTGTACCCGCAGAGATTGTTACCGGCCGCGACATCGTCACGCGGGATCGAGTTGTGCTTCAGCCGGTCACCGGTCAGGAAGTCGCCATTCCCGGATTGCAGCCGACGCCGATTCCCGTCTGGCTCACTTTGATCACATCGATGTTCATGCACGGCGGTATCGCGCACATCTTTGGCAACATGCTCTTTCTTTGGATCTTTGGCGACAACATTGAAGATCGTCTGGGTCACCTTCGTTACGCGATCTTTTATCTGGTCTGTGGAATTCTCGCCGGGCTATCGCATGTATTTGCTACCGCGCTTTTTGCGGGCGGTAACGAGGGACAAATGCTGGTGCCGAGTCTGGGCGCGTCAGGCGCAATCTCGGGTGTGCTGGGTGGATACATTCTCCTGTTCCCGACACGCAGGGTGATGGTGATGATCTCGTGGTTCTTTGTGCCTGTGCCCGCATTTATCGCCGTCGGACTGTGGTTTGTGCTTCAACTCATCAGTGGCCTCGGCATGTTGGGTTCAGGAAGCAAAGCCGGCGGCGTAGCCTACGCGGCGCACATCGGTGGCTTCATCGCCGGCCTGATTTTAATTACGCCCTTCATGATTGGCCGGTCGCGTGACAGCTCATACAACGTGCCCGGGTCCTAATCATCTAAGACTGCATATGGCAACTGAACTGGCGCCTACAAATTCACAGGGGCTCGACATGCGCGCGACTCCGCGGGAAGAGATGCAGCTTTACCCGCTCGATACTTTTGCGTACGAGTTCCCGGGCAAAGAGATAGCGATAAATTTCGAGATTCCCGAATTCACATGCATCTGTCCGTTCTCTGACTTTCCCGACTTCGCCACCATTCGACTTCAGTACGTGCCGAACAATCGATGTATCGAGCTGAAGAGTTTGAAGCTTTACATCAATTCATTTCGCGAAGTAAAAATTTTTCACGAGCACGTCATCAACATCCTCCTCGAAGACTTTGTGAACGCGTGCGATCCACTTAGCGTGGAGATCGAAGGCGACTTCAACGTGCGCGGAAACATCAAGACGACGGTGCGCGCGAGTTACCAGAAACAGAACGCAGAAGGCAAAAAGCAGTAGGCAGGTTTGGACTTCGATTTGTTAAC
>DATNEI010000223.1:0-13512 GCA_035606795.1 Pyrinomonadaceae bacterium
TAAGCCGATAGATACTCGCGCCCGGCCCTGAACCCGCAACACATCTTCGCGGCTTTCGCGCGTGGTGGTTTCAAATCGCAAACCAGTTCGGCTCGCCGCGCGCGCCACCGCCAAATGAACGTCGGGGTTGTAAGTCGAATAGACAGCGACCGAATAATCTTTCGCCCTGAGCACGTCCGCGCACAACTCCAAAGCGCGCAGGCCGACCAACCCTCGACCAGCCCAGTGCTGATAGCCTTTCAGCGCGATTACGCGTCGCTGTGATGCCGGCCCCGGCTGCGCGTACTGTCGCATATTCTCAATGTCGAAGCCACCGGCTGCTGGTAGCACGGGCCAGGCGCTCCCGGTGAAACCGTACTCTCGCGCCAGCGTTACATCTCGTTCGCATTCGGCGGTGTAATAGTCGGCAGCCTTGAGCACTCCTTTGATTTTTTCGGTGTGGTCCGGCAGTGGGCCATAAAGATAGATGTCACTGCCCCAGTTCGAAACGATGAGCGGCGGAAACTCCCCGGGCGCAAAGAGAGCTTTCGTACTGGCAATCAAGTAACCAGCCTCCTGAAACTCCAATGCGTGAACGATGTCCGGCTTTATTTTGCGAATGACGCGGGCAAGCCATTCAGCGCGATCAGTCCAGTTTGGCGATAACCGCCCGGCGAGCGAACGTACTCGCGAACCACCACGCGTCAGTGGCCACAACACACGCGTCTTCACACTCTGGTGCAATTGCGCCCGAGGATTTCGCTCGAAATAATAAGCCGTCAGGTTGCGATAGTCCTGATGCAGCGGGGATTCGGAAGATGGGAACAAGTGCAGATCCCAACCTTCGTCGGCGATTTGGTTAATCCACCGCGATGTGTGCACGCTGTACGGCCGAGCTACGAAGAGAATGCGCAAGGGCTTCATCTGTGTTCCGCCTCGTTCCAGCCGACCAGCCGCGCAAAATCTGCGCGAGACTTCTCGATACTGAAGTCTTGCCGCGCGCGTTCCCAACCCGTTGTCGTTAGGCGCTGGCGCAATGCGTCATCGCGCAGAATGCTTTGAATTCCCTCTGCCAGACGCGAGGGATCATTCTGATCGACGACGACACCACACTGATGAGTGCGAAAATACCAACTAACGAAAGAGTCTTTCGGCGCGTGCACGAGCACCGGCCGCCGGGCGGCCAGGTATTCGCCCAGTTTTGTCGTTGATGATGTTCTCACCAGGTGCGGATAAGGCGAATCAAACGCCAGTGGCAGAAACAGCATATCCGCGTTCATCTGTATGTTCGGAACTTCTGTCACCGGGCGACCGGGATGATGCACGACCGGGCCGCTGATTCCCAGCTTGTCGAGGTCTTCCGCCGAGCGGTTCGTATAAATGTGCAGTTTCACGTCGGGGCGGTTCATCGCTTTGAGCGCCTCGATCATATTTCGAAACGCATCGAAGTGCGCTTCGTAGATTTCGCCGGTGTAGACGATCTTAACTTCCTCATTATCAGGACGTGGCCGGCCGTTGACTTCATACGGAGAGATGTCGAACGAATTGTGAATGACTACGGGTTCGATGCCATATCGTTTCCGCAGATCGTCACCCAACATTTCATTCGGCACGATTACTTTCGCCGCATTTTTCATCAAGCGCGGCTCAAAGCGTCTGGCCCAGAAGGCGGCAGCTGGGTCTTCCCATTCGCGGTACGAATAATCGTCAAAGATGTACGCATAAAACGGGACTCGCAGGCTTTGACTGGCGCGATACGCAGCCGGTAAAAGGGTCACTTCGCCCGTGCAAGCAACGATGGCTTCACATTTCTCGCGGCGCACGATGTCAGCGATGCGGGAAGCGCGTTGCCTGACAGCGAGCGGAATATTCATTCCTTCACGCAGATGTCGCAGCCCAAACCGTTCGCCGCGCTTGACGCGAAATGGCTGCGGCAATCGATAGTGTGGGCCCGGTAGCTCCGCAGTGTAGGTAGCTTTCGAAGACCCAGGTTGCGGTTCCGGAGATATCAGACAGTAACGGGTCGGGTCGACGTTTTGAAGTATTCGATAGATGACCAACGCTTGTCCGGCTCCCGAGGGCGGCAGCCTATGAGATATCAAAGCGATTTTCATTACGCGTGCTGAGTGTGAGATTGCTTGATAACCGGTTTGGCGCGAGGGATGCCGGCCGATTCATGATCGTAGCCGAGGACGATGTTGACCACGGTGCTGCTTACATCTTTCGCGAGGTACTCGGCGGGTGGAGTCCATTTGTTGCGGTTGTCGAGAGCAGTACGGACGCACCTGAGCACATCGACCGCGTCCGCGCCGCTCAGGATGTTGCTGCCGCACTCGACCGTTTCGGGTCTTTCAGTGACGTCGCGCAACGTCACGTTCGCGACGCCAAAGATGCAACACTCTTCCTGCACCGTCCCGGAATCCGATAACACGCACAGCGCGTTTCGTTCCAGTTTCACAAAGTCGAACAGGCCAAACGGTTCGACGAAACGGACACCTTCATGGG
The DNA here is from genome assembly GCA_035606795.1 of Pyrinomonadaceae bacterium. GTDB lineage: Bacteria > Acidobacteriota > Blastocatellia > Pyrinomonadales > Pyrinomonadaceae > UBA11740. The sequence goes on from DATNEI010000223.1 coordinate 2,485, forward strand.
CGGCCACGTCGACACCGAAACGCGAGAGCACGGCACGCGTGCGCGGGTGCGTACTGACAATCAGGGGCCGGTTGTACTGGCGCGTTAGCACGACCAACGATTCGACAAGCGCGCGGAGCCGTTCTTCACTGTCCACATTCTCTTCACGGTGCATCGTCACCAGAAAGTATTCGCGCGGCTGAAGCTTTAGTTGCAGCAATACGTCTGACGCTTCAATCTGCGCGCTGTGGTGTTCGATAACTTCGAGAATTGGATTTCCCGTGACGTAAATTCGCTGACCGTCAATCCCTTCGCGCAGCAGGTTCTTGCGGCTGCGTTCGGTGTAAGGCATCAGGATGTCGCTGCTGTGGTCGATGACGCGGCGATTAACTTCTTCCGGGACCCGATCGTCATAGCATCGATTTCCGGCTTCCATATGGTAAACGGGAATTCCGAGGCGTTTCGCGACGATGGCCGACAAAGCGCTGTTGGTATCGCCGAGCAGCAGCAGGCGGTCGGGACGTTCGGAACGAAGCACGCGCTCGGACGCGGCAATAATGTTTGAGATTTGCTCGCCAAAGGTGTCGCCGCGCGCGCCGAGATAGTGGTCGGGCCGCCGCACACCGAGTTCATCAAAGAATAAGTCGGACAGCCGCGCGTCGTAGTTCTGCCCCGTGTGGACCAGCACGTGCGAATCCGCAAGACGATCGAGCTTGTCGATCACGCGGCTCAGCCGAATAATCTCAGGGCGGGTGCCCAGAATCGTCAGAATCTTCATGCCAGCATGTCTTCCTCGTAAACAAACCGGTCGTCCACCATCAGTTTATGCTGCTTCAGGAGTTCGGTGACAGCTTCACAATTCATGACGTTATCTGCTGAGCTGTACTCGCGTCCAATCGGATTCGGAGCATCTGCGGCAGAGCGCAGTTCAGGCAGCATCGGCTTGATTACGTAGTACTCGCCCCGCTCGATCGTGCGGTGTGCCTCTTCTTCTGAGACGAGTATTTCGTGAATCTTCTCACCCGGGCGAATCCCAGTCACACTCGTTTTGATGTCGCGTTCGCCGATCAGAGCGTTCGCTACGTCGGTCACCTGCGCTGATGGCACGCGCGGAATGTAAGTCTCTCCCGGCGCGGCTTCACGCACCGCCGCGAAGACAGTATCCACCGCTTGCTCCAGGCTCAGCAGAAATCGCGTCATGTCGGCGGTGGTAATCGTCACCGGGCCGCCCCGACGAATCTGTTCGTGAAACAAAGGAATCACTGAGCCGCGCGATGCCAGTACGTTTCCATAGCGCACGCACACAAAACGCGTATCACTAATGTCGAGGTTGGCGCGCACGAACAGGCGCTCTTGCACGGCCTTAGTCATGCCCATGACATTGACCGGCTTGCAGGCTTTATCGGTTGAAACTCCGACCACTGTTTGCACCGGCAGCCGATGTTCGCGGATCGCGCGAATGATGTTTTCGGCGCCCGTGATGTTGGTTTGCACAGCTTCAAACGGAAAGTATTCGCAGGAAGGAACTTGCTTCAGCGCGGCGGCATTGAAGACCACATCGGCGTCGCGCAAAACGGTTGAGACACTGGCCAAATCGCGCACGTCACCGATACGAAATTGCAATAGCTGCTCGAAGTTGTGGTAGATGACTTCGTCAGTAGGCGCGCGCAGGTTTTGAAACGCCAGACGCATCGAGTGTTGTTTCGCTTCGTCGCGCGAGAAAATCGTGATCTGGCGCGGCATCCCCAATTCGCCCGTGAGCAAACGCTTGACCAGCACCTTACCCAGCGAGCCTGTCCCGCCGGTCACCACCACCCGCTTGTCCTGCAAAATCATCGGCTGCGAATCTCCTCGTATCGGGTCACATCAGCATGCATATCTTCGATCATCTGCTTCCATGACGGCGCTTGAATCCCGGTGGCGTCGCGAAAGCGTGCGCCGTTAAGACTCCGATCGCACACGAATGTTTCGTCCGGGTCTATCTCGGTTGCAAGTCCGTAAGTCTGCTTTACCAGTGTTAGAAGGTCAAATTTGCTAATGGGTGACGCCGCCACGTGCCAAATTCCACTCAGGCCCTGAGCTTCAGCAATGACCCGAGCAATCAAGTGAGCCAGAGCGCCGGTCGTAAAGCCGCTGAAGATCGCCCGCTTGTACCCGCGTACGCTTCCTGACTGCGAGAGAAACCACTCCAGCAGTCCGTGCGCGCCTTTGAGTTCGCGTCCGATCATTGAGGTTCGAATCGTCAGACATTTGTCACCCGACACTTCTCCCAAGAGCTTTGAACGGCCATAGAGGTCTTCAGCGTCGGGCAGATCGTCTTCCTGGTAGTTGCCCTGGCGTCCTGAGAAGACGCAATCAGTGCTGAGATGAATCAACCGAGCGCCTGATCCGTGACAAAGCCTGGCGACACGATGGGGAAAGAGTGAATTAGCGGTAATGCTGGCGATTGGATCTTTGGCTGAGGCGTCCTGCTTGACGATGCCAATGCAGTTGACTATGACCTCGGGTTCAACAGATTGAACGGCACGTTCGACACTGTGAAAATCTTCGGCAACAACGTTCCCAATCAACCGGCCTTCATCAAATATCCCGGATGTACTGTAGTCCGAGGGAATGCCCCGAACTGTAGCGTAAGTGTCGAACCTGGGCGCGAATGTTTGCCACGCCTTATGGCCCAGCATTCCCGTGCCTCCAATAATCAACACTCTCATCTCAATCGTTGCCGGCAGCGCGTCACAATTCTAGCGCGCTTCAGCGGCCAAAGACTCGTAGAATTCAATGACGCGCGGTTGCACTTCTCGGCGGTTAGCCAGGTGACTCACCAACTCGAGATTCCGCTGCGCTGCACCGTCTACCAAAGCGTCATCAGTCATTCCGCGCACCAGCGCCGACGCTATTTCCTCCGGATACAGGTTGCGCGCAAACAGAACGTTCTCTTCATTCTTCACGATGGCGCTAATCGTCTCGAGCGGCGAAACAATCGGGAGTGCCCCGCCGGCCATTGCCTCGAACATCGAATTGGGCGTCCCATCTACGAGCGATGGAGCCAGCAGCAGACGCGCGCGCGTCATCGCCTCAATCGCTTCACTGCGCGGGACTCGATTCATCAACCGGCAGCCGCGGCGAATCGATTCCGGCAGCGTCCAGAAATACAACCGCGCTTCGTCAGTCATCGCCAGCATGTGCAGTTCGCACGGCTGCAATTGGTCCCAACACATTTTCAGCGCTTCGTACACAGGCAGGACTTTTGACCAGGCGCACTCATAAACCTTCGGCCAAAGAATCACTCGCCGCGCCGACGGTTGACCTTGCCGGCGCGATGCGATCGCGTCAACGTCCACACCACCCGTGCCGGGAACCGTGCCGATGCGCGAAAGCTGCTCCTCGCGAACTCCAAACTCTCGCGCGATGCGAAAGTTCTGCTGATTGTCACTGAGCAGCTGATCACACGCCTGTAGCACCTCTGCAAGCGCGGTCGCGCGATCCGGATCGAGATGCGCGAGCGCCAGATCAGATCCTCCGCGTAGTTGCAAAACCCATTTGCCGATTCCTTCGAGGGCGAATCTTCGCCGCAATCGGAAAAAATATTCGCCCGCGGATTCCAATCCCAGCGTGTGAATAATGTCAGGTCGCCAATCGCGAATGATTCTCGCCAGCCAACGATCCGCCATCTCCGGAACGTTGACGCGACCGGCACGCGCGACATTCCTCCTGGTAAACCGCACCGCCTGACTTGACGAGTGCAGCGCGGCCCGCGTTGCGGAATTCAGTGGCCCATGCTCGTACGCCGTCACATACGTGCGCACCGGCCAATCATCGGGCGGCAGGCCGTCGGACGTACAAAACAGACGAATGTTGAAGGATGAGTCCTGGAGAAGATCAATCCAGGCGTGGCTGTGCGTGCTTTCGCCCTGACCGAGAAAAAGGATTCTGGGCCTGCCTGGGTAATCGTCTGTGTCGAAGTTTCGACTCATCGTGCGCGGGTCGGGCGTGATGGCCCACGCCGCTTAAGCCGCCCCTCGGCGCGCCGCGATCACTTCGGGCAGTTCGCCAGTTTGAGTTTCAATAAGCTCCTGGGGTGCGCAGTCTAACACTTCCCGCGCCCAAAGTTCGGTCATCATCAAGAGCCAGACGCGCGGCCAGTCAGAACGGTTGGCAAGAAACTCATCGCGCACGGCTGTTGACTCTTTAGCGTCCAGCAGGCCGCGGCGCCGCACGGAAATTTCTGACAGCGTATCTGTCATCACGTCGTGAAGCGGCCCCCGCAACCAGCTGTCAAATGGCATCGCAAAGCCGCGTTTAGGCTTCAGGTCAAAGTCCGCCGGCAACAAGGGTCTGGCGACGTCCAACAACACGCGTTTCGTGCCGGCCTCGCGGTAACTTCGCGCAATGTCGGCGCGACTGCGCGGTTGAGAGCCGAGCTTGGCGCGGTCCGGTAACGACAGCGCCGTGTCAGCTACTATTGGATCGAGATAGGGCACGCGCACCTCGAGCGAATGCGCCATGGAAGCCGCGTCAATGTCGCGCAGCAATTGGTTGGTGGTGTAGCCGCGCAAGCAGACGCCGGTGACGCGCTCAATCGCCGAGCCGCCCGGCAATTCATCGATCTCACCTAAATCGTAATAAGCGGATTGCCCCACTTCGGCTTCATCACGCCAGGGCGCAGCGATAATTCGGGCCGCTCCCTGGCTGCCGAACACGTGATAAGTCCCGACATAGCGCGTGCGAAAGTCAGTCGTCTGGCGGAGCTGCTCGACGCGACTTCGGGCGCGGCCCTCAGGCAGCGAGTTGAACAGTCGCATGCGCACCGCGGGAGCCACGGCCGCACGCGCGAGAGATTTCCACCTGGGTGTTTCGCGACGTTCAGCCTCGTCCAGCGCCATCCTGGCGAACCAGTCATAACCAGCGAATAACTCATCGCCACCGGTGCCGGAAATTGCGACGGTTACGGCGCGCCGCGCCGCGAGTGAAACGAAATAGCTGTTAACGCCATCGACCGTCGGCTGATCCAAACCGCGCGCAATGTGACTAATGCGTTCGCGCACGTCTGTGCCCGTAACCACGATCCGCGAGTGCTGCGTGCCGATGTGTCGCGCGGTGCGCTCGGCGTCATCAGTTTCGTCGATCTCGCGCCCCTCATCTTCGAAGCCGACGGAAAAGGTTTTTAGCCGGCTGACTCCTGTTTGCCGCGCCATTAATGCAACCAATAGCGCTGAATCAAGTCCGCCCGAAAGAAACGCGCCCAGCGGAACATCAGAAATCATTTGCAGCCGCACCGATTCGTCCAGCGCTGCGGCAACCTCTTCCACTTGTTCCTCATACGAACGTCCGCGCAGTGAACGGTCACGATCCAAGCCAAGCGACCAATAGCGCTCGCTGTGCTCTCGTCCGCCTTCGAGGATCATGCGGTGCGCGGGCAGCAGCATGCGAACGCCCCGAAGGATCGTGCGCGGCTGATAGATCGATCCGTAAGTGAAAAGTAAACGGAGCGCAACTGGATCGATTTCTGCCGGGACCAAGCCACTGGCTAACAGTGACTTTATTTCAGAGGCGAAAACAAAAGTTCCGTTGACATGGGCGTAGAGGAGCGGCTTGATTCCCATTTGATCGCGCGCGAGTAACAGACGCTCACGACCTGGACCGCGCCGGCGATCATAAATGGCGAGTGCGAACATCCCGCGCATACGCTTCACGAAATCATCGCCATAATGTTCATACATGCGCAGCACAACTTCCGTGTCGGAAGTTGATGAGAATGTATAGCCTTGCTTTTCCAGCAGGGTTTTCTCGGAGTGAAAGTTGTACAACTCTCCGTTATAGATGACGACGAGAGCGCCGTCGGGAGTCGTCATGGGCTGGTGGCCGCCACTGGTGGGATCGATAATCGCCAGCCGCGTCATTCCCAGCGCCGCTTGCGTATCGGTGAAGACGCCGGAATCATCGGGGCCGCGATGATGCATCGCAGCAACCATACGGTTAACCGCGCCGCGATCTTCTTTGCCCCAAACTCCGCAAATGCCACACATGCCGGCTCAGTAAATCGCCCCACGCGCCGATCCGTTGAATCGTGCCCGCAACTTTTCGTAACTCCGGGTCAGACGCAGGTGCGCTCGCGCGCCCAGCGCAAACGGAAGAAGCACTGGCGAGCGCCGTGCGACCTGCCCGATTGAGGCCGTGAGGGTGGACCGGTATAGCGCCCGCCACAGCTCATCGTAACGCCAATGCTTAACGACAAAACCTACAGCGGAAAACGACTCCAGTCGCGGTAAGTTTTCACCCTGCAGAATCCTCGTGAGCGGTTCGGTCGCGTAGCTTAGCATGCGTCTGCGGTGGGCCTCCACGTAGCGCGCTTCGACGCCTTGCGCCACATAGTCGTCGAGCAATTCGTGGAAACGCACCAGGACAACCAGAGGGATAAAATCAGCCCAGCTCTCTTTGCCGCACATGACAATCCACGGATAGCCGCTGGCCCACGCGGGCTTTCCCACCATTGCGCGCACCAAAATCCACGAATGGGGGTAGGTCTGCTCGAGAGAAGTGAAAGGTTCACCCGCTTTCAAATTGCGCGCGACTTTCAACCACATCGAACGCCGAAAGACTGAGCAGTAAATTGCCGTCAGGCAATTAAAGTCTTCAGCGAGCAGAGACTCCCAACGCTCGATGCGGCGTTCATCGACGTTATCGGTCCCCGTGCGCGTCCAGGTGAAAAAGTCATCTGTTCTGACGACGCCGGCGGGCCTGCGGTCAAACGTGTCTATCGAATAATTCACGTAAAAATAATCGAGTTCCGGTTGCGCCTTGATTGCTTCCAAAATACTTCGCACACCGCCCGGACGCACCAGCTCGTCGTCCCCCATCATCCAGCAGAACTCGCCGCGCGCCAGATCTTTGGCGGTACCCAGGAAGTTGTCCACCACGCCGACGTTCTCTTCATTCCGGTGATAGCGAATGGGGCATTCCCGCGACATGCGCTCGACGACTTCAGCCGTTTGGTCGGTCGAGCAGTTGTCGGAAACGATCAACTCGACCTCACCTGCTACTTCGCTCACCTGCGAGACCAGCGAGGTGAGCGCTGATTCCAGCAGTTCAGCACGACTGTAAGTGGGGATGCAGATGGATAACAGCGGCGGTTTGGTGCTCATGAGGCGATTGACTTCCAGCGCAGTTAAGTGCCCTCGAGCTCCACCGGAGATGCAAATGGTTCCATTTCGGTGAGCGGCTTTCCGAACGCGATCTTCGGGTACGCGTTTGCATTCAGATCTATGGTCACATCCAAAAGCGCTGGTTCACCTGGATTCTGCCAAAGCCAGCCCAGGGCTGATTCGATGTCTTCTTCGTTTGCCAGCGTTCGTCCGGGAATGCCGTAGGCCTCGGCCACGCGCGCAAAATCAGGCGTGCTGTAACCCCAGACTGATGACTGATAACGGCCGTCAAAGTATGTCTGCTGGAATTGACGAATCATGCCTTGCGATTTGTTATTAATGACGATGATCTTGATCGGAAAATTGTTACGCACTACTGTTTGCAATTCCTGGATATTTAATTGAAACCCACCGTCGCCGGCAATTACGACTACCGGCCGCGGCGCCAGCACCGCCGCCGCCCCGATGGCCGCCGGAAGCGAGAAGCCCATGGCGCCCATACCACCGGATGTCAGGAAGTGCTGGCTGTCAGTGAGTTCGAGCGACTGAGCCGCCCACATCTGATGCAGACCGACATCAACAACGTAAGCGCCGGCGGCCTGCGAGACGGTCGAGAGCATGTGCATTAGTGAGTTCGGATTGATGCCGCTAATGTCGAAAACCTCTTTCGTGTCGGGCCACGTGTGGCGCAGTTCACTGATTTCTGCAAGCCAGTCAGGCCGGGCGTCAAATTGTTGCGTGGCAGCGAAATCGTTTGCCGCTTTTAGGAATCCCGCAAGGTCGGCAAGGATCGGATAGCAGCCCACGACCCGGTTGTTGACTTCGCCGGCTTCACAATCCACATGAAAAATAACGCGATCGCTTTTAAACGATTTGGTGTCAGCGCCCGTCTGCCGAATATCGAGCCTGCTTCCCAGGACGAGTAGGAAATCGCTGCGACCAATTGCCAGGTTCGCCCAACGATTGCCGTAGGTGCCAATCATGCCGACGCGCATCGGATCGGCAAACGGAAGGGCATCGACCGCCATCACGGAATTAACCACGGGAACTTGTATTTGCTTGACGAGCGTGCGCAGCAGTTCCGTCGAGCGCGCCGCGCGAATGCCACCGCCGACGAGCAGCAATGGCCGGCGCGCCTTTTTCAGCTCGCTGAATAATTCTTCCAGTGTTTTATCGTCGATCTTCGGTTGGTGATTAGCCTCCGTTGCAGTGGCGTTTGGCGCGTCACCTGGGACCTCCATGCTCTGTACATCCATCGGGATGTCGATTAAAACCGGGCCAGGCCGCCCGGCGGTCGCCAGTGCGAATGCCTCACGCAGGCGATGCGGCACTTCTTCAGGTGTCCGTACCTGCCACGCTGCTTTGGTGATAGGCATGGCCATGGTGACCACATCAGTTTCCTGAAAACCAAGCTGCCGGATTGCCCGATCACCCTTCAGCTCACTTCGATTTACCTGACCGGTGATAAAAACTGCCGGCGAGGAATCGAAGTGGCAGCTCCCCACGCCCGTCAGGAGATTTACGGCGCCCGGCCCGCTGGTAGCGAACGCCACCCCGGGGAATCCGGTGAGTCTGCCCACCGCATCCGCCGCGAAGGCGGCACTCTGTTCGTGATGCACCGTTACAATTCGAACGCGATCCTGTTGATAGAGCGAGTCGATAAAATGCGCGCTCATGCCGCCAGGCAATTCGAAAACCGTTGATACGCCCTGTTCGGCAAGGAATTGCGCGATGTAATCTTTTGTTTTCATTCTGTTGTTAGGGCCGCAGCGTAGTCCGTCACCTTCGCGCATTTCTCTCTATCACGAAGTGAAGCGTCGCCGTCCGATTGCTGTCACAGCAAATCGAGTAGCGAGATCAAGCGCCCGCCACCGGCTCTAAAGTCCTTCAGTTCATCAAAGATTTCCTGAAAATAGCCGAACGAAAATACGATAACTTCGTCAACCGGATCGGCCAGTAACTGATCAGCCGGATAGATCGGAATATGAGACCCAGGTGTATAGCGGCCGTGAAAGCCGGGGTTCTTATCGCAAACATAAGCAAAGTCACCGGGCTCAGCGATCGCCGCCAGCGTCATCACACCACGTCCGCCCGTACCGTAGCCCGCCAGCTTGAGACCCGCATCGCGTTTCGACTTCACAAAGCGGCGCAGGCCATTCAGACTGGTCTGAATGGAATCGCCAAAGCTCCGGTAGCTCTGTTCCAACTTTTGCGGATCGAGCGGCGGCTGTGACAAAGCGTCAGCTGCCCAGCGTGAGCCTTGTGGCGTGGCCACGGCTACCAGCGAGTTACCCCGGCGCTCCGGCTTGGGAATCAGATCAACATTTATCATTTCAAATCCGGCCCGACGCAGCACCATTTGCATGGTTTGCTCCGAGTAGTAACCGGGGTGCTCGTGCGCGAACAGGCAGAATTCTCTGCGCGCAATAATCTCGTCGAGGTCATGCACCTCGATCACGAGCAAACCTCGCTGCGGGTCGAGCACCTTCTTAACGGCCCTCAAGAAACCGCCAGGGTCGGGCATGTGATCGAAGGTGTGCGTCGTGATCACGAGTTGAACGGGCAACCGGTCAGCCGGAATGGTTTCCGACTGATCGCCGAACTCCGTTTGCAGGGTCTCGATTCCTTTTCGTCTGGCTTCATGAGCTAACGGCGTGGAAAACTCAAAGCCAAGCACCCGCGCGCCCAACTCTTGAAAATACGAGAGCTGGCTGCCATCGCTGCTGCCGATCTCGACTACGTTATCGCCCCGCTTCAACTCATACTTCTGCCACAGCCCTTCGGCCAACCGCTTCATGAAGCGCTGCGTAAATGGAGAGAGAGAAGGCGCGTACTGATAATCATCGTAATAGTTGCGTTCATCTATATCGTGCGCTGTTTGCGTCAGTCCGCACTCCAAACAAAGAAAGATTCTCAGCGGCCAGATGAACTCGGTGCCCAGCTTTTCTTTGCGCAGATAATCGGCGACTAAGGGCGTGTTGGGAAGGTTGAGGAACTCGCGCAGCCTTTCTGAGCCACAAACGCGGCAATGCGTACGGGTGTGAACTTCGATATTCATATACAACTAATACACGTTTACGCGGACAAGAAATCCTTGTACCACTCGATGGTCGCTTTCAGTCCTTCATCGAGCGTATAGAGAGGTTTCCAGCCCAGCAACCGGTGCGCTTTCTCGGCATTGAGAGACTGGCAAAAGATCTCGTGACTTGCTTCGTTACGAATCTGAGGTTCCAACCTGGAATCCATTAACGAAAGAATCTTTTGCACCAGCTCTAAAGCAGTCACCTGAATTTGATTTGAGAAATTGAAGGCCTGTCCGGCCAGCTCGCGTTTTGCCGCTAAGCGCTCAGCGAGCAGCATGTAAGCCGCGGCACCGTCCTCGATGTAAAAATAATCGCGAACGAACTGTCCGTCAGAACGGATGATGGGCGCTTGGTCCCGGAGGACTGAACGAATCGTTCCGGGTACCAGCCGGTTCCAGTTCAGATCGCCGCCGCCATAAAAATTTCCGCAGCGCGTGACCGCAACCGGAAGTTGATAAGTACTGGCGTAGGCCTGCGCCAACAAATCGGCGCATGACTTGCTCACATCATAGGGATGGCGGCCCTGTAGCGCCGCGCTCTCGTCATAAGGAAGTTTCTCGTGCTCGCCGTAAGCCTTATCAGAAGAGGCGAAGACGATCTGGCGAACGCCCGGGCTGCGGCGACAGGCCTCTAAAAGCGCCCAGGTGCCGCCGATGTTGGTCTCGAACGTCGAGACGGGGTTGCGGTTGGCGATTTGGACGATCGTCTGCGCAGCAAGATGAAAGACTGTGTCGACCTCATATTCGCCCAGCGCGCGTTCCAGCAGAGATTGGTCGCGTACGTCACCCCGTACCACCTTTACCCGCTCGAGCAGGCCGGCCTGA
>DATNEI010000227.1:0-22605 GCA_035606795.1 Pyrinomonadaceae bacterium
GAAATCGACGCGCGTGGACAGGTCGTTGCGCCGGGATTCATTGACATGCTCGGACAATCCGAAACATACGTGCTGATCGATCCCCGCGCGATGAGCAAGGTGATGATGGGCGTGACGACCGAGATTACCGGTGAAGGCGAATCGATCGCGCCGGTGAACGATCGCATTCTCAAAGAGCAGGAAGACTTCAATCGCAAATACAACCTGACGGTTGATTGGCGCACGCTCGGTGAGTATTTCAAGCGATTGGATAAACAAGGCGCCGGCGTGAACCTCGGCACTTTCGTCGGGGCGACCCAGGTGCGCGAATACGTGATTGGCTATGACAATCGGCCGCCGACTACATCGGAACTGGAACAAATGAAGCAGCTCGTGGCCGACGCGATGAAGGATGGAGCACTCGGTGTTTCGACTTCACTGCAATACGTGCCGGCGCGTTTTGCGAAGACCGACGAGATCGTGGAACTGGCGAAGGTCGCACATCAATATGGCGGCATCTACATTTCGCATCAACGCAGCGAAGCGAACGCGATTGACGATTCAATGAAAGAAGTTTTCGAGATCGCCCGGCGCGCGAACATCCCCGCTGAGATTTGGCATTTTAAGACCGCTTACAAGAAGAATTGGGGCCGCATGCCTGAGATGCTTGGCCGCATCGCAGCCGCGCGACGTCAAGGTTTGAAAATCACCGCCGATGTCTATCCGTATGTCGCCGGCAGTACTTCTTTGAGCGCGTGTTTGCCACCCTGGGCACTCGAGGGCGGGACTGACAAAATGGTCGCGCGCTTGAAGGATCCGGCTACGCGTGAACGTTTGCAGAAGGAGATCACCGCCGATTCGAAAGACTGGGAGAACATTTATCTGGGCAGCGGCGGGCCGAGCGGAATTTTGATTGGCTCAGTTGTTAACCACGACCTGGAGCAATGGCAAGGCAAACGCATGTCGGAAATCGCTGCCGCGCAAAATAAAGATCCGCTTGATGCACTCTTGGATTTCATCATCGCTGATCACGGCCAGACGAGCGCGATATTCTTCATGATGAGCGAAGACGACATGAAAGCTGCTTTGAAATCTCCTTTCGTGAGCATCTGCACCGATAGCGGTGCGCGCGCGACTGACGGGCCGCTCGCCGGCTCAAAATCGCATCCGCGCGGCTGGGGTGCGTATCCGCGAATTCTCGGTAAGTATGTTCGCGATGAAAAGCTGATGCCCCTGGAACTCGCGATTCACAAGATGACCGGTCTGCCGGCTTTCAATGTGGGATTAAAACAGCGAGGACTGTTGCGACCGGGCTACTTCGCGGACATCACAATCTTCGATCCGAAGACTGTGATTGATCGCGCTACATTTGAAGAGCCGAACCAATATCCGGTCGGCATCAACTACGTAATCGTCAACGGCCAGATTGAAGTGGACAACGGTCAGCGGACGCCGGCGAATTCAGGACGAGTGCTGCGCGGTCCGGGATATATTAGCCGCAGATGAACGCGGATTAACGCAGATAAGAAAACCGGAAATCATTCTAATTGTTTTTGAATCCGCGTTTATCCGCGCAAATCTGCGGCTGATTATCGGCTCTACAGCGAGCCGACAATCCGCCGGTACTCGTCCTCGGTAAACGCCTTCAATGTCTCAGTACTGACGTTTCCCTGCGCGCCAAGCGCGAGCGTGGCTTTTGCATAAGTCTCGTCGTCGGGCGCTTCGACCACGGTGACTAAATCGTATCGGCCCATGGTCAGGTAAGCATCTTTCAGCTTCAGGCCCGCTTTGGCGAAAGCTTCGCGGCCGGCATCGAGTCGCTTACCACTATCTCTAACGTTCGCGATCCCCTGACTCGTCCATTTCAGCAGAGCAATGTAAGTCGGCATTGTTGTTTCTCCTTTATCACCCGTCTCAGAAGCCCGACCGTGAGGGAGGGCGACCTTGATTAGAATTGCCCTCGCTTACGCTCGGGCTTCTGACACTAAACTTTAATAATGATGTTCTTCCTATACAGCAGCCACATCAAGAACAGCCACAACAGAATGAATGAAATCGCGAATGCCAGCGACGCATTGTTAGGCGAGAGCCAAGACGCAAACAGATGCTCGTAGATGAACGGCTGCAATGCCCGTGGCGAGCCGTCGGGTTTGGTGACATGCAGCAGCGAACTGAACCGGCCCATAAAGCCTGAAGTCATTCCCGTCAATTTCGCCATGAGTCCCGTGCCGACAAAGAGAACGATCGCGTTCACTCCAAAAATCACAAATGGTTTCGTCCATCGCTTGTAACCTTTGATGTCGATGAGCCAGTAGCACAGCGCCAGAAACTGCAACGCCAGTCCGCCGGTGAAGAACACGTACGAACTTGTCCAGAGCGACTTATTAATCGGAAACCACGGGTTCCAGCACCAGCCGATGATCATGCAGACGATTCCGGCAACAAACATCAGCGTGACTTTTTCGATCTGTGTCTTGTCTTTCGCTCGAATCAAGTAGCCAGTCGAGACGCCAAACAGCGTCGTGGCCAGCGCGCCCATCGTGCTCAGGATGCCTTCCGGATCGTAAACCATCCCCTGCTTCCAGATGTGCGGACCGAAGACTTTACGATCGATAATCGACGCCAAACTTCCTTCCTTGCTCAAGTCGCCGACGTAATAACCGTTCCAGTGCACGTGCTTCATCAGAATGAAGTAAACGACGAGCAGTGCGACTGCGATGATCGCGGTCGTGCGCAATCGCGTCGTCAGGTAGATGAGTGAAGCGAAGAAGTAACAGACGGCGATGCGTTGCAGCACTCCGGGAATGCGAATCGTTGAGAGATGAAAATAGGGAACGCCGGCAAGAAATTCGCCGAGGAGAAAGATGATCGCGGAGCGAATCGCGACCTTGGTAAACATCGTCCGTTTGCTATCACCGCGTTCGATCCTCTTGCCGAAAGCCAGCGGAATCGCGACGCCCACAATGAACAGGAAAAATGGAAAGATGAGATCGGTCGGCGTCCATCCATTCCATTCGGCGTGCTCGAGCGGCCAATAGATGTGTGACCAGCTGCCCGGGTTGTTAACGAGCACCATGCCGGCGATGGTGAGACCGCGGAAGACATCGAGTGAAACCAGGCGTTGTTGTTGTTCAGGCATAAGACCTAAGTATTTATCCGCAGATTACGCCGCTTTGGAAAGAACCCGACGTAACGTTGCATCGCTCCGCTAGGAGCGAGATATTTATAGAACCGCCCACAAGAAGAGTTTATTAGCTCCGCTAGGAGCGACATATTTCTGTCGCCCATAAATGGGCTCTCGAAACGTCGCTCAGCCCACGGGCTATAAATATTTCGTGCCTACGGCACGAAGACATCGCGCGGCTCTAGCTGCCTCCCTTTCTGTGTAATCTGCGTAATCTGTGGATGAATCATCTTTGCGCCGGCGGCGCTACAGGCCGCGTCCCTAACCCAAATTCCTCCGGATTTGGCAGCGTCGATGTCGCCTCATATTTTCGTAGCACTTCATCCATCTCCCGGCTCTTGGTCAGCCAGATTGCCATCATCTGATCGTAACGAGCCAGCACGCTCTCTAACCAATAAGGCCGATTCTCTACCAGCCATTGGCGGCGATAGCCTTCTTTCAGGATCGAAAGCTCCTCGGCCATTTCGCGCAGGTTGTTGTAAATCGCCCCGGAGTAGTACCGCAACTTGCGCACTTTCACGCGGTCGCCCAAGTTCAGGTAGGCATCCCAGTATTGATCGCTGAACTTCTTCATCACCTCATAGCGCCGGCCTGTATGATCGAATCGCTGCGCTGCAAACTTCATCGCTGCGATCGCTGAACCATTGCGTCGTGCCCGTTTTTCGTTACGCGTGAGAGACTCCGCCACGTCTTCGACTATCAGCCTCATTCGCCGCACGCTGTCCGCGCTATTTCGGGCGATGCCCTGAAACCAGGTTGTAAAAGGATCGCGCCAGAAGATCTCGTCCGAAGGGCCCGTGCCCAGAACTGTATTTACATCGCCTAGCGCGCGTTCCGCCTTAATAAACTGATCGCCATCGTTGCGAAAGAACGCCCAATCGAAGTCAGCGTCGAACTTATCAATGTCGACTCCGCCTTCCTGCCACGACGCGGCCGCGCCCAGCACGATCGGATGCCAGGACATTTCGAAGAGCGACTCGCCATCGTCGTCCCAGGTCGTGTTCATCATTCCGATGGCCCCGGCTTTCTGACCGTCCCGTACAAAATTCACGATGTTTTTCGCCGCCGCATCAAGATTCGGAAAGATTTGATTCCAAGTCTGCGCACCGGGACAGACAAACTGTTGCAGACCTGCGTCCTGAAACGGTTTGATTGATGACCAGAAGTCGTCGCGCGCGCCGTACTGCCAATTCATCACAATCATGTCTTTGGGAATATCACCGATCAGATTGGGATGATTGAGCGCGATGTCGCCCCAAAACATTAGCTTGCGGTTATAGGGCTTCAGCAGATCGCGAACGCGGTTGAGATGTTCGAAATAAATAGCGCCTACGCCTTTGGCTTGCGCTTCTGTTCGGCTCTGCCCTTGCCCGAGTTCAAATGTTTCGTCTTCGCCGATGTGAAAGAACTGTCCCGGGAACAACTCGTTCAGCTCTTTGTACCAGTCCGCGATCAGTTTGTAGGTGCCCGGTTGCTGCGGTGAGAGCACGTCGCCATAAGGCGTCTCAGCAAGCTCCGCGTACTTCTCCAGGCGCAGCGCCTTGTGAAGATGACCAAAAGTCTGCTGCTCGGGAACGAGTTCAACGTGGAATTTCCGTGCATACGCGACTAGTTCTTTGATTTCCGCAGCCGTGAGCGATCCGCCCTCCGGGCCAATCAACGGATGCGATTCACTCGCGAACGTGTGCTCCATATAAAAGGAGTGCATGTTCAGTTTGAAGAATGCTTCGGTGCGAATCTGCCGCTTGATGTAATCGACGGTCGGGACGGGGCCGCGACTGATGTCGTCGGAAACTCCGCGCCAGCGCATCGTGGGCCAATCGACAATCTTCACGGCTGGAATGAAGGCCTGCACGCCTTCGCCTCGGACAAGCTGCTTCAGCGTTTGCAGCCCGTAGAAAGTTCCGGCTTCCGTCTTTCCCGCCACCATCACCTGCTCAGCGGTTGCGATTAGGATGTAACCTTCGGCGCTTAGATCGCCAGGAACCGTGACTCCATTTCGTTTGACGAATTCAGCTACCGCAGAAGAGTCGAGTTCGCCAACCAGGATTGCGCGCGATCGCCCCTTGCCGATTGCCAGCTGTACGTTCGCACTCGTTTTCAGATCGTCGATGAAATCATCAACCGCGAAACGATCGTCGGCCGACTTGCCATTGGCCAGTACCACTCGACCGCGTCGATCAATCGTAAAAGCGCCGGGGCCGGTCTCGATCGACTTCGGGGCGGGAATGATCTGAAGGCGCTGAGACTGTGCGGCGACGGAAGTGCAGACCACTGCCAGCGCCCCCACAATTACAATTCGATGTGCGAACGTTCGTGTTAGAGTTAGTCGCCGACGCGCGGAATGATTTATAGCTGACATAATTTTCGCTGATTGGGTTGATCGAAAGCGCCGCACTATTTACCTGATATCGATTCTTATTACAAATCGTTTAGAGTCGGCACTTGTGCCGACAAGGCACCGCGGACAAGTCCGCTATCTAAACATCCGGTGAGGAATGGTTCATGTCCCTGATGCTTCAGGAAATTGCCGAGCAGCCGGTCGCGCTCGAAAAGACGATCGCGGAAGAACGCCAGAAGGTCGCAGGGCTGGGGGCCACTCTTCGAGCGCGCGACATCGATCTCATTGTCTTAGTAGCGCGCGGCAGTTCCGATAACGCGGCGCTGTTCGGCCGCTATCTTCTCGAAATCACAACGGGAATTCCCGTTTCACTCTCGGCCCCTTCAGTGCACACACTTTATGGCGCGAAGCTAAACCTCAAGCGCGCGCTGGTGGTTGGTGTGTCGCAGTCAGGTGAAGGCCAGGACATTAATTGCGTGCTCGAAAACGCGCGTGACTGCGGCGCGTTCACCATCGGCATCACTAACGAGCCGCAATCAGCAATGACCAAGCTGGTCGATGAGACCTTATTGATGCACGGCGGCAAAGAACGTTCGGTGGCGGCCACGAAAACGTTCACCGGACAGATGATGCTGTTCTACATGATGGCCGCGGCGTTTTCGCAGGACGGCATCTCAATCGACTACGAGAAGATCCCGGAGTTCGCCGCGCGCGCATTAGAACAGAAGCCGGCGATTGTCGAACTCGTGCAGCGATACGCCTTCATGGAGAACTGTGTAGTGGTTGGGCGCGGACTCGCCTACGCGAACGCTTACGAATTTGCGCTCAAGTTGATGGAGACGTGCTACGTCGTCGCGGAGCGATTTTCTTCTGCGGATTTTCTGCATGGCCCGTTGGCCATGATCGAGCGACACTTTCCGGTCTTTCTGTTTGTCCCGCCGGGAGTGATGCACGACGGAACAAACGATCTGATTCGCCGTCTTCAGGAGTTGCGCGCCGAGACAATGGCCATCACCGCCGATCTGGAAGTGGCCCGCGCCTGCTCACGGTCGATCATCATGCCACGCGAGATTGATGAGTTTCTCGCGCCGATTCCCTACATCATCCCCGCCCAACTGTTCGCGGCGCTGTTGGCAGAAGCAAAGGGACTCGATCCGGATAAGCCGCGCTCGCTTTCCAAAGTTACGCGCACGTTGTAGTCGACAGCGAGCCACAGATGAACACTACTCCGATTAAGAATCCGATTACTTGTGTTCACTGTGGTTTTTGAATCTGTGTAAATCCGTCTGTTTGTGGCTGAAAACGCGAAATCACACGGAAGCCTGCTCCGCGTCCTGGGTGTGACGTTCGGACTGGCTGTGACTATCGGCGGCACGATCGGGATGGGCATTCTGCGCACGCCCGGCGAAGTAGCCGCGCAGCTCCCTACCCCGACGCTGTTCATTGGAATTTGGATTGTTGGCGGAGTGTACGCTCTGCTGGGAGCGATATCAGTCGCCGAACTCGGCGCGATGATTCCGCGTTCCGGCGGATTCTACGTATTTGCGCATCGTGCCCTGGGCGACTATGCAGGCTTCATCGTCGGTTGGAGCGATTGCATGTCTACCTGCGCGACCATCGCCCTAATCTCCATGGTGGTCGGCGAATATTCCGAAGTTCTCTTTCCCGCACTGGCCGCTCATCAAAAATTGGTGGCGCTAACAGTCACGCTTTTCTTTGCGCTACTTCATTGGCGCGGAGTCCTTTGGGGCAGCTACACACAGAATGTGACGAGTCTGATTAAGGTGCTCGCGTTTACCGCCTTCGGGATTATCGCGTTCATTCATCAACCAGCGGTCACATCGCAGTCAGTTACTCAAACGACTGTTCCCCACGGTTTCGCGGTACTTGCGGCGATTGTGTTGGCGTTGCAGGGCGTGCTTTATACGTACGACGGATGGTACGGCGTCTGTTACTTTGGCGGCGAGGTTCGCAATCCAAAGCGCGACGTCACCGTCTCGATGTTCGGCGGCGTGTTGTCGGTGGTGGCGATCTATGTGTTGATAAATCTCGCGCTGGTGCACCTGCTTGGTATTAAGGGAATCGCGGGCGATGAACTCGCAGTTGGCAAAGCAGCCACGGTGATGTTCGGCCCCTACGGCGACAGAGTTATTCGCCTCCTCGCAATTATTTCGATGTTGAGCACCATCAATGCCTACACCTTAAGCGCGCCCCGCACGCTGTACGCAATGAGCTGCGATGGTTTGTTCACGCATCACGGAACGGTTGTGAACAAAGGTGGCACGCCGACGATTACGCTGCTCATCAGCACGCTGGTCGCAGTAGTTTTCATTTTGAGCGGAACGTTCAATCAGGTCCTCGCGGTCGTCGCCTTCTTCTTCGTCTCGTACTACACAATGGCCTTCATCTCTGTGATCGTTTTGCGCAGGCGCGAACCTGACTTGCCGCGGCCATATCGCGTTTGGGGTTACCCCTGGACGACTCTAATCGTCATTGCCGGTTCGATCGCTTTTCTTGCCGGCGCGGTTGCAGGTGACACGAAGAACAGTTTGTGGGCGCTGGGCCTACTCGCGATTAGCTTGCCGGTTTTCCTCTTCGTGAAGCGGTTTGCTCTGTTACAGAACCGCGAACGGTAGTGAGCGGATCAAAGACGCGACATTGATAGAATCAGTGCCTTACTTCTTTTAAGTAGTATGCTTGATCCGCTCGCTACTGTTCGCGGTTCGGTGACCCGGTGGTCAGCAGCGCTCGCCGTTCTGTAACAGATCAATCGCTGTGCTATTCTCGCGTCTGGTTCGCGAAAGTGGCGGAATTGGCAGACGCGCCAGACTTAGGATCTGGTACCGAAAGGTGTGGGGGTTCGAGTCCCCCCTTTCGCACCAAGGAACAGAAGGCAGTAGGCAGAAAGCAGTAAGCGATTTCTTGTGTTTTGTGGCTGTTGCTTTATTGCACCGTTAGCTACCTTCGTTTTCCTGCTTATTGCCTACTGCTTACTTTTCTTATGAAGACTGAACTAAAAGAAATCTCATCAACGCAAAAACAGATCGACATCGAAATCGATGCTGACGCTATCCGCAAAGTTTACGATCGCATCAGCGATCAATACGCAAAGGCGGCAACGGTTCCCGGCTTTCGCCCCGGTCACGCACCGCGCGCAGTCGTGCGTACTCGTTTCAAAGATCAAATCCGCACTGAACTTCTCCGTGAAGTTATTCCCGAGGCGGTCCAACACGCGATTAGCGAACATAACCTCGAACCGCTGGGCGAGCCGCAACTAAACCTCGAGAACACAGCCGGTCTCGATCAGCTTGGGCAGAGTGCCATTTCGTTCAACGTGAACGTCGAGGTTTTGCCGGATATCAAGCTCGGCAAATACAAAGAAATCGAAGTTGATCGGCGGACGCGGCCGGTGACAGACGAAGATATCGACCAGGTCATTTCGCAACTGCGCGAGAACTCAGCATCGCTCCAGCCGGTTGAAGATCGCGGCGCCCAAATCGGCGATACAGTCACTGCGAATTTCCACGGCGTGTTCGTGAACGAGCCCGAGGCTGAGCCTATCAACGTCGAAGACGTAGACGTGGTGCTGGGCGGCGAAGGCGTTGTCCAGGCGATCACAGACAATCTTAGCGAGACAAGACCGGACGACGAAAAGACTTTTGTGGTCGATTATCCGGAGGATTTCAGCGCCAAAGGGCTGGCCGGCAAAACGATCGAATACACAGTTAAGGTTTCGGCCGTGCGCATTAAAGAGCTGCCGGATCTCGACGATGAATGGGCTGAAAGTCTGGGCGATGAAGTTGAATCGTTAGCGGACTTGCGCACGAGATTGCGCTCCGATCTCGAAGCGCGGGCCAGGAATGAATCAGAAGGAAAGCTGCGCGCCGATCTTGTCCGCCAGCTGGTCGACAGCCACGAGTTCGAACTTCCGGAACGGCTGGTCGATCATCAGACCGAGCATCGGCTCGAGTCTGTGGTGCGCGACATGGTTGGCCAGGGGATCGATCCGCGGAATCCCCAACTCGATTGGGAGAAGGCGCGTGACTCTTTGAAAGACCAGGCTGGTTACGATTTGCGGGGCTCACTCTTGCTCGATCGGATAGCCGACGAAGAAAAGATCGATGTCAGCGAGCAGGAGATCGAAGACGAGGTTAATGCGCTTGCGGATGCATCAAAACAGTCACCAGAACAAGTGCGAGCTATCTTGACAAAGCAAGGTGGCGAACGTAGCATCGCTCCGAGGTTACGCAATCGCAAGACGCTCGACTTCTTAGTCGCGAATGCGAAGATAACCGACAAAGAGTGGAAGGAAGAAAAACAGGAGTCAGAAGTCGGTAGTCAGGAGTCAGAATAAACTTCGCGAACGTTTTTTCTGCTCACTGCTTCCTGCTTACTGCCTCCTGATTTGTTATGGCGCTGATACCGATGGTCGTCGAGCAAACGTCGCGTGGCGAGCGCGCGTTTGACATCTACTCACGACTCCTAAAAGACAACATCATTTTTCTCGGCACGCCCATTGACGATCAGATTGCCAACTTGATCGTGGCGCAACTGCTTTTCCTGGAAGCTGAGGACCCTGAAAAAGACATCAATCTTTACATCAACTCGCCGGGCGGCTCAGTCACTGCCGGCCTGGCGATTTACGACACGATGCAGTTCATCCGGCCGGACGTGACCACGATCTGCGTCGGCATGTGCGCATCGATGGGCGCGCTGTTGTTGACAGCCGGCGCCAAAGGCAAACGCTTCGCGCTGCCCAATTCACGCATACTCATTCATCAGCCCTCAGGCGGCATGCAGGGACAGGCCACCGATGTTCGCATTCATGCCGAAGAACTCATTCGCATTCGCGAGTTGACGTCTCAAATTCTTGCCAAGCACACCGGGCAAAGTCTGGATCAGATTGAACTCGACGTCGAACGCGATCGATATTTGTCAGCCATTCAGGCGAAAGAATATGGTTTAATAGACGAAGTGATTGCGCACCGCGAGTAGCTGGCGCAAGTCATGAATGTGTCCGTCGTTTTGAGCGGGTGCCGACGAATTGAAGATGTCAGCCCCACATCTGAAGTAGGCCCGACAATCTGAAGAGATGGAGTTCCCCGGACTATGGTAAGAAGAAGTGACGACACGCTCCGTTGTTCGTTCTGCGGTAAATCGCAGAATGAAGTAAAGAAACTCATTGCGGGTCCTACCGTCTACATCTGCAACGAATGCATCGACATCTGCAATGAAATTATCAGTGACGACCAACAGGCTGAGTCGGTAGCTTCACGACCTCCGCTGCCGAAGCCGGGCGAGATCAAATCCTTTCTCGACGAATATGTCATCGGCCAGGACGAAACCAAGAAACGTTTGGCTGTGGCCGTCTATCAGCATTACAAGCGCATCGAACTCACGCGCCGACGCGCGGAAGTTGAAATCCAAAAGTCGAACATTATCCTGATTGGTCCGACGGGCACCGGCAAGACCCTGCTGGCACAAACGCTGGCGCGCATGTTGAGCGTCCCGTTCACGATTGTCGACGCGACGACGCTCACTGAAGCAGGGTACGTCGGTGAAGACGTCGAGAACATCATCCTGAAACTTCTACAGGCAGCGAACGGCGACGTCGAACGCGCTCAGCAAGGGATTATCTACATCGATGAGATCGACAAGATTTGTCGCAAAGATGAGAACCCTTCGATCACGCGCGACGTCTCGGGTGAAGGCGTGCAACAAGCATTGCTCAAGATTCTTGAAGGCACAATCGCCAACGTGCCGCCGCAAGGCGGACGCAAACATCCCCATCAGGAATTTTTCCCGGTCGATACAACTAACATCCTTTTCATTTGCGGTGGCGCCTTCGTCGGTCTGGAGAAAGTCGTCGAAAAACGAATGCGCAACAAGTCACTCGGTTTTCACGCCGAGGTAAAGAGCGGTTCGCAGCGGCAGGCAGACGCGCTCGGGCATGTCCAGCCAGAAGATCTGATTAGATACGGATTGATTCCGGAATTTGTCGGTCGCCTTCCCGTTGTCGGAGTGCTTCACGAACTTGATGAAGCTGCCTTGATCAAAATCCTGACGGAGCCGAAGAATGCGCTCGTCAAGCAGTATCAAAAGAAGTTTGACTTTGACAGCGTCAAACTGCGGTTTACAGATGACTCGCTGCGCCGCGTCGCGCAACAGGCGGTTGAGCGCAAAGTAGGCGCTCGCGGCTTGATGATGATCCTTGAAGAATTACTGCTCGACGCAATGTACACATTGCCCTCTCAGAAACGAATAAAGGAATTTGTGATCACCAGCGAGATGGTTGAGAGGCATCGGGCGATACCGGGCGAGGGACTTGCCGGCGTTGATGACGCGGCTGCCTAAACTCGAAAAACTCAGTTCACAAAAACAAAACGGCAACCCTGGGGTTCAGCAGGGTTGCCGTTTTTGCTTCGGCGAGACTGAAAAATTTGCTCGCCCTTGCGTGGGGCGTTCGTTGTCAGAGAGCATCGTGAGGAGCCGCCTCTAGCCTTTGAGGTTGACACGAGGTTTCACCGGTCCATTGCGACTGACGTGCCACTCATTGATCAGAATCACAGCGATCTGCAATCGGCGCATAAAGCTCGAAAGCTCAACAACTAAGCGTAACGGTGAATTCTTTCGAGAGTCTGTCCCGGCAGATTTTCCACAATCATTTCCTATCCGATCGGATAGCGCCGCTAACACTTCGGATAGCCTTGCAAATGGTCTTGCTTGCCGTTGCATACATGCGTACACTTGGCGCGAACCCCCGGCGCAAACGGTTTTGAATAGCTGCAATGAAGCCGAGACTCGCCTCCATTACCGGCAAGTTGAAAGACACGGTTATCCCTATGACCGAGGGTCCGGTCTTAATTGGCCGCCAGACTGGCGCCAATCTGCGAATCCGAAACGCCGCTGTTTCGCGTCGCCACGCGATGATTGAAAAGGAAGGCGATTGCTATGTCATCGCTGACCTCGACAGTCGCAACGGAACGTTCGTTAATAACATTCCGGTTAAGCGTTGTGCATTACACCACGGCGATCGCGTCCAAATTGGCGAGTCAGAGTTCTTCTTTTTGATCGAAGAGACTGAGGACCCATCTCAAACCAGCGAAATTCGTTTTGATGAAGTTCCTTTGCTCGGCGGGCCCGCCGTCCGCATGACGTATAGCGATGCGCTGTACATTATGGCGCGTGACCTCAGCGCCTTTCTCAAGATCAGCACCACGATTAACGCAATCCGCAGTCTCGACAAGCTGCAAAAAGCTCTGTTGGAACTTCTATTCGAAGTAGTGCCGGCAGGGCATGGAGCGATTCTCCTGACGGCCACGCACGCGGACTCTCCTGATGAATTCTCCTCGATGTTC
Organism: Pyrinomonadaceae bacterium; assembly: GCA_035606795.1. Lineage (GTDB taxonomy): Bacteria > Acidobacteriota > Blastocatellia > Pyrinomonadales > Pyrinomonadaceae > UBA11740. The sequence continues at coordinate 12,863 of DATNEI010000227.1, forward strand.
GGGCTGGATCGCGCGGGCGGTCCCATGCAAACAGTGAATGTGAGCCGCACAATTGTACGCCGCGCGTTGACTGATAAATCCGCCATCATGCTGGCCGAGCCGGACAACAGTGACGATCTGAAGACGGTAAGTTTGATTGCCGCGCGATCGCGGTCGGTTCTCTGCGTTCCTTTGATTGTGCTTGATCGGGTGCTGGGCGTGATTTATCTGGACACGGACGACCCCACCACCAGGTTCGATGAAAATCATTTGCAGCTACTGACAGCCGTGGCCGCGATTTCTGCGGTGGCCATCGAAAACACTCGCAACTTCGAGCGCTTGCAAAACGAAAATGAGCGACTGCTGAGCGATGCCGACATTGAGCACAACATGGTCGGCGAAAGCCCGCTCTTGCAGCGTGTTTACCAGTTGATTTCTAAAGTCGCGCCGACGGATTCCACTGTTCTCATCTCCGGCGAGAGCGGCACTGGGAAAGAGTTGGCCGCGCGCGCGATTCACCGCAACAGCCGGCGTGCGGACAAACCGTTCATCGCCGTAAATTGCGCGGCGCTCGCCGAGTCACTTCTCGAAAGCGAACTCTTTGGCCATGAGAAAGGCGCATTCACAGGCGCTCTCGTGCAAAAGAAAGGCCGTCTGGAACTCGCCGACGGCGGCACGATCTTTCTCGATGAAATTGGAGATCTGTCTCCCGGGCTGCAGACGAAGCTCCTTCGGGTCGTGCAAGAGCGGGAGTTCGAACGCGTGGGAGGCAACCGCACGATTAAGGTCGATTTGCGATTGCTGGCCGCTACTAATCGCGACCTTGAAGATGCGATGGTCCGGGGAAGTTTTCGCCGCGATCTGTATTTTCGCTTAAACGTTGTGAACCTGAAGATGCCGGCGCTACGCGAACGTCGCGAGGACATCCCGCTGCTGGCGAACTATTTTGCGCGCAAATACGCCGACAAATGTAATCGCGTCGTGTTTGGGATTTCGCCTGAAGCAAAGCGTCTATTGATGAATTACGAATGGCCGGGCAACGTGCGCGAGTTGGAGAACGCGATTGAACGCGCGATTGTCCTTGGCACTACTGAACACATTTTGGCTGACGACCTGCCCGAGGTCGTGGTGGAATTTCAGGCAGACCCGTCCAGCGAATCCGGCTCGAACTATCACGAGCAAGTGGTGCATATGAAGAGAAAGATGATCATTGACGCCATGAAACAGGCTAATGGTAACTACACGGCAGCCGCTCGCCTTTTAAACCTGCATCCAAACTATTTGCATCGATTAATACGCAACCTGAACTTGAAAGATGAATTGAACAAGTAAATACGCTTGGAAATCCTGGCGATTTCAGGAGTGGCGGCTTCATGGCAAAATAGTTTACAATCACCCCGGTTAGTAAAAGGGCGAGAGATCGAGAGGCAAACTCGCCCTTTTCGAATTTTGCGGCGGAATTCAAATTAAGAGACGCCGAGTATTCGTCATTTATTTGTTTGTTCCACGCAAATCTTCGAGAGTCTTTCGTTCAATTTCCGCAGTAGCCAATCATGGAAGAATATTCAGACCGTACCCCTGCTGACATCGCCCGTTATCCAATGGTCCCGATTCGCGATGTCGTTATCTTTCCGTTTACTAAAGTAGCGTTCAAAATCGGCCGGCCAGGTTCGGTCCGTGCGCTGGAAATGGCGCTGGCGTCTGACCGCACAATCTTTTTGTCAACGCAGCACGATGCCACTGTTGACGAACCCGCACCGGAACAGATTTATGGCGTCGGCACGATCGCCAGAATCCTGCAATCGCAGCGGCAGGAAAACGGTCAAATTAAAGTCGTCGTCGAAGGCCGCGAGCGTGCCACGACGATTCGTATCGAGAACAACAATGGCGCGTTTACTGCGCTGGTGCGCCGTGCGCCTGTGGCCAGCGAAGAAGGCGTGCGCACCGATGCGTTAGTGCAGAAGGTTGCGCAACTGATTGAACAACACTTGCGGCTGGCGCCTGATGTGCAGCCGGATGCGTTGCAGACGGCGATGCGTAATGCCGATGCCTCGCACATGGCTGATGCCCTGGCTTCGCAATTGCGAATTTCAGTTGAAGATAAACAGGGGCTGCTCGAGCTTTTCTCGACCCAGGCCCGGCTGGCACGCCTGATTGAAATTCTCGAAATTGAATTAGAGAAGCGTCAGCTCGATCGCACGATCCAAACGCGGGTTAAGCGCCAAATGGAAAAGGCGCAGAAAGAGTACTACCTCAACGAGCAAATCAAAGCGATTCACAAGGAACTGGGTCGCAAGGATGAGCGTGCGGAACTCGATGAGTTGAAGAAGAAAATCGAAGAAGCCGGCATGACTGAGGAAGCGAAAGAGAAAGCGCTTCAGGAATTGCACCGGCTGGAAGCGATGCCGCCGATGTCGGCTGAAGGCACGGTGTCGCGAACCTACATCGATTGGCTCGTCAGTGTGCCGTGGAAGCAAAAATCGAAAGAGATTAAGGATCTGACAAAGGCTGAAGAGGTCCTGAACGATGACCACTACGGTTTGGCGAAAATCAAAGACCGCATCCTTGAATATCTTGCGGTGCGGCAACTCGTAAAGAATCCGAAAGGATCGATTCTCTGTTTCGTCGGGCCGCCGGGAGTGGGCAAGACCAGTCTCGGCAAATCGATTGCCCGCGCGACCGGTCGCAAGTTCGTGCGACTTTCGCTCGGCGGCGTTCGTGATGAAGCTGAGATTCGTGGTCATCGCCGGACGTACATCGGCGCCCTGCCCGGACAAATCGTTCAGATGATGAAGAAGGCCGGGACGGTGAATCCGGTGCTGCTGCTCGACGAAGTTGACAAGCTGGGCACTGATTTTCGCGGCGACCCCAGCGCGGCGCTGCTCGAAGTTCTCGATCCGGAACAGAACCACATGTTTCAGGATCATTACCTCGACGTCGAATACGATCTTTCCAAAGTCTTCTTCATCGCTACCGCGAACGTGTTGCATACGATTCCGCCCGCGCTGCAGGACCGGCTGGAAGTGTTGCGGCTTTCCGGATATACCGAGCGCGAGAAACTCGAAATTGCGAAGCGCCACCTGATACCGAAACAGTCAGAGGCGAATGGCCTGCGCGCGGAACAGTTCCAATTTACCGACGAAGGCATTCTGGAAATCATTCGGCACTACACACGCGAATCCGGCGTGCGCAATCTCGAGCGCGAAATCGGCTCATGTTGCCGTAAGATCGCGCGCAAGTTTGTCGGTGAGAGCGTGGCGGCCGATTTCAAGGATGTGGTTGGTTCTGAACGCGTCCAGCAAATGCTGGGGCCAATCAAATTCCGTCAGCAAGGAATTGCTGCGGAAAGCGAAATCGGACTGGCCACCGGATTGGCCTGGACAGAAGTTGGCGGCGAAGTGCTGCAGATCGAAGCGACCCTGGTCAAAGGTCGCGGCGCGGTGACCTTGACCGGCAAACTGGGGGAAGTTATGCAGGAGTCGGCCCAGGCCGCATTGACCTGCATCAAATCGCGCGCTGAACGACTGGGCATGAGTCTCGATTTCATTCGTAAGCGCGACTTGCACATTCACATTCCCGAGGGCGCCATTCCCAAAGACGGTCCATCCGCCGGCATCACTATGGCCGTGGCGATGGCCTCGGCGCTGATGCGCCTGCCGGTCTACCGGAATGTCGCGATGACCGGCGAGATCACTTTGCGCGGTCGCGTATTGCCGATTGGCGGAGTTAAAGAAAAACTCCTGGCCGCACATCGATTCGGGATCGACACTATCCTTCTGCCAAAAGACAACGAAAAAGATTTACCGGAAGTGCCGGAAGAAGTTCGCAACGCGATGACCATCAACCTCGTCGAAACCATCGATGAAGTAATTGCGCTCGCGCTCGTTGAGGAACCTCCTACGGTTGAGATCGCGGATGAGGCCAAAGCCCCGCCGATCTGGACAACCGAACCGCCGCCGGGCCTGCAGACACCTGCAGAACAATAGTTTCTGTTAGACAGTACTGGTCAGAACTACCGGCGGTAGCGGGTGGTTGATCTCTGACTTTTCTCGCTTTCGATCCAACCGTTGACCGCTAGCTACCGCAGGCGGTTCGACTAAACTTCGAATTGTAGGAGCAAAACACGATGGGCAAACATGAAGACGCAGATCTTATTCTGAAACTCTACGACCTCCGTCGCGAGGCAGTTATGCGCGAGGCTCGCAACTGGATGTTTACTTTCAATCCCACCAGCATTCAGGACGTGATGGCAGCGATGGTCGGCGAGCACAGCGGCCACCTCCGTATGGTCATTTCCTATTGGGACATGGCTTGCGCGTTCGTGAACAATGGCACGATCGACGAAGCGTTGTTCAACGAAACCAACGGCGAGCACGTTTTCGTTTATATGAAGATGGAACCGGTAATCGAAGACGTCCGCAAAATGTTCGACAACCAGGACTTTCTTAAGAACCTGGAGGCGGTCGTCAAACGCATCCCGGATATCGAAACGAAATTGCCGGCGATGCGCGAGCGCATGGCCAAATTTGCTGCAGCCCGCGAAGACCAGACGAAAGCCGCCGGCGCGAACGCTTAACGCAAGGCGCGGCCATTGCCCAGTTCTTTGAATGCGAATTACCAGTGCGACATTCGTCAAGAGCGCATTTAAGGAAACGGATTGGCCGCGCGACAAACGACCCGAAGTCGCCTTCCTCGGACGCTTGAACGTTGGGAAATCCAGTTTTATTAATTCCCTGCTCGGCGTTCGGGGCTTGGCGCGCACCTCTTCAACCCCCGGTCGCACTCAGTCGCTGAATTTCTTTCTCATTAACGAAGAGTTTTGGTTTGTCGATTTGCCCGGCTACGGCTATGCGCGAGCGCCCAAAGATGTGAAAGCAGAGTGGAGCAAAGCCGCGTCTGAGTACCTCGACAAGCGAGACGAGCTGGCGCTATCGATTCATTTGATCGACTCACGGCACGAGCCAACCACAAAAGATTTGCAGTTGCACGAGTGGCTCGTCCATCACGACAAGCCCTACGCCATCGTGGCCACTAAAGTCGATAAACTTTCGCACAATGAATTGAAAAAGAACCTTGCGCGCGCGCAGAAAGTTCTCAACACGTCTAATGTTTTCGCCTATTCAGCAGTAACAGGCCATGGCGCAAATGAAGTCTGGCGCGTGATTAGGCGAGCTACCAGGGATTGAAAAGAAGGGCTGACAGCGGGCCCGCTTTTGTTGACACTTGGGACTTGCGCTTTTTTTACTTTTGTTTAGAATAGGGTTTCCAAACTGAATCAGAGCCTAGACGAGAAGTTTCCGATCGAGTTCTGAGACCACGCGTATCCTGCCAGCAGCATCAAATTCACGATTAGCTAAACAGTCTGGATTCGCGAGGCAGCAATTGGCATAAACCGTTTACGGTGGAAGCCCCCACACGAGCTTCCCAGAACCGACTTTCCCTTTGACGGGCATCGCTCAAATCAATTGACAGCATGCTGAAACCTCAATCCGTACGGCAGCTTTTTGGCTGCCAATGAAAGAACTGATATGGCAAATAGAAGAAGAACGAACCCGAGCAGCGGCGACAATGGCGGCGGCGTTGCAACTGTCGAAGCGACGGAAGATCACGCTCCGAGCAAAGACGGAAAAGAAGAAATATTTAATCTGTCTGAGCTGAAGGACATGTCGATTTCCGCGCTCACCCAGGTCGCGAAGACTATGGATGTGCCCGGCGCCACCGGCATGCGCAAACAGGAGCTGATTTTCAAAGTCCTGGCGGCGCAGACGGAAAAGAGCGGCCTGATTTTTTCGGAAGGCGTGCTCGAAACGCTGCCTGACGGCTTTGGATTCCTGCGCGCGCCCGAATACAACTACCTGCCCGGGCCCGACGACATTTACGTTTCCCCTTCGCAGATTCGCAAATTCGATCTGCGCACCGGCGACACCATCAGCGGCCAGATTCGGCCGCCGAAAGAAGGCGAACGCTATTTCGCGCTGATCAAAGTCGAAGCGATCAATTTCGAGTCGCCCGAGCAGGCCCGCGAAAAAGTTTTCTTTGACAATCTCACGCCGCTTTATCCGGCAGAGATGCTCAAGATGGAGGTCGCTGCCGACAATCTCTCTGCCCGGGTTATCGACCTGGTCACGCCGATTGGCAAAGGACAGCGCGCCCTGGTTGTTTCGCCGCCGCGCACCGGTAAAACTATGTTGCTGCAGACGATCGCCAATTCGATCGCGCAAAACCATCCGGAAGTAACGCTAATCGTGCTCCTGATCGATGAACGCCCGGAAGAGGTCACCGACATGCAGCGCTCGGTCCAGGGTGAAGTCATTTCCTCGACCTTCGACGAGCCACCGACACGGCACGTGCAGGTTGCTGACATGGTAATCGAAAAAGCCAAGCGCCTGGTTGAGCACAAACGCGACGTGGTGATCCTGCTCGACTCGATTACGCGTCTGGCGCGCGCACACAACGCGGTCGTTCCGCCCAGCGGCAAGATTCTTTCCGGCGGTATCGATTCCAACGCTCTGCAGCGACCGAAGCGTTTCTTCGGCGCCGCTCGCAACATCGAAGAGGGCGGCTCGCTGACGATCATCGCCACCGCGCTGATCGACACCGGCTCGCGCATGGACGACGTGATCTTCGAAGAGTTCAAAGGCACCGGTAACTGCGAAATTCATCTCGATCGCCGCTTGAGCGATAAGCGTCTGTTCCCGGCCATCGACCTGCAACGCTCCGGCACGCGCAAGGAAGAGTTGCTGATTCCGAAGGAAGACCTGGCTCGTATCTGGGTGATGCGCCGCGTGCTGAATCCGCTGTCGCCTACCGAGCAGATGGAAGTCGTGCTCGAGCGCCTCGAGAAGACCAAGTCGAACGCAGAGTTCCTGGCCTCAATGCAGCAGTAAACTGCAAGGATGAAGGATGAAGGCGGAAGGATGAAGAAGTTTTTCAAACGATCAGCTTTTCATCCTTCATCCTTCTGATTTCATCCTTGCCGTTCATGCGTGTTGCTATCCTTTCATCTGAAGCGCTGCCTTTCGCCAAAACCGGCGGGCTCGCTGATGTCTCCGGCTCGTTAACCAAAGCCCTGCACAAAGAATCCGTTGATTCGCTGCTGATTCTGCCCCTTTACGATCAAGTCGATCGTGAGCTGCTGACCGGCACCTACGTCGAAGATCTGGAAGTGAGCTGGCGCGGGCGCAAGGCGCAGGTTCCGGTGCGCATCAGCGATGCGCTGGGGGCGCCCACCTACTTCATCGAAGCGGCGCACTACTTTGCCCGCAAAAACATCTATGGCGACTCGGATGATTTCGAGCGCTTTGCCTTTTTCTGTAGGGCCGCGATCGCTCTGCTGCAGCGCATCGGCGATAAACCGGACATCGTTCACCTGAACGATTGGCCGTCTGGATTTGCTTCGGTTGAGCTGCGCGCGCGGCGGCGGCATGAGCCCTTCTTCCAGGAAACCCGAGTTCTCTTTTCGATTCACAATCTCGCCTATCAGGGCGCGTTTGATCCTGAAAATCTCTGGTGGATGGACTTCGCTGCGTATCGAGACGCTTTCATGTTGGGCAATGCGGCCTCGGCGTTGAAAGCCGGTATTGTAGCCGCCGATGCGATCTCGACGGTGAGTCCCACCTACGCGCGCGAAATTCAGACGCCGGACCAGGGCAATGGTCTCGATTGGTTACTGCGGGCGCGCAGCGATCGGCTGGCCGGCATCACGAATGGTGTCGATTACGACGTCTGGGATCCGAAAACCGATCCGCACATCGCGCAGAACTTTTCCGCCGCCGACCTTTCCGGAAAGCGCGAGTGCAAACTGGATCTACTACGCCGCTTCAGTCTGGCTGAAGAACCTGAGCGGCCAATCATCGCGATCATTTCCCGTTTGGTTTCGCAGAAAGGTTACGACCTGATTCGTCAGGCCGCGGGCGGCATTCTCGAGACCGGTGCATTCTTTATCGCGCTGGGCGCCGGCGCGCGCGAATATGAAGACTTCTTGCAAAGCTGGCATGACGCCGCGCCCACGCGCGTGGGCATCTATAAAGGCTATGCAGGCGAGCCTTTGGCGCACCAGATTGAAGCGGGCGCTGACGTGTTCTTGATGCCTTCGCTATACGAACCTTGCGGCTTGAACCAGATGTATAGCATGCGTTACGGGACCGTACCGATTGTGCGGGCGACCGGCGGACTTGACGATACTGTGCAGAATTTTGACGAAAGTACCGCTGCCGGAAATGGTTTCAAATTCGGGCCGTACGCCGCCGCGGCCATGCTTGAAAAAATCCGCGAAGGGCTTTACTTTTATAACAAGCCGGAAGCATGGGCACAGATTCAGCGTAACGGAATGATCGCAGACAATTCCTGGTCAGCCGCAGCCCGGAAGTACATTCAGCTGTACGAATCGATGCTCAAGTAAGGCGGCAAACCCAGCTTCGATTCACAAATTGGACAAACAGTTTTAAGGAGCCTAAGTAATGAGCGAGAACGTAAGAGAAGTTAGTGATGCTAGTTTTGAAAATGATGTGTTAAAGAGTGACCGGCCGGTGCTGGTCGATTTTTGGGCCGCCTGGTGCGCACCGTGCCGCATGCTCGCGCCCACCGTCGAAGCCGTGGCCGACAAGTACGCCAATACGGCGCGTGTCGTGAAACTGAACGTCGACGACAATCCGTCGGTTTCGCAGCGCTACGGCATCAAGGGCATTCCGACCTTGATTCTGTTCAAGAACGGTCACGAAGAAGAGCGCGTCGTCGGCGCGACTTCCGAAGGCGCGATTTCGCGCATGATTGACAAGCACATCAGCACCGCCACCGCGGCATAAGTTTTTTTCTAGTTTCGGGCGCGGCTTAGTTTGTTGATGCAGCAAGCCGCGCCTGTTTTGTGTCTGATGAAGGATTGATTCATTTTTTCATTGATTCAATGGATCAATGATTCAATCGCTCAATTCTATGGTTATCGCAGTCATCGGCGCCCAGTGGGGCGATGAAGGCAAAGGCAAGATCGTCGACCTGCTTGCCGAGCGCTTCGACATCGTGGTCCGCTACCAGGGTGGTCACAACGCCGGACACTCAGTCCAGGTGGGCGATCAGTCGTTCGTGCTGCATCTTTTGCCGTCAGGCATCGTGCACCAGGGTAAGACCTGCGTGCTTGGGAACGGCATGGTGATCGATCCGAAAGCGTTCTTTGAAGAAGCCGATCGACTCTCGGCGCAAGGCATTCACGTCACCCCGGAACGTGTGAAGGTCAGCTCGCGGGCGCACTTGATTCTTCCGTATCATCGCGCGCTGGATCATACGAGTGAAGAACGCCTCGGCAACGAGAAAGTCGGCACCACATTGCGGGGCATCGGTCCCGCTTATGAAGACAAAGCCGGCCGGCGTGGACTACGAGTCGCCGATGCGCTCATCCCGGAGGTTCTGCGTTCGCGAATTGAACGTAATCTGGAAGACGCCAATCGCATCATCAGCGCGTACGGCGGCGAAGCTTTGGACGCCGATACGATCGTCGTCGAGACGTCCGCCCTGGTTGAACGTCTCGCGCCCTTCGTTGCCGACACCAGCCATTTTTTGAATCAGGCAGCGGCCGCGCGCCGCACAATTTTGCTCGAAGGTGCGCAGGCGACTCTGCTGGATGTCGATCACGGAACCTATCCGTTCGTGACTTCTTCCAGCACGACGGTGGGCGGCGCTTGCGTCGGTACCGGCCTCGCGCCGAAGCACATTACCGGCGTGCTCGGCATCGTGCGCACCTACACGACGCGCGTTGGCGAAGGTCCGTTTCC
>DATNEI010000004.1:0-43265 GCA_035606795.1 Pyrinomonadaceae bacterium
ACGCCATCGTCGCAGTCCCACGACGAATCCGATCAACGAGGTGGCCAGCACTGCCAGTGGAACTTTGATCGCCAGCCACAGCAAATAAAAGTAAAGCGGTGTCGCCCAGAACGGTGAACGCGAGATGTTGTTTTTGTAGAGTCGATCGCCCAGCAGATAGCCGGTATGCGTCAGCAATTTTTCGCCGGAATAGGCATTCAAATACATCCAGACTTTCGGCAAAAGGATGGCCGGATTTGCCAGCACAAATGCGAGTCCCATCAGCAGGAAGAAACTCAAGGGCGTTTTCCAACGCGGCTCGCCTTCTCTGTGCGGCCGCACGCTGAAGTTGTGGTGATACAGCATGTTCAGGCCGAGGTAGTGGGGAAAATATTTGGACGCCATCATCAAACCAAAGCTGACGCCGCTCAGGTTTCGCAATCGATTGACGAGCTTGTTATTGGCGCGATCGACGGTCTTCGCGTGAATGAACAGATAGAACGCGAACAGCATGAAGAAGACCATTAGCGTGTCTTCTTTGCCGACGCGATTGAACGTGATCGCGGTGACGCCGAACGACCACAACGCCGCCGCCAACAATCCGGTGCTGAGATCGAACAACGCTGCAGTCAAAAGACAAAGCGGAATTGCCGTCAGCGCACCGAACAATGCATTGGGAAACCGCAGCGCAGCTTCTTCCGAAATTGCCTGGCTGGTAATCGAGTTCCACGCGCGCGCGCCGCGCAACGAAAGGTCGATGAGAATCTTCATCAACATCGGATGCTCAGCGTTCGCGGTGAAGTCGCCGTGGTCGTAGGCGCGCGCGGCCTCGACCTTGTTAATTTCGTCTTCGGCAAAGCCGACCGCACCCAGCTCCTGCAAACGCAAGCCGCCGCCGATCACGATCATCAAGGCTAACGCGATCACGGCGGACTTTTGCCACTCCACAACCATCCCGCCGGCGCGAATCCCGCGGCGCGGGTGCGCTGAACTTGATGGCAGCGGTTTGCCTTTGGCTGAATCTAATCCCGCAACCGACATTTGATGTTAGCTGGTGCCCCCGGTCGACAGCTCTGACGAAACTCCGAGCTTCGCTTGCTCCGCCATCGCTGCTTCTGCGTCGCGGGCCACTGAGCGGAGCGACAATCCGCGTTGCAACAGCAGTATCATACCCGTTGCTGCCCAAAACACATCACGCGCTTTACGCACAATGGCGAGCGTGACGCCGGTCGCCATCGTAAATTGCAGGATTTTGGAAACGCGGCCAGTCCCGGCCTCGTCCACACCCATGCGTAAGGGAATGAATTTGAACGCGACGGTGATCACGCGATTCACCGATTCCAAAATGAACGCGGTGAGAAATGTGGGGGGCTGATCCGGGCTGATGAAACTCAGAGTGACGTAAATTTCGGTGACGCCGGCGAGATGAAAACAACATTCCAAAAGCAGGATGGGCAAAAAGCGCGCGGAGTTTCTTTGATAAAAACCATAGACGCGATCTTCGAGCGACCGCCCTTTCTCGATCCACTTGTCGTTTAAGCCGCGCCGATGCAAGAACGCGGCGCCGCCGCTGATGAAGCGTAAACGCTTCCCGATCAGCACTACTCCACACGCGATTACGATTGTAATGATCGCCAGCGTGATGATGCTGACCAGGCGCAGTCCTTTCGGCAGCGTGAAGGTCAGCAGCAACGCCGTCATGCCTGAGAAAATAAAGAGAGCGACCGACAGCGCGTAAAAAATATTTTCAATCGCGAGCGCGGAAAAACCGGCCACCAACGGCACTCGATCGCGAATCAGCGCCGGCTTCGCGGGTTCTGAAACCAGGAAGCCCGCGAACGGAAGAATGTTGCCGATAGCGTCGCCCATCACGCGCGCGCGAAACGCGTCGCGGAAGCGCAAACGGTACGGCGGCTCCATGCACAGCGTCCAGGCGATTGAACGCGCGATTTGTCGCAGCGCCGAAATCGCTACCACCAGAGCAAAACCGGCCCCGAGGCGGCCAATGCCTTCAAGGATCTGGTTCAAACCGGCTTTCTTCACGAAATAGCCGAAAAGCGCTAAGCCGAGGACGAAGGCGATGACCCCGAACGGAGTGAGGCCCTTCTTTGATCGAGTTCTGACGGATTCCTGTGTCATTGATTCATTGATTTCAACAGCAACTGCCAAAATAGAACATCGCGGATCGTATGTCCAAAACAAACGGTATTCCGCCGCGGATTCACTTGCCGTGCGCGCAAAGCTTCGCGAATGGATTTAGCGAGCGTCGGATAAATCAGACATTCGAAACATAGATCCATTGGCCGACTGTCTGCTTTTGCGTTTTGAGCGACGCGTTGATTATCATGTCGATTCAAGATCAACATTTCCTTTCCGCCGGTTAGCCAGCTATGACTCAAGTTCAGACTGCAATTGAAGAATCGTTCGCCCGTCCGTTGACGGCGCTTTCCGAAGACGAACAGATGTTTCGCGACAGCGTCCGCGAATTCGCCGAGGGCGAAATTCGTAAGCGGGTTGAAGAAATGGACGAACAAGCCCACTTGGACCCGGCATTGATCAAACAGTGCTTTGACCTCGGGTTAATGGGCATCGAAACGGCCGAAGAATTTGGCGGTGCAGGCGGTTCATTCTTCCAGGCAATTCTGGCCGTTGAAGAGTTATCGCGCGTCGATGCGTCGGTCGGTGTCCTGGTCGACGTGCAGAACACGCTGGTTAATAACGCGATCAGCCGCTGGGGCAGTCAACCACTGAAGAAAAAGTATTTGTCGCAGTTGGCAGCCGAAAAAGTTGGCGCCTACGCGCTTAGCGAAGCCGGCTCCGGCTCCGACGCGTTCGCGATGGCAACTCGAGCGGCGGATGCCGGCGATCACTTTGTAATAAACGGCCGCAAGCTGTGGATCACCAACGGCAAAGAGGCGGACATTTTTGTGTTGTTCGCCAATGCGAATCCCGAAGCCGGCTATCGCGGCATTACCGCTTTCGTCGTCGAGAAAGCTACCGAAGGATTTTCGGTCGGCAAGAAAGAAAACAAGCTCGGCATTCGCGCCTCATCGACCGTTGAGCTTATTCTGGAAGACTGCAAGGTCTCGAAAGACAACGTGCTCGGTGAAATCGGCAAGGGCTACAAGACTTCGATCGAAACTCTGAACGAAGGCCGCATCGGCATCGGTGCGCAGATGATTGGACTGGCGCGGGGCGCGCTGGAAGCAGCGCTGAATTACACCAAAGAGCGGCAGCAGTTCGGCAAATCGATCAGCGAATTTCAGGGGGTGCAGTTTCAACTGGCCGAAATGGCGACGGAATTGGAAGCGGCGCGCCTGATGGTTTACAACGCCGCGCGCATGAAAGACGCGAAACAGAATTTCGTGAAAGAAGCCGCCATGGCCAAACTGTTTTCGTCGCGGGCGGCGGAACAGATTACTTCGAAAGCGATCGAACTTTACGGCGGCTACGGCTATGTGAAGGACTATCCGGTTGAGAAGTACTGGCGCGATTCGAAGATCGGCGCGATCTACGAAGGTACGTCGAACATGCAGTTGCAGACGATCGCAAAGTTGATGATTGGCAAATAGTGAATCGTGACTGGAGCGCAAGCGTCTCGCTTGCTGCTAAGCCTAATGTTGGGCAAGCGAGAAGGTTGCGCTCCAGTCGAAAAAGCCATGACCGCGTCACGAATCGAAGTTTTCGAACAAATGCTGGCCGGCGATCCGGCGAACACCATGGTCCTGTTCGGGCTGGCGAAGGAATACGAGAAAACCGGGGACGATCCGAAGGTGATCGAGACGCTTGAGCGCTATCTGGCAGCTGCTGATGACGAAGGCAATGCTTACGGCATGCTGGCGCGCGCTTACGAGCGAAGTGATCGACTCGACAAAGCGCGCGAGACTTACGCTCGCGGTGCTGACGTCGCCATGGCACACGGTCACCCCAGCATGGCTCAGGAGTATCGAGATATTTTAGAAGCCGAGTTTAGTGGCACAGACTTCAGTCTGTGATTTCTTCGCAGTTAAAAAACCACAGACCGAAGTCTGTGCCACAAAAATCATGAGTGACACCAAAGTTCTCAGACTAGTGAAAAAGGGGTCCGGCGAACTTCCCGAAGGCGCGTTCACCGCCAAGGCCGTGGCGAAGGCTGAGCCCAAGCCCGCCGTTGCTCCGATACTCAAAGCTGCCCCGGCTCCCAAGCCGGCGCGTCGACGCGGAAAGGCCAAGCCGCAGCAACAGCCGCAAGTCAGTCCGGAAGAAATGTTGAAAATGTTCCGCACGATGTACATGTCGCGGAAACTCGACGACAAAGAAATCCAGATGAAGGGCCAGAACCGGATCTTTTTTCAGATCAGCGGCGCCGGCCATGAAGCGATTCTGACGGCTGCCGGCATGTGCCTGAAGCCTGGTTACGACTGGTTCTATCCGTACTATCGCGATCGCGCGCTGTGCTTGCAGCTCGGCATGACGCCACTCGAAATGCTTTTGGAGAGTGTCGGCGCTGAAGCCGATCCGAACTCGCACGGCCGCCAGATGCCCTCGCACTGGGGCCATAAGAAACTGAACATTGTTTCGCAGTCATCACCAACCGGGACGCAACTTTTGCAAGCGGTGGGCGCGGCTGAAGCTACTTATCGCATCAAGCTGGTCAAGGAACTGAAGAAACAGATCAAGAGTTTTCATCACGACGAAGTGGTTTACGTTTCGTTGGGCGACGGCACGTCGAGCGAAGGCGAGTTTTGGGAAGCGCTGAACACGGCGTGCAATCTGCGCCTGCCGGTTGTGTTCCTGCTCGAAGACAACGGCTATGCGATCAGCGTGCCGGTCGAAGTGCAGACTGCCGGCGGCGACATTTCCAAGTTGATCTCAGGATTTCCGAATTTGTACCGCCAGCGCTGTGACGGCACAGACGCGATCGAATCGCTGCTGGTCATGCGGCGCGCGGTTGAGAATTGCCGTCGCAATCGCGGGCCGTCATTTGTCCATGCGAAAGTCATCCGGCCGTATTCGCATTCACTTTCCGACGACGAAAAGTTGTATCGCGCCGATGAAGAACGCGCTTCGGATGCAGAACGCGATCCGGTCAAGCGTTTTGGCGCGCGTCTCATTGATGAAAAGGTCATCGATCAGGACGGCCTGCAGCAAATCAAGGATGAAATCGATCGCCAGATTAACGAAGCTGCAGATGCTGCGCTGGCCAGTCCGCAACCGGCGCCTGAGACAGCGATGCTTTACGTTTATTCGCCGGATGTCGATCCAACTTCCGCTGAATTCGATACGGAAGACAGAGTCGAACTGAGCGGCAACCCGGGCACCATGGTCGATCTCATCAATCGCTGCCTGCACATTGAAATGAAGCGCGATCCGCGCATCGTAGTCTTCGGTGAGGACGTTGCCGATTGTTCCCGCGAACAGTCTCTGGACAAAGTGAAAGGCAAAGGCGGCGTGTTCAAGGTGACCGCGAATTTGCAGCGCGAGTTTGGCAGCTCGCGCGTCTTTAATTCGCCTTTGGCTGAAGCGAACATCGTCGGACGCGCGATTGGCATGGCCACGCGCGGGTTGAAACCAGTCGTTGAGATCCAGTTCTTCGATTACATCTGGCCGGCCTTCCACCAGATTCGCAACGAGCTGGCGCTGATGCGCTGGCGTTCGGGCAATGACTTTTCTTCGCCGTGCGTGATTCGCGTCCCGGTCGGTGGGTATCTGAAAGGCGGCGCAATCTATCATTCGCAATCGGGGGTCTCGCTGTTCACTCAGATTCCCGGTTTGCGCGTGGTTTACCCTTCAAATGCGCTCGACGCCAACGGCCTTTTGCGCACCTCGATCCGCTGCGACGATCCCGTAATCTTCCTCGAGCACAAGCACCTCTATCGTCAGGCATACAACAAGTCGCCTTACCCGGGCGATGACTTCATGATTCCGTTTGCGAAAGCGAAGAGAGTCCGGGAAGGCAGCGACCTGTCGATCATCACCTACGGCGCGCTGGTGCAGAGATCGGTGGTCGCGGCCAAAGAAGCTGAGAAGCAGGGCGTGAGCGTCGAGATTGTTGACTTGCGCACCGTCAGTCCTTACGACTGGGAGGCCATCGCGGAATCGGTGAAGAAAACTTCGCGGGTGATCGTGGCGCATGAAGATTCTCTCTCGTGGGGTTTCGGCGCAGAGATCGCTGCCCGCATCTCAGACGAACTTTTCGAATACCTCGATGCGCCGGTGCGCCGGGTGGCCGCCCTCGACACGTTCGTCGCCTACGCTCCGCAACTGGAAGATGTGATCCTGCCGCAAAGCGCTGATGTGCTGAAGGCGATCACGGAACTACATAGTTATTGAACACATCCTGTTCCCGAAGCGAACTATTGCTTGACCCCGCTAGGGGTGAAATGTTTATAGCCCCTCGCAACTAAAAGAAAACGAAGCTCCTTTAGGAGCGGAATGTGAGAACCTCATGGCAAACACATACTCCCAAATGTACATTCAAACTGTTTTCGCAGTTGATGGCCGTATGTCTCTCATCCGTCCAGAGTTCATTCAGAATCAAGAGTTGCATCATCGACGACGAACCTTTAAGGATGAGTAGTTGATGTGGTTGAAGAAGTTTGAAGTGCCGTTCGAAGAGAAATATATTTTCAAATTCATTGATTAATATTGCGCTCCTAAAGGAGCGCCGATTCGTTTTAGGAACATCGGTGCTATAAACGTTTCGCTCCTAACCGATCGAAAACCGATTCAATGAAGCCTCGCTTCTTCAAAACGCCTGCCGCCTTTCGCAAATGGCTGGCGGCCAATCACGACAAATCCAAAGAACTCTGGGTCGGCTTCTACAAGAAAGAAACCGGAAAGCCGAGCATCACCTGGCCTGAGTCTGTGGACGAGGCGCTCTGCTTTGGATGGATCGATGGCATCCGGAAAAAATTTGACGAAGAGAGTTACGTAATCCGCTTCACGCCGCGAAAGAAAGAGAGCATCTGGAGCGCGGTCAACATGCGCAACGTCGAGCGGCTTATCAAGGAAAAGCGGATGATGACTGCCGGGCTCAACGCTTACGCGGCGCGCAAAGAATTCCGATCGGGAATTTACTCGTATGAAGAGCGACCCGTTGAACTCGTCGAGCCGTACGCTTCGCAGTTTAAGAAGAACAAAACCGCCTGGAAGTTCTTTCAGGCCCAGCCGCCCGGTTACCGCAAAATGATGACGTGGTTTATTGTGAGCGCGAAAACAGAACCGACAAGAATGAAACGCCTCGCTAGACTCATCGAAAACTCGGAGAGAGGACAGCGACTCAGGTAGAAACATGCGCAAAGTAACAGTTGGTCTGGCGACCAGCCTCGACAATTACATCGCACGCAGAGATGGCGGTGCTGATTGGTTGCAGTGGAGCAAAGAAGTCGCGGAAATCAGCGCCGAGTTTATGAAGACGGTTGACGCACTTCTAATCGGCCGCAAGACCTACGAAGTCATGCTCAAGTCAGGTCAGCTTTCATATCCAGGGGCGCTGAACTATGTCTTCTCGCGATCGAGCCGGAAACGCTCGATGCTGCGACGCAGAATCGCCGTGAGCAAAAAATCGGCGGCAATCCAACTAGTCGAAGACGACGCCGCTGCATTTGTGAGAAAACTCAAGAAGAAAACAGGCCGTGGGATAGTTGTGTTCGGCGGAGGTGAGTTAGCGAAGAGCCTGTTCGAAGCAGATCTTATTGATGAAATAGTGCTCAATGTCCATCCGGTGCTGCTCGGCTCCGGCATTCCTCTATTCCATGAGATGAAAAAACAGATCGACCTGAAGTTCTTGAGTTGTCGCCCGCTAAAAAATGGCGGACTGATTATCTCTTACCGCGTCCAACACTGAATTAGCGCGAAGCCGCCTACAAAACCACTAATTCTTCTCCAAAATCACTTCAGCCACTGCGTGTTCCGTTGTGTGGGCGATCGAGATATGCGCGGAGGTGGCGCCGGATGCTTCATACAATTCGCGGGCTCGGCCATGAAACAAAATGACAGGCGCGCCGGACTCCTTCGCGGCCACTTCCACGTCCTGCCAACTGATGCCGCCGCTCCAGCCGGTTTGCAAAGCCTTGAGCGCGGCTTCTTTTGCTGCAAAGCGCGCGGCATAATGTTGCGCGGCCGCGGCGCCACGCGATTCGCAGTAAGCGCGCTCCGCGTCAGTGAAAACTCGTTCCGCAAAGCGAGGCGTCCGTGCGATGGTCTCGCGCACGCGCCGAACTTCGATGATGTCGATGCCGATGGAAACGATCACAGAAACAAATCCTCAGTCAGAGAGCGATGCGCTGCGCGCCGCGGGATTTTATTGGCGCGACCGCGATGGCATGCGCGCTTTGGTTTGTGAACCCCTCGAACGTAGCGGCTTCGCCAATGCATTTTCCACGCGCTTGGGCGGCGTCAGCCCCATGCCGAAAGATTCACTCAATCTCGCCGGCTTCAACGAAGACGACGCCGAAAACATTTACGAAAATCGCCGGCGCTTTCTCAAACTGTTCGCCGGCGAGTGGATGCTGACCGGCTGTTGGCAAATGCACAGCGTCGATGTGCGCGTCGTCAAAAACGAAGACGATGCAAAAGCGAAACCGGACGTCTTGGGCGACGATCAATACTGCGACGCGCTGATCAGTAATACGCCCAGGATTCTTCTGGCCGTGAAGACAGCCGATTGCGTTCCAGTTCTATTAGGCGACGGAAGCACGGGCGCATTCGCGGCGGTGCACGCGGGCTGGCGCGGCACTTCGGCGTCAATCGTCGTACGGGCAATCGAACAACTGCAAAACGAATATGGAACCCGAGCCGCAAACCTCTGCGCCGCAATCGGACCCGCCGCAACTGTCTGCTGCTATGAAGTTGGCGGCGACGTTATTGGCCGGTTCAAAGAACGTTTTTCTGACGCGGATTCTTTGCTGGTGCCGACCCGCGACGGACACGCGCGCATTGATTTGCACAAAGCCAATCGCGATCAACTAATCGCAGCTGGGGTGCGCACTGAGCAAGTTCATACTGCGCCACTTTGCACTATGGAGCGCAATGATCTCTTCTTTTCCTATCGTCGCGAGAAGGCCGTGCTCGGACGCGTGGGTCGCTTGATGTCGGTGATCGGCCGCGCTTAACACCACACATCGGGCTATGCCCCCTGATGTGCGGAAGTGCTCCGCACTTCCGATGAGACTTTCGATAAGATTTTTGGGCTTCGCCCCAGGAAGCTGGGCGCAGCCCAGCAGTTCTTCTCTCGAACTCGACGGAAGGCCAAAGGCCTTCCGCACATCAGACGGCGGAGCCGCAAAAGCTCCGGTCACACGAAATCACACCCCGGCTACTTAAAAGCCCAGCCGTTGGTCGCGCGCACGCGATCGTTCGCGCCTACGACGTCAATTCCCAAATCAAGATTGTAATTCTTCGGCGGAAAGCACGCTTCGTCGTTGCAGCTTTGCAGTCGCACTCGCGCTTTAATCTTCACCGAGTTTTCTGCGTAATTCGCGGGAATCGTCAGCGCAAATTTCAGCCGCGCCTGGCCCTCATAAACCGACAATTGCTTCTTGGAAAAACTGAACGTCTTCATCAACGGACGCGGATAGGTGACCGCACCCGCGCGTAAGCCGTTTTCCGGTTCGACCTTCACCGACGTGGCAATCAAGTAGGTCTCCAACGGTCTATTCGAATTGATGTGATAACCCGACGGGACATCGATGACGATCGACACGCGCAAGGGTTTACCGCGCTGAGCTCTGTCGGTGGCGAAATAACCGACAACGCTGATGTTTGGCTCGGGCGGCGTCGGCGCAGCCACAGATAATGGGGCGCCAATCCCGAAGAGGCAAACTAACAGCACAGCTAATAAGAGTCTTTGATTCGTTCTTTTCATAACGTTGCTTTGGATGGCGCAGAATTCTATCGCGGTTGCTACTGAAGCGAAACTGGCGCTGCACCGCGCGCGGCCAGTTGGCCGCAGGCAGCCAGAATGTCGCGGCCACGCGGTTTGCGCACGAACGCATGGACACCTTTTCCTTCCAGAATTTCGCGAAATGATTCGACGCGTGCTTCCGAAGAAGGCTGATACGGCAGAGGCTCGGCCGGATTATGTGGAATCAGATTCACTTTGGCGCGCAGCGAGTGGCGATTCAGCAAATTCGCTAATTGCCGCGCCTGCTCGTCTGAATCGTTCACGTCTTTCAGCATTACGTACTCGAACGTGAATCGCTCTCCGGGCTTGAGCGACCGCTCGAATTCTTTGCACGCGTCCAACAACTCGTCCAGCGGCCACTTCTTGTTGATAGGCATCAGTTCATTTCGTAATTCGTCCGTGGGCGCGGCCAGTGAAATGGCCAGATGAGGACGATCGGGAATTGTCGCCAGCTCGCGTATGCGCGGCACAATGCCCGCGGTCGAAACCGTAACGCGGTTGGGAACAATGTGAAGTCCCTCAACGTCGCTCATGATGCGCATCGCTTTCAGCAGGGCATCGAAATTCAGAAACGGCTCGCCCGCGCCCATGCCGACCAGGTTTGTGCCGCGTGGCGTCTGCACGCCTTCGCCGTACGCATCATTCAGCGCGACGATGATCTGCTCGACGATTTCGCCGGCAGTTAGGTTTCGCAACAGGCCGAGCTGTGCGGTCAAACAGAAAGTGCACTGCAAGGGACAGCCTGATTGTGACGAAAAGCAGATCGTGTCGCGCCGTTCCTCTGGGATGAAAACCGTTTCGACCGGGCGATTGTCTTGCGTCTTCATCAGGTAACGACGCGTTCCGTCCGTCGAGATGTATCGCGATTCCAGACGCAGCGTGGAGATCTCAGCCCGCTCGCTCAGCTGGGCGCGCAATTCTTTCGGCAGGTTTGTGATCTCATCGAACGAGCGTACGCGCCGCCGCTGCACGGCCTCAAAAATTTGTTGTCCGCGATATGCCGGCTCGCCCAATTCCTCGGCGAATGTCGACAATTCAACCTTACTTAGTCCTACGATTTGCGCCCGTGTCATGTAAAATGAATTCTAGCACCGAGCCACGATTCCCCTTGAGCGCCGCTTCAGAGCTCGCTATCCGACAGGCGCTGGTTCGTGGGTACGATGCGCAAGCCCCATCCCGACATTGAGAGCTGCTGTGTCCTCGTTTCAGCCCAAGTCGGACGGTCTGTTCCTCGTCGCCGCTTGTGAGTACTGTCTCACGAAGCATGTCGTGTCGGAGCATGCCCCGCAAGATCGTTCCGCTCTGCAGTCGATTTATCAATCAACCTGTCCGCGTTGTCTGCGCGTCGGTTTCCATGCTCAGGCAGAATTAGAATTGGCTGATCGTCGTCCCAGCGATTCTAAAAAGAACTAGCAACGGAAAAGAAAATCGCGAGCGGCTCATGCGAAGCAGCTCGCGATGTTCGATTATTAAGACGAAGATTACTGCGCAATCGTGAACTTCGCCGATTGCGCCAGACTTTGTCCGCTGACGCGATCCCGCACGCGGACTTCGAGCGAGTAGTCACCGGGATTCAATGCGGCGGAATTCACCAGGCGAGTCAGGGTCAGACGCTGGCCAGAGTCACTGTTGCCGCGCCAATCTTCTGGTTGTTTGCCAATCTCTTTGCCGTCTTTGATGAGCACGTAATCCACATCGACTGAGGGACGCAGCGTCGTCTGGTCGATGCCGGCGTTGTAAATCTGCATGTAGATTCCAATGGGCGAGCCGCGGTGATAGATGCCCGTAAGATTTGGAACCACTTTCTTATCGCCGATCACGAACTGACGGGAAGACGGAACGTCCGAGATCTGCTCCAGCACCGAAGCCAACACCAATGATGAAGCGGCCAGTGTCGATCCGAATTTCGGCACTTCAAAACCGACGTGCTGAATGCCGGCTGCGCCGGACTCAAGGTCGCGCACCAACAAATCAATTCGATAGCGACCTGGCAACAGGGGCACGGCTTTTTGGTACGCTGATTTTCGTCCTTTAGCTTCGATCAGCTCGGCTGAAGTCGCAGTGGTGGTTACGACGTCTTCAAAAAACCCGATCCGGCGGCCTGAGACGCTGGTAATCCTGCCCGAAATATTCAGTCGCGCGGTTTCCAATCCGCCCACGTCGAGAAACGACAAATCGCGATTGTCGGTCTGGACCGTAACGGCAACAATCACGCGATCATCGGATTGACGGAAGAAGGAGATCTGGATATCTGAATTTAGAAAGTTGTCATCCGTGATCGGAGAATGAGTTCCTGTTCCGCGATCCCGGTCGAAATTTACTGGGGGCGCTTCGTCGCGAATCGTTAACCGTTCCATCCAATCCAGCCAGGAATCTTTCGCCCGCGGCGAGAAAGGATTTCCGAGGCCATTCGCGGCCGTTACGATGTCAGCCTGATCGACGCCGGGAATGTTTACGCCGCCGGGAACCTGTAGCGTCGCAATCTTCTCGAACGGGTTGCGCGCGATGCGATACTCGCCCGTGCCGGATGGATCGACAAATTCGATTTCCACGTCGTTATGGCCCGGAATGTTCCGGTACCACCACACCTCGAATGGATATGTCGAGGTCGAGCCGCCACCTTCATAGGACGCCATTTGATAGGCGCCACCTGATGGGTGCGATTCAGTTTCGTCTGGCTTTCCATACTTGAGATAAATTTTTCCTCGGTCCGTTTTATAGCCAGGAATTCCGGAAGTGAAGTGCTCGTTCACATACGCGAACCGCTCAAAGTAAGCGTCGCGATATTCATTCTCTTCGGTGTCGGGATCGGGATCGCGCAAGCGCCAGAACTCGTTAATGAATTGCTCTCGTTCTTCGTTGGTTTGTAACTTATTCCAGCTGTCCAGCTCGGCCTTCGTGATTATCGGCTCGACTTCCCGGAGCCATTCCGTGAAGGCTTTGTGAGGCTCGCGTCTTACCTTCTGCGGTTTGTCCTGAGGATCAGCACTTTTCGATTTCGGCTGCGCGTTAATGTTAGCGGTGAAACCAAGAACGAAGATTACGAGAGTGATTCGGCTAACGAACATAAGTGCTCCTTGTTGAGGTGAGACGGTTTAAAAGCAAAACCGGCTCTCGATCTGTCGAATCGAGAGCCGGCTTGACTGCGTTCGTTACTGCGCAATCGTGAACTTCGCCGATTGCACCAGGCTTTGTCCGCTGACGCGATCCCGCACGCGGACTTCGAGCGAGTAGTCACCGGGATTCAATGCGGCGGAATTCACCAGGCGAGTCAGGGTCAGACGCTGGCCAGAGTCACTATTGCCGCGCCAATCTTCTGGTTGTTTGCCAATCTCTTTGCCGTCTTTGATGAGCACGTAATCCACATCGACTGAGGGACGCAGCGTCGTCTGATCGATGCCGGCGTTGTAAATCTGCATGTAGATTCCAATGGGCGAGCCGCGGTGATAGATGCCGGAAACATTCGGAATCACTTTGACGTTGCCAATCGTAAACATGCCGACAGCCGGCTGTTGATCGCCCAGGCTTTCGAGTTTAGCCGCCAGCACTAACGTAGACGTGGCCAGCTTATTTGGCTCGTACTTGGGAACGGGAACTTCTATGTGACGCACGCCAGTTGCGCCGGAGGCGACGTCGCGAACAATTACGTCGAGCTTGTAACGACCCGGCGCCAGCGCCACCGCTTTCTGATAGGCCGACTTGCGTTCTTTGGCCTCCGCCAATTCCTCGGGCGTGGCGCGCGTGATGACTGGATCTTCGAAGATTCCGGCGCGACGTCCCGAGACGTGCGTGATCTTTCCAAAGATGTTTAGTTGCGCCTGCTGCAAACCGCCACTGTCCTGAAACACCAGGTTGCTGTTGTCGGTCTGAATGGTGAATGCGGTGATCACGCGTTCGTCTGATTGCCGAAAGAAATCGACACGCACGTCGAAGTTAAGCGGGTTGTCTTCGACGACCGGCGTATTCACCGCCGAAGCGAGATCGTTGAACTTGATCTGCGGCGGACGACTTAAGTCAGCGAGCAGTTGCAGGCGCGAAAAAGGACTATCCTGTTCACGCATGTAGTTCTGCATGCCAACGCCGCCGGCACCAGCGACGCGATCCGACTTGTCCGCCAGCCCCATCTCCTCTGCCAGCGTGAGGCCGGCTCCGGGAACATTCAACAGCGCGTCCTTTTCATCAGGATTGCGCGCGATCCGGTATTCACCGCTGCCTGTCGGATCGACGAACTCAATTTCTACTCCCGAGCCAACACCGGCAATGTAACGATAGAACCACCGTTCAAATGGATAGGTCGTAGTTGAGCCGCCGCCTTCGTATGATTCGCGGTTGTATGCGCCGCCCGATGGATGCGTCTCTAACTCATCGGGCTTGCCGTACATGATGTAGATGCGGCCTCGATCGGTTTTCCATCCGGGAATGCCCGAGGCGAAGTGTTCGTTCGCATAGGCGATGCGCTCGTAATACTCTTCGCGATATTCGTTTTCATCGGTGTCGGGATCGGGATCGCGTCGCCGCCAGAACTCTTCGATGAAGTGCTCACGTTCGTCGTCGGTCTCCAGCTTTTTGAACGCCTTCCGTTCTTCGTCGGTGATGATGTAAGTGACGTCTTTATCAAGCCAGTCCTTGTAAGCCTTCTTCAGTTCCGGCTTCACATTGCGCGGCTTCTCGGAAGGATCCTGGTCGCCGGTTTTCTTTTGCGCCGTTACTGGGGAAAGCGCGAATGTCAGGCTTAACATGGCAAGAGCCACGCGGCTTGAATTGCGAGATGGCATAACGAGTACTCCTAAATCAGCGGTTCGGGAAGGTTGCTGGTTACCGTCAGTGTTGTTTCCTGAAGATGCGTGACACGAATCGAATGTCGAATTCTAAGTTTCGCCCTGAGCAGAGTCAAGATGCCGTCAACACAGCAAAAAGTTGCCTTTTTGCGCCTGCAGACGCCCGGGATTGCCCACCAAGAATGAGCGCACGGGCCGTAACCAATCGCGGATGCCCGGCGTCTTAATACCGAACTAAAGTTGATCGCGTTGACGACAACGGCTGGTTTAGCAAATTTACGGAGGATTTCTTATGAAAAGACTTTTCTTAACCGCAGGTTTGACGGCGGTTCTCAGCCTCGCGGCCTTCGCGGCAACGGACGCTGGCCCGAATTTTTCGGGCACCTGGGCTTTGGACAAGGCTAAGAGCCAGGGCTTGGATCAGAGAATGCAGAACGCCGAGAGCGTCACCTGCGTGATCACTCAGGACGACAAGAACATTTCAATCGAGTGGAAGATCGCTGCTGGCCAGCCCGCGGCAGGCGCCCCCGCCGGTGGCGCTGGCGGTGGCGGCGGACGCGGACCGGCCGGTCCGCAGACCTATACGCTCGATGGCAAAGAAGTCACCACTGAAGGCGGTGGCCAGATGGGCGGCACGAGTACCAGGAAAGCCACTTTGGATGGGAATACGCTCGAACTGACGTCAATTCGAGCCGGCAGCTTCAACGGCAATGATTTCAAAGCCACCACCACTGACAAGCTGTCTTTGTCAGCCGATGGAAAAACGCTCACGATTGTTCGCCACGCCGAGAGTCCCCGCGGTACCACGGACTCAACGATGGTTTTCAATAAGCAATAACTGAATTCGAATTCGCTTTTACCGGCGGCGGCGCTTCCTGAGCGCTGCCGCCTTTTTTTCCGAAACTAATCTAGCCTCCCGAGCAGATCGCGAGCTACAATTGCGCGCGTGCCGACGCGATTCAAATGGAGTCTCATCTCCGATGAGCGTTTGCTCGACACTCGCATCTGCGATCTGCCAATCAAAATTAAAGGCTCGTTCATCGAGCCCCATATCAAACGTCTTTACCGCGAGTTGAACGGGCGCGGGATTCGCTTCAAGCCGCACGTGTGGCTGTCAGCTGAATGGTTCACTCCTGATGGCGTCCCCGGATTTGCGATTCCGTTTTATCTCGCTCATCCGCGTCTGATGAAGCTCGAACGGAAATTCATGCGCGAAGTGGAAGGCGGCACCGACGTCGAATGTATGCGCATCCTTCGTCATGAAGCGGGTCATGCTCTCGACAACGCGTTTCGGCTCCATTTCAAACGCAAGTGGATTCGCACCTTCGGATCGTTCACTCAAAAATATCCACCGTCTTACAAACCAAGGCCGAACAGCCGTCGTTACGTTTTGAATCTGGATGCCTGGTATGCGCAGGCTCATCCGGCTGAAGACTTTGCCGAGACATTTGCCGTGTGGTTACAGCCGCGTTCGAATTGGCGGCGGAGATATCGCGGCTGGCCGGCGTTGCGCAAGATTGAGTACGTCGATCAAGTGCTGAACGAAATCGCCGGCACGCGGCCGAAAAACCGCGTGCGCAAGAAAATCGAAAAGCTGCCGGACATCCGGATTACTTTGCGCGAACACTACGATCGCAAGCGGGCGAAGTATGCGTTTGAGTGGCCGGCATATCTGGACAATGATCTGCGACGAATCTTTTCACACGAGCCGCGGCACCGCGTGCGCGAGACGGCCGTAAGTTTCTTACGACGCGTCGCTCCGGAAATTCAACAGCTCGTGTCGGAAGGCACCGGCGTGCACGGCTATGCAATCGATCATTTGCTGGAGTTGATGGTCGAACGCGCGGCGCAACTGAAGCTGCGGGCCGCCGGACGCGAAGAGCAACTTAAGCGACAACTGATGGTGATGCTGACAGTCCAGACTATGAACGTGGTGCATTCTGGTTATTACCGGATCGCTCTATGAACGAAGCGGGGCAGAAGCCCGACCGCAAGGGAGGGCGCAAAAAATCTACCGTAGCCGGGAACGGCGAGGCTTTTAAGAAGCTTCGCGTGATGGTGCTCTGTCACGAGGATCTGGTCCCGCCCGATTCGATCGAAGATCTCACGCCGAAAGAAGTTGCGCCCTTCAAAACGGAATGGGACGTGATTTCGACGCTGAAAAAGGTGGGCCATGAGGTCCTGCCCGTCGGCGTTTACAACAACCTGGGCGTCATCGGTAATGGGCTGCTCGAATTCAAACCACAGATTGCTTTCAACCTGCTGGAAGAGTTCCACGGCTATCCGCTCTATGATCAGCATGTCGTCAGCTATCTGGAATTGATGAAGCAGCCTTATACCGGCTGCAATCCGCGCGGGTTGACGATTTGTCGCGACAAAGCACTATCGAAAATGGTGCTGGCGTATCACCGGATTCAGGTGCCGGCGTTCGCCGTCTTTCACATGAACCGGATGGTCAAACGCTCGAAGCGTTTAAAGTTTCCGCTCCTGGTGAAATCGATCAGTGAAGAAGGCTCAGTCGGCATCGCGCGCGCGTCGATCGTTAACGACGATGCGAAACTGGCCGAGCGCGTGGACTTTATTCACCGCCAGACAAAAACGCACGCGATTGCCGAGCAGTACATCGCGGGTCGCGAAATTTACGTGAGCGTGATCGGCAATCAACGCCTGCAGTGCTATACGCCCTGGGAACTGTTAATCGAGAAGCTGCCGGAGGGCGCGCCAAATATCGCCACCTCGAAACTGAAATGGGACCCGGCGTATCAGGAGCGGGTCGGCGTAGTGACCAAAGCCGCCGAGATCGAAAAAACGATGCGCGACAAACTCGAGCGACTTTCGAAGAAAATTTATCGGACGTTGTTCCTGAGCGGTTATGCGCGTTTGGACTATCGCGTCACCGACGACGGCGAGATTTACCTGCTGGAAGCGAATCCCAATCCGCAGATCGCGAACCAGGAAGACTTTGCTGATTCGGCGCAGCATGGGGGCGTAGACTACGAAGCGCTGCTACAAAAAATCCTAGCGTTGGGACTGAGATATCGCACCGGCGCGCAGCCGGAGAAGACTTGAACATTGGTTAGCAAAAAATCGCGCGGCGACAAGATTTTCGCAACCCACGTCGCTTGCCAGATGAGTTACCTTCTCGCCGTTTCATAACTTCCCATTCAATCAATCGATTCGAGCCAGGGGTAAGTCTCCCGAGTCAAGGGTAAATCCTCCGCAACCCTAAACCCTTCCCCGTTTGGAGATCGCTCACACCATGAAAAATCGCACCCGGCTGGCGTCCCGTCTAACGTATTCGTTTGTCCACGCGAAGAACATATTGTTTGGCATTGCGTTGCTAATCCTGTTTACAGGTCCTCAGGGATTCGCACAGAACGTTCAGTTCACGCAAGGTGACGTCGGCTCCGGGCTGGAAAACACGCTGCAAATCTCGCTAGGCAATTATCCCGGACGTGGTGTGAATCTGCCCGTGACTCTCTCGTATTCATCAAACGTTGTGCGGATTAGTTATCTAAGATCCGTGTACGTTCAGTACGGTGTGCGAAACCCAGTGGCTGAAGCGATTTTCGCCGAACATTCGACTGCCGGTTGGAAAAGCAGCCTGGATGTTCCAATCATTGAATGGCCGAAACCAGAGGACATCTATTGGTATTCGGGCAAGCCTTACGATCATTCGAGTGTCTGGCCTTACACGTTTCGAGTGGCCCGTCTTTACGTGCACATGCCTGACGGTTCAGCGCACGAATTGCGAAAAAGCGATCAGCCCTTTCACGATTCAGCGGGAGTAGACACCGTCGGGACGTTTTACGCTGTAGATGGTTCGCGCCTTCGATACGACAGCACGAGCGCGACGACTGGCACGCTCTATCTGCCCGAGGGTTCGCGATTTGTTTTGAATGGAAGCGATGCCCAGTTTATTGACCGCAATGGAAACACGCTCAGCTACAACGGCTCGACCCGTCAATGGACGGACACTCTGAACCGCGCCATCGGCAATCCATTGCCCTCACAACCTTCACCGGGAGATTACCCGTACACATTGCCGGGGATGAACGGTGTACCCATAACTTATACGCTTAAGTGGCGATCGCTCTCGACTGTGCTGACATCCGGTTCGGTCAAGAATCTGTCCAGTCACTATCTGCCAAGCCCTTATGCGCCCCCAACCGATCAAGGGGGCGGCAATTTTCCCCAGCCGGCATCCGGCGAAAGTCTGTTCTCTTCCGGTTTGGCAGACGAAGAGAACGGCAATAGCCAGGTTTGGGTGGTCGGTCACGGCCAAGTACCAGGCCAGCCTTTCGACCCGCCGGTATTGGCTGAAATCGTTCTTCCGAACGGACTAAAGTATCAATTCTCGTACACGATTTACGGTGAGATCGACAAGATCATTTATCCAACCGGCGGCTTCACCAGTTGTGAATTCAGCTCTGTTCCTCAGCTCGGCGGCAACAATGACGCGATCTATTCACAGGCAAGCCGTGGAGTAACGAAGCGACATGTCAGCGCCAATGGAACCGGAAACGACCTGGTAACGTGGGAGTATTCTTCGACCGGAACGATCATAACCACGAAATCACCGGATGGGACAGAGACTGAAGTTTGGCGCCACAATTTTGGTGTGGGGACCAATGGCTTTGTACCTTTTGGCTTCGAGGACTCGCGCAAAGGCGTGCCATACGATGAGCGGGTGTACGCGCGAAATCCTGACGGTTCGCGCGGCGCCATGTTGCGGCGCAAGCTCACTAATTGGATCCAAAGCAGCAACCCAGTTCCCCCGCGTCCCGACGTTCCACCGCAAAATAACGGCTCAGTATCGGCTTATCGCAATGCTCGTCCGGATCGGGAAGTCAGCATTATCCTGGATACGGGCAGTCAGGCGCTGGCTAAAAGCACCTCCTACGGTTACGACGCAACTTTTCAATTTAGCGTTGGGCTTGACCGGACGTCTGTTACCGATTACCGCTGTGCAGTTGTCGATCCGGCGACGGCGCAAACCGTGGACATAACATCGATCCCGACTGGGGATGTTTTTGCGACGACTTATACAGACTACCTCACTGGCGACCCTAATTACCGCAATCGAAATATTCTGGGGCTGGTGAGTTCTGTGACCATCCAGGACGCCTCGGGTCCAGGGGCTCAGACCACGATGGCCTACGATGAGTATAGTCTTTTGCCATATGGCACAGTTTCGGGTTGGAACGATCCGCAAACGCCTTATCGTGGCAATCTGACAACCACCAATCGTTGGCTCAATTATCCGAGTGCCACGTGGTTATCCGCTCATGCTCAATATGATCAGTGGGGCAACATGCGCATGTCATGGGATGCGCGAGATCCTCTACGGCAGAATCCTACACAAGTAGAGTTCTCGCCCACGTATGCAGCTGCCTATCCGACGCGAACAATTAGTGCCGTCCCTGATTCTACTGGCGGTCACGGATCTCCTGCTTCACTCGAGACGTCCATTGTCTACGACGGCAACACCGGGTTGGTGACCTATTCTACAGATGCAAACGGGAAAACAACTTCCTTCGAATACAACGACCCATTAAACCGTCCAACCAAGGTGACGCGTCCGGACGGTGGTTGGACGATAACCAGCTACAACGATGTCGTCGGAAATCTTTACGTGCGCACCCAGACACTACAGGAATCCACGCCGACTCAGCGCGTCATCGACACTTATCAGTTCTTCGACAGGATGGGCCGCGCTTCTCGCTCGTTTCTAAAAGAGGGCACGACGTATCTCACGAGTGACACGCAGTATGATAGCGTCGGACGGACGTGGCGGATTTCCAATCCTTACCGGACGGTTGCGCTGAGCGATCCGATTAATCCATCGGATCTTTGGACAACGAAGACTTACGACGCTCTCAGCCGAGTCATAGCGGTCACCACCCCCGACAACGCACTTGCGCTCACATCCTACGGCGGCAGCACGAGCGGGACCGCAATCGGAACAACCGTTACGATTACAGATCAAACACAGAAATCGCGCACGAGTGTTGTCGACGCGCAAGGCAGGTTGATCCGCGTCATCGAAGACCCAGCAAATCTCGCCTTCGAAACGAATTACACTTATGACGTTTTGAACAACTTGCGAAAAGTCGAACAGGGGGCACAGCAGAGGTATTTCGGCTACGATTCGCTCTCGAGGCTGATTCGTGTCCGTAACGTCGAACAGACTATTAATCCAAACCTGAACTGGACTGATCCGGTTACCGGATATCCGGGCGGATGGACGGCGGGCTTCGCTTATGACGAAAACGGGAACGTCACATCACGAACCGACGCACGGAATATCACCACCAACTACACACACGATGCTCTTAACCGCGTGACGACGGTTCGCTATATCAACGATCCTCAGGGCATGCCGCCGGTGGATTTTTTCTATGACGGCTACCAATTCGGAAGTAACCAGGGTCCAACAAATAGCAGAGGACAGCTTTGGCAAACCAACGCAGGCGGCCAGTCCCTGTTAACTGTGAATTCATTTGACAGCCTTGGGCGCGTCACCAGTCAGCAGCAGCAGCTTTGGATAAGCACCAGCGGATGGAGTCAACCGTTTTCGATCAGCCGCACCTTCGATTATGCGGGCCACGTCAAAACCGAGACTTATCCTTCTGGTCGCAACGTAAACTATTCCTTCGATGATGCGGGCCGCACCGCCAGCTTCACCGGAAGTCTCGGCGACTCCGTTTCGCGCAATTACGCGCAGAACATCAGTTATTCGGTTTACGGTGGCGCCGAGCAGGAGCAATACGGCACATCAACGCCGGTTTACAACAAGCTCCTTTACAACGTGCGGGGGCAACTTGCCGAGATTCGTGTTAGTACCACGCCGAACGATACGTGGTGGAACCGCGGCGCGATTATCAATCACTACAGCAACGGATGCTGGGGAATGTGCTCGGGCAGTAACATGCCCGATAACGACGGGATCCTGAAGCGGCAGGACGTTTACATTCCCGGCAACGATTCGATCAGCAGTTGGACGCTTTCGCAGGACATTTATGATTACGACAACTTAAATCGCCTGAAATCGACAATCGAAAACAGCGGTTCCAGCAGCCAGGGTCAGACGCCGGCATGGTCGCAGAATTTTGATTACGATCGTTGGGGTAATCGCACGTCATCTGTCACTAACATGAATCTTGATGGCGCAGCTGCTTCCGCGCCAAATCCCCAACTAACACTAGGCTTAGCTATTCGGAAACTGCCGGTGCAGTTGCTGCAGCACGTCGCTCTGCCTCCCGGACAGATGGCGCCCTGCGACGATTGCCCGATTGCGGAACCGCCTGAGGCCAACGCCGGAGGGCCTTACAGCGCGCAGGTTGGCGAGGCTATTCAGTTCGACGGCAGCGGTTCCTACGATCCCGACGGATGGATCGTCAGTTACACCTGGAACTTTGGCGATGGACAATACGGCAGCGGCGCCACGCCGGTTCATTCCTATAACAATGCCGGAACGTACACCGTTATGCTGACGGTGCGCGACAACACCAATCGCACGGGTACGTCTTCAACGACGGCAACTATCTCTTCCCAGGGCGCCAGCGTTAATGGCGCGCAGTTCGTGGCGCAGTCTGTTCCCAGTTCCATGACCGCCGGACAGACTTACAATGTCTCGGTGACGATGCAGAATAACGGCACTACCGTGTGGCGAGCAGCGACGCAGCATCGCTTGGGCTCGCAAAATCCGCAGGACAACCAAACTTGGGGGATAGGACGAGTGAACGTGCCTGCGGATGTTCTACCAAATGGGCAAGTTACGTTCAGTTTTTCGGTGACTGCCCCGCAGGCGCAGGGTGTTTATGATTTTCAATGGCGCATGGTGCAGGACGCGGTTGAATGGTTTGGCGAATACACGCCGAACGTGCAGGTCTCGGTCACCGCTGCGCCCTCGGGCGCGCAATTGGTTGTCGATCCGGCAACGAACCGCGTCCTCGCCAGCAACGGCACCATCGGCTATGACAATGCCGGCAACATTACCAATGACAGTTACAGCGGCCACGGCAGCAGAAGTTACGATGCTGAGAATCATATGATCGCGGCGCAGGATGTGACCGGTGGCACGAGTTACTACGGGTACGACGGAGTCGGCAGGCGCGTGCGGCGAGTTACTGGCAGTGTAGAGACATGGGAGATTTACGGATTTGATGGAGAGTTAATCGCTGAGTACGCCGCGAGCGGCTCTACTTCGTCGCCGCTGACCGAATATGGTTATCGAAACGGGCGGATCCTGATCACCGCCGCTCCGAACGCGAATGTTCATTGGCTGATTGGTGATCATCTCGGCACGCCGCGCATGATTCTGGATGCTTCCGGTTCGCTGGCGGGTGTCAGCAGACATGACTATATGCCGTTTGGTGAAGAGTTATTCGCACCCGTCGGCGGTCGCGATTCGGCAAACGGCTACACGAACACGGATGGAACGCGGCAGAAGTTTACCTCGAAGGAACGGGATACCGAGTCGGGATTGGACTACTTCATTGCCCGCTATTACTCCGCGGTATTAGGCCGGTTCATTTCGCCTGATCCATCTACAGCCAGCAGCCATCAGAAGGTTCCTCAAAGTTGGAACCTGTACAGCTATGTTCTAAATAATCCTCTGACGCTAATCGACCCTGATGGCGAAATGTGGATCTATCACTACATCGACGACACCCATATCGGAATTACATGGATCGATGGGAATACAATCCCAGACTCGCTACGGAAAAAAGGTTATCGGCCACTGGAATTTGAGAGAGGCAAGACGAAAGACATAACTCTGACCGACGGCATGGTCGTGAGACTGAGTGCTACCTCGAACCGTGCGGAAGTTCTTCGGGGAGCCCAGCCAACTAACAATCAGGGCTATGTAAATGCGCCTCTACTTAGAGAACTCGCGCGACAGACGGCGCCTATGCCAAAAGCGACAGCTGTCTTCATAATAGTGTCGCTAAACGGCGGGTATGCCGTAGCCGGATCTAGTATTGCGCTACTCGATGCCGCAGCCTTTGCCCTCAACGCCGTCCATGATCAGAGTGAACAAGACACAGCGATCATGGCGTCCACGTCGAATGTGTACGATGACTCGAACACAAGTAAATCACTTAGAAGCAAAGGTATTCGTCAAATCGAAACTGACGTTACGAAAGCTGAATTCATCAAGAATCTCGTCGATTCCGGTTACAAGATGACCAAACAGGGAAACGAGACAATCCTCGAAAAGGGAGGCAGCCGATACACCGTGTATGATATTGCGCGTTCAACAGGTCAACCAAGTGCCGGGTTCAATCGCGGCGGCGGCGGGCAAACCATAAAGTTTAGACTCAGACCATGACGAATTTATCTACAGAACGAGTGGAACAACACGAAAAGTGGGAACCAATCGCAGGGATCATGAGCCCCGCGGGTGGCGCCCTGATAAATGATGATCACGACGGACTTACAGTTACCTTGTTGTTCTCAGAAATTGAAAGCGGAGCCAAATCCGATCTTCGTATTAAGTTTGGTCATGTGCTTGGCTATAGCCTATACGAAGAGTTCGTTCATCCGTGGTCAACGCCTAAAGATGCACCGCGACTTGCTCCACCTTGGGAGAGATATCTTTATCCGTTGTTAACGATTCGTGGTTCCGATTGGATAAGATCATTCGACGATCTGCTGACCGTTCATCCAAACTGTGTTCACTATCGTTTGCTGACCGTGGATGAGATCGTTGACATCCTCTGCGACAAGCCGCCCGAAGTGGCCTGGATTGAATGATCCGGGTGTTTCCTCGCGCATGATTACGATAACTCGCCGCTTGGTAACAATCGGGATCTCTTAAGATGACCCAGCTAATTGTTGAGCGTCACGAAAAGTGGGAACCAGTCGAAGGGATTACTACGGCAGCAGCTCGCGCTGTCGTGGCGGAAGATCATGAAGGGCTTGTCGTTACTATGATTTTCTCAGAGGTGGTTGATGGTAGCGACTCTGATCTTCTTATAAAATTCGGCCGCGTTGCCGCTTATAGTGTCTATGAAGAATTCGTCCATCCGTGGGATAGCCCTCAAACCGAATCTCCAATGGTCGACGACGGGAGATTCGTTTATCCACTTTTGTTGATTCACGATTCGGAATGGATGCGCTCGTTGTCGGATCGCTTACTCAGTTTTCCAGACTCTGTTCACTACCGGCTTTTGACATTGGATCAAATCGTGGATGTCTTATCTACTAAGCGGCCTGAAGTAAGCTGGATCACGGCCGTTTGATCCTAATTTCGTGTCGCGTAACAAAATGGCGCTGCGCTCGAGCGCAACGCCATTCTTCGTTTTACTTCAGCAGAATTAGTTACTGACTGCTGCTGGATCCTCCGCTTCCGCCGACGATCACATTTTGATTTGAACCACCGAAAGCAACGCCGCGTAATTCAGCGACGCCGCCCGTAGAGGCGATCAGTAAAGCTGTATCTTTGGCCTCGTTGCTGCGGGCCTCGAGGTGCGCAGTCGTGGTCGCTTGTACTTTTCCGCTCTTGACAATGCTGAGTTCGCCGGTCTCTTCATTAAATTTCACATCGTAGGTTCCGGCTTTCACGACTGTGCCATTCACCATTACGTCCTGGGTGAACTCCACCGTCTTCTTCTTCGTCTTATCCTTGGCGGCAACGCCGAGCGAAGCGACCAGCGCAATCGCCAGCGCGCATGCAAAAGTCTGTATGAAACGTTTCATTTTTCCTCTTCCTCCCAATAATCTGTTTATGCAACCTGCGATCCTGTCACGCTTCGCAAGTATTTCAGTTCCTGAACATTTAACGCCGCGCACTGGAAGTTCGTTACAAGTAAATTGTTAAAGTTCTGTTAAGAAGAGGCACGTGAGCGTTCCAGGTGGCTTATCATTCTGCGACATTTTGAGGATCGAGCCAGTGGCGAGTCATATCACACCAAAGCACCAACCCTCGCCATGAACGGAAACGAGCATAAAAGCGTGCGATTTTCTTATCACTCGCGGGGCGGCTCTGGTTGCGTGATTTTGCAAACTGCGCGCGTGTCCACGAGTCCAACGCCAACCCGTCGTATCGCCCCAGAAGCTTCAGCACATTTTCTGCGGCATAGTTGCCGACACCTTTCACGCGCTTCAGCTCTTTCATGAACTGGTCGTGCGGAAGATCAGTCTTGAGCCAGGACTCGACATCCAACTCGCCTGAGACAACGCGTTGGGACAGCTCTTGTAAGTATGGCGCGCGATAACCTGCGCGAATCTTGTCGCGATAAAACTTCTCAGATTTCTTCGCCATCGCTAACGGCGTGGGAAATGTCTTGCGTCCATCATTACTTGGCTCGCCGAGTTCATTGACGAGACCATTCACCATTTTCTCTGTCAGCGCCCACGAACAGTTCGTGGTGCACATCATCTTCACGAGATCCTCGAACACAGTCGGAGAGCGCAACAACCGCCCCGCGCCCTCCGTGGCGATCCAGGAAAACTCCGGTTCGTGGGACATCTCGTTGTAAAAAGACTCCAGGTCGTCGTCCAGCCTTAACATGTGGCGAATATCGCGGACAATTTTTTCCGACGCGCGTTTGCCGGCCGGCCGGGAGGTTTCGACAAGGATGCCCCGCTGCGCGGCAGAAATTTTGACAGTGATGGGCTGGGTAGGGCTGAGGTCGATCACTCTCGTCAGTGTCCAGTTCTCTTTGTCGAACTCAAACGGCGGCAGACCATACCAGCCATGACTTCGGACTGTGCGGCGAAAACTGAAATTACGCGGAGTCGGAATCTGAATCTGCATGAGTTTGAGCCCTGTACGCTGCCAGATGAAGAAGAGGTTTGGCAAGCCGAGCCCAGGTTGTGCTTGTCTTTTCGGTTCTTGGCGACTTGACGTGGATGACGTCCGGCAAAGCATTTCACCCAAGTCGCAAGCAACAGCGACAGTTGCGGCGACGATGCGACGCGGGTTACTCTGCCCTCACCCCTTAGCTGTTCCACGATTCCCTCGAAAAGAGATCGACTAAATTCCCACTGATTGCGGGAGGAATACTTTTGTTCGGATTAACTCCACAACAGGTTCTGTTTCTGCTCATCCTGATGGCGGCCATTGTTCTGTTCGTAACCGAATGGATCCGCACAGACATCGTGGCGGTAATGATCGTTGTCGCCCTTTATGCTACCCGCGTGCTTGAGCCGAAGGATGCATTGTCGGGTTTCAGCAGCGAGCCCGCGATAGTAGTTGCCGGTATCTTTGTTTTGAGCGCGGCACTGCACGCGACCGGGCTCTCGGACACGATTGGCGGTTGGATTGGACGGCTGGCGGGCAACAGCGTGGCTCGGGCAATCGCGGTGATTATGCCGTCTGTCGCGTTGCTGTCGGCATTCACGCATCATGTGACGACGACTGCGATGATGGTTCCGGTCACTTTGGACCTGGCGCGTGAGCGCAACATGCCGGCGTCAAAGCTCTTGATGCCAATGTCCTTCGCGGCGTCACTGGGAACGACAATTACGATTATCGGCGCACCGGCTTTTCTGCTGGCGAGCAATACGCTTCAGCAATCCGGACGCAGTGGTCTGGGCATCTTTTCCATTGCCCCGATTGGGATCGCACTGTCGCTGGTCGGAACCTTATTTGTCTTGCTCATCGGCCGATATCTGCTGCCGAGCCACGACGCCGAAGATGAACGTTCCAGTCACTTTCGGCTCGAGGATTACCTCACGGAAATCGTGGTTACTGAGAACTCGCCGCTGCTGAAGAGGACGGCCGCTGAGCTTGAAGCAGACGAAAAATATCACTTCAAAGTCGTCGGCATGTTGCGCGATGGCCGCCGCCTGCGGACGCCTTACAAACAGGAAGCATTGAAAGAGGCTGACGTACTGATCGTTCGCATTACGCCGGAAGAGCTGGTGGCGGTTCGTCAGGAGGCCAACATCGAGTTGCGGCCCGTCAGAGAATACGGAGAGCGAGGCGGAGATAAAAAATCACCGAGCAATGGCGGCGATGCCGATGACGAATTTGTGCAGGCAGTCGTCGCGCCGCGTTCGGAATTAATCGGAAGAACGCTGAGTAAGATCAATTTTCAGCGGCGCTATGGCGCGGTGGTGGTCGGTCTTTGGCGGAAAGATGGCTGGCTGGATCAGGAAATCTCAAAGGTGCGTCTATCTGCCAACGACGTGCTGGTACTCGAGGGCGATGCTGAATCGCTCGCGAATGTCGCAAACGATCCGGCGTTTCTGATGCTGGTGCCATTTCACGGAGAGTCAAAGCCGCGCAGTAAAGGGTGGCTCGCCGGATTGATTATGCTGGCGACGATCCTGTTGGCGGCTTTCAACTTGATGACGATCGAGATGGCGGCCATTGCCGGCGCCGTCGCGGTGGTGCTGACCGGCTGCATAAACATCCGGCGAGCCTACTCTTCAATTGACGCGCGCATTTTTGTGTTCATCGCAGGTGCGATTCCGTTGGGAGTCGCCATGCAGAAAACAGGCACCGCGAACATGCTGGCAGGATGGCTGCAACACACCGTTGGCGGCTGGCCTGAGCGGCTGATTTTGCTAGCGCTGTTTGCTGTCGTTGCAGTCATTACGCAATTCATGTCTGACGCCGCCACGACCGCTTTGTTCGCACCAGTGGCGGTCGCGCTGGCTCAAGCCTTGGGCCGCGCGCCGGAGCCTTACGTCGTCACCGTCGCCATGGCTGCAGTTGTGGCCTTTCTGACGCCCATCGGGCATCACGGAAATCTTTTGGTCTATGGTCCGGGGCGGTACAAATTCAGTGATTTCGTGAAGGTCGGCACGCCGCTCACGATTGTTGCCGCAGTCGTCGTTGTGATGTTGGCGCCGGTGATTTGGCGAAGCTAATTTCTGTATTTAAGACGTGCGGTCAAACTGCCACTTGACCCAAAAGAGTGCCAGGCTTAGACTGGGTTTACTTACCAAGATGAATGGAAGGCTGTACTCGTTGGTTCCTATTACACTTGGAGCTGTACGAGCGCGGAGTCAACACCGAGACCCCTTACAGCTCAAGGTGACTTAAGCACCGATTCCAGACAAATGCTGCCGGAGCTTTCCGGCGCGCGCTCCGTCGCCCCGTGGGAAAAGCCCTCGGGGCGATGTCGTGTTTAGTGATCTTTCGCCGGCTTGGATCGAAATAGCGAAATAAGCACCGACGACACTAACACCACCGCCACAATACCCAACGCAATGTGCGTCGGAATTCCGGTGCGGGCTCTTATCCAGTCGCCCGCCGCCACAAACCCCACTGCCGTTAACCCAGCTCCGAGTACTTTGGCAATTACCGGCAAGAGCATCTTCACGCCGATAAAACTCAAGACGATTCCAAGGCCGTACTTGAGGTAATGAAACCTTTCGATCACGCCGGACAGCAGGAAGTAGAAAGTGCGCAGGCCCAGGATGGCAAAAACATTCGACGAATAAACGATGAAGCGATCGGTCGTCACTCCCAGAATCGCCGGAATTGAATCGAGCGCGAAAACCAAATCAGTAAACTCAACGACAATCAGCACCAGCAACAACAGCGTGCCCACGGTTTTGCCATCGACGACAGTAAAGAATTTCCGCCGCTCGTAGTGACGGGCGATCGGAACGTAACGCGTGACCGTGCGCACGACGAGGCGGTTCTCCGGATCGATGTCCGTGTCCTGCTGCCCGAACATTTTTACGCCCGTGTAAATCAGGAAGGCGCCGAAGATGTAGATGATCCAGTGAAATCGGTCGATAAGTTCGGTGCCCGCGATAATCATGATTACGCGCATGACGAGCGCGCCCAGAACGCCCCAAAACAAGACTCGGTGCTGATATTTCGGCGGGACTTTGAAATACGAAAAGATCAGGACAAAGACGAACAGGTTGTCGACGGACAGGGACAGCTCGATTAGATAACCCGTGAGAAACTCCAGCCCCTTCTGGTGCCGGGCCGCGCCAAACATTTCCCAGCCCAACGGGCCAAACAGCAAAGCGGCGAAGATCAGCGCCAGCGCCACCCAAACGGCGCTCCAAATGGCTGCATCTTTGTAAGTTATTTCGTGAGGACGGCGATTAAAAACCCCAAGGTCAATCGCCAGCATGATCAGAATGAAAACACAGAAGCCAATCCATGCCAGCGTCGAAACGGCGATCTGCATTGATGTAGGTAAAATATCATTCGCTCATGACCGGCGCAAAAGTGCCGAGCCTTGGCGAAGCCAAAGTCAGGATCCTCCGCCCAAGTTGCGACGCCCTCCTCTCTCCTTTAGAATTCGTCGTTTCCTTAGCAGTGAAAGGTTTCATCCATGCTCAAACAACTAAGCAAGTTCGAACGCACCAGCAAGGTCCTGATTCTCGGCTTTGTCGCGCTAATGGCAATCAGTCTGGTGCTCTTCTTTCGCCCCGGCGGCGGCTCTTCCAGGGTTGAGCCCACCAAAAGCTCCCAGGTGCTGGCGGTCGTAGCCGGTGAAGAAATCACCGTCGGCGAGTTCGCGACACACAAGCTCAATCTGCAAGCGCGTTACAGTCAATTCGGGCCGCAGTTCAGCTTGGCGCGCATGGGCTACACCGATTCGCGAATCCTCGATGAGTTGGTCATGGCGCGCGTCATCGCGCAGGAAGCGGAACGATTGGGTCTGGGTGCTTCGCAAACCGAAGTCCGGGAACGCATTGCTAACATGTTTCGCGACCCGGCGGGAAAGTTCCTGCTGGTAGACGCATCCGGCAAATTCGACATGAGTAAGTACCAGGAGCGCGTCGGCGACATTCCCACATTCGAGCGCGGTATGGCGCAAGACATCGCCAGAGAAAAACTTGAAGCCTTCATTACTGCCGGCGTGACAGTTTCCGAAGACGAGGTCAAGGAAGACTACAAGAAAAAGAACACCTCGCTGGATCTGACGTACGTTGCCGTCTCAGCCACCAAGCTGGCTGAGAAGATCACGCCGACTGACGACGAGATGAAAGCTTACTACGATAAGCATAAGGGCGAGTTCTACATTGGCGAACCGCAAAAGAAGATTCGCTACATTTTCATCGATCAGGACAAGTCGGGTCAGAAGGTGCAAGTCTCTGATAAAGAACTGCAGGATGAATTCGACAGTCTGCAACCGCAGTACAAACAAGCAGGAGTAAAAGTTCAGCAAATCTTTTTGAAAGTGGCGCGCGAGGATTTGGACGCCACGCAGAAAAAGAAAGCGGACGATCTGGTCGCCAAGGCCCGCGGAAAATCCGGAACCGTTACCGAAGAAGCATTCGCGGAACTCGCGAAAGGAAACTCAGAAGACGCAGCGACTGCGAAGAACGGCGGCCGCGTCGAAGGCCTGGTGAAGAAGAACGCCAACAAGCCGGACGATCCTTATCAGAAAACGCTCGATATGCAGCCGGGTGAAGTAACCGATCCGATTAAGTACAAGAACGGCTATTACATCCTGCGCCGCGGTGACGGGGTTCCAAAGACATTCGAGATGGCTAAGCCCGAACTGCTCGTCTCGCTGCGCAACCGCCGTGGATACACCATTGCGCAGAAGCTTGCGCAAAAGGCCGAAGAGCGCCTCAAGCAAACGAAAGATCCGCAGAAAGTCGCTCAGGAATTGGCCGCCGAAGCGAACATGAACGCGGCTGAGATGGTGCGCGAGACTCCTTTTGTAAAGGCGGGTGACGACGTTCCGAACATCGGCAGTTCGCAACAGTTCGAGGACGCCATCGCCCCGCTCACCAACGCGAACGACGTGGGCGAGCGCACCGGAATCAAGAATGGTTTCGCTGTGCCTATGCTGGTGGAAAAACGCGACCCACGGATTCCTGAATTCGACGAAGTTAAGGACAAAGTGGGGAAGGCGGTGAAGGATGAAAAGGCGAAGGCCCAACTCGAACAGACCGCCAAGGACATCATCGCGAGCGCCAAGACTCCCGCCGACTTAAAAGCCGCAGCGCAAAAGTACGGACTCGAAGCCAAGGCCGAAGCCAACTACAAGATTGGGTCGCCGCTGGCGGATCTTGGATCCAGCGCGCTGCTTGATGACCCTTTGTACAAATCCGGCAATACCGGCACAGTGTTATCGTCACCGATCTTCCTGAACGAAAACTATATTGTCGCCGGCGTGAACAAACGCACGGACGCCGACATGGCCGAGTTCACCAAGCAACGCGATTCGTTGATCGAAGCTGCTCTGAAAGATCGCCGTGACCAGGTCTTCGAAGATTACCTCTCGACAGTGAAGCTGGAGATGCAGCGCGATGGCAAGATCAAGATTTACAAGGACGCGCTCGACGAGTTGCAGGAAGAAGAACCGGATATCGACATCCCGGCCCGCCGGCCGCCGGCGCCTACGCAGTAGAAGAGAAATCCCGGATGTCGTGAAACGGCGTTTCCTGGTTTGAGAAGTCGGGACGATAGTAGAACGCGGCTCCGTCGTACTCCTGCATCCAGCCGTTCTCAATTCCAAACTCATCGAGAGCCGAAACGGCACGCAACCACTCCGTCTCCGTAATGCGTCGCGATAAGAGTGTGTAGCGCTGGTTCGTGCCGGCGACGTTCGTCGGATAGTACTGGGCCATTAGCGAAACCGCGACGCGCGGGCTCAGCTCATCGCGAATCCATTGCAGCGACTCGCGCAGGCCGCCGATGTCGTTTGGCAGGACCAGCAGGCGAATCACCAGCCCGCGTTGCAGCAAGCCCTCCGAATTGAAGACCAGTTCGTCCCCTGTCTGCCGAAACATTTCTTTGAGCGCGGCCCGAGCGACTGACGAGTAGCTGCGAACTTTCGAGTAGAGAAATCCCGCGTCGTCTTCCGCGTACTTCAAGTCAGGCAAATAAACATCGACAATCCCATCCAGCAACCGCAGGACTTCCACTGAATCGTACGCATTTGTGTTGTAAACAATCGGCAGGCGCAGTCCATGTCCGGCGGCGATCAAAATCGCGCGCGCCATCTGCGGTGCGAAGTGCGTGGGCGAGACAAAGTTGATGTTGTGACAGCCGCGCTCTTGCAATTCGAGCATCATCTCAGCGAGGCGCTCGTGCGTAACTTCGTTTTTGATCTGTTCTTTGTGTGTCTGAGAAATTTGATAGTTCTGACAATACACACAACGCAGATTGCAGTTGCCGAAAAAGATGTTTCCCGCTCCCCGCGTGCCTGTGAGCGGCGGCTCTTCACCAAAATGCGGAGTGTAAGACGAAACGATGGGCAGCCGGCCCGAAAAGCAACGCGCCAGCTCGCCGCGCAAACGGTTATTGCCGCAATCAAGAGGACAGACGGTGCAGCGTTCGAGCAGAGCCTCCAGCGATTCGACGCGGGTTTCCAACTTGCCCGATTCGAGTAAGCGAAGATAAGAAGCCTGTACGGTTTTGGAAACTCGACTCATGCTCTTTGATCAATCTTGTGTCTTGATCCGGTCGCTACCGCTGGCGGTACTGACACACACATTACTCATCACTTCGATTACTCGTCAGTTCGTTTTCGGAAATGCACGTAATGGGTTTTATGCTGCTCGACTAATTCCTGCGGCACGACGCGTTTGGTCGTGCGCCAGATGAAATCCATCTCTGCGTGGGTGGTGCTTAAGGCCAGTCGTGCCTCAAAGATCAAAAGCATGCTGCCGTAGAAAAGAAAGAAAGCACCGATCAAGCCGAGTACAACAGGAACAACTGCAAAACGCGGCCCGGACGCGAACGAAGCAACTCCGATGGCCACACTCGTCGCGACAAACACTCCCACTGCCACGTAGAAGGTGGTGAGCGCCCGCTGCAAAAGTCGCGAGCGACTCGTGAGCTTGTCCAGCTGGTCGTAAAGCATGGCGCGACGCTCTTCATGAAAATCGTCGGCGCCGTCACCGGCAGCCAAATCCTGCAATCGATCAGACAACGAGCGCAC
This sequence comes from Pyrinomonadaceae bacterium, assembly GCA_035606795.1. Classification (GTDB taxonomy): domain Bacteria; phylum Acidobacteriota; class Blastocatellia; order Pyrinomonadales; family Pyrinomonadaceae; genus UBA11740. Next base: position 33,474 of record DATNEI010000004.1, read on the forward strand.
GCGATCAACTACGCGACCGAGCCGTGTCGATGTCGAAAGGATCATCGTGCCGCTGGCTGAGATCAAAACCGCGGGCGTGATCATCGCCGTCAGCACGGCGAGCGATGAAGTCAGGGCGTCCATTCAACGATGAATCTATAGCGACTTAACACATGAGGCAAATCTCGTTCGCACGTCGCTGCGACGAGGTGAAATAAAGTCCTTAATCAACACGGCAGCCGTTCAACCGCTTTCGTGAAACAGTTAGAACGTTAAGTGGGCGGGCGGCGTGCGAAAGCACCCGGCTGAGCCAGGTGTGAATGAGAGATCAGCTCCGCTTCGTCTTTTCCAATTGTGTTATGCTCCGCGCAATTCCGAACAAAAAATGAGTGCCCCAGCAAATGAGTCGCTAATCGCCTGGCTGCCCGATCTGATTTACCTGGGCGGCAAATTCGAGAGCGGGCGCGCCCTCGTGTGCGATCCGGCGGGGCTGATCGTGTCTGTCGCCCCAATCGCAGAACTGCGCGACGAAAAAAGGATGCGGCTTGCGAATCGCGCGCTGTTGCCGGGAATGGTCAACGCTCACTCACACGCGTTTCAGCGAGTGCTCCGCGGGCGGACTGAGTATCGCACTACGTCATCGTTTAGCGGCGGGCTACCGCCCGCCGTGTCGGGCAGTAGCCCGACTCTAAACAGAGATAGAGATTCTTTTTGGACGTGGCGCGAGATGATGTACTCAGCGGCCACCCGGCTCACCGCTGAAGATGTTTACGACGCTTCGCGCATGGCGTTTCTCGAGATGGCGCTTAGCGGGATCAGCGCCGTCGGCGAATTTCATTACTTGCATCACACCCCTGATGGCAACCCCTACAACGATCCGAACTTGCTGGCGAAGGAAGTAATCCGGGCCGCGGCAGATGTGGGACTTAGGATCGCGCTCTTGCGTGTCGCGTACGCGCGATCAGGTTTTCAATCTGAGCCGAATCCGCAGCAGGTGAGGTTCATTGAAAAAGATGCCGAAGCCTATCTCAAGAACCTGGAGGCGTTGGCTGTGGGTGTCAGAAATCCCAGCGTAAGAGAGGGTGCAGCCTCCTCGCTTAACAGCACCCTCCCTGACGGTCGGGTTTCCGCCACTGCCTGGATCGGCGTCGCGCCGCACAGCGTTCGCGCCGTCCCGCTCGATTATCTGAAACCAGTAATCGATCACGCGAACAAAAAGGATCTGAAAGTCCACATGCATGTCGCCGAACAGCCCGCCGAAGTTTCCGCCTGTGTTGAAGAGTACGGTCGCACGCCGACGGCGCTGCTTGAAAGCGAAGGCTTGTTGAGCGATCGATTCACAGCAGTACACGCAATTCACGTGACGCCGAAAGCAATTACATCCTTCGCGAAAAGCGGCGCGATGGTTTGCGCGTGTCCGACTACGGAAAGAAATCTCGGCGATGGAGTCGTGCCTGCGGATGATTATCTGCGCAATAGCGTGCAGCTTTGTCTGGGCACAGACAGTCACACGCAAATCGATTTGCTCGAGGATGCGCGCGAGCTTGAGTATCACTTGCGACTGCAGACGATGGAGCGTGCGGTACTTGGAGCTGGGTACGCACGCCTCCGGCGTGCTTCGACTTTGGATACCGGGAGCATGCCGGAGGCATGCGTACCCAGCGCCATCGCTGCGCTTCTATTCGATTGCGCCACGATCAACGGCGCGCGCAGTATCGGTGCGCCAAATGGAACACTGGAAGTCGGCAAGCCGGCCGATTTCTTCACCCTCGATCTCAACGATCCGGCAATTGCAGGGGCGTCGCCGGACGATCTGTTGTCGTCGATTGTCTTCTCTGCCTCACGGGCCGCGGTTCGCGAAGTTGTAATTGGCGGCAAGCCGATCGTATCTGAAGGCCAGCACTTGATTCAGGAAGAGGTCGTCGAGCGATTCAACGATTTGCAGAGACGTCTCTGGAGTTGATGTGATTGGTCAAGATTCAGCGGGGGCAAGCCCGCCTTCCAGACCTTGAGACTCTATGACTGGCGCAGTGGAAACAGGCGTGAAAGGCTGCCAAGCTTCAGAAGACAAGACAACCAGAAAACGCCTCTCAGGTCGGGAAGGCGGGCTTGCCCCCGCTGCTGATGATTTCAAAATGACAGTTGAAGACACACTGGCCGAGCTGATCGCAATCGATTCCGTTTCTGCGCACTCGAACAGCGCGATCGTTTCTTATCTCGCAGGTCGATGCGAACGTCTGGGATTCCAGACCCAACAATTTCCGCATATCGATGAGAAGGGCGTTCAGAAGATTAATCTCGTGGCACTGACTTCAGCCTGTGATTCGTCAAAACAAACACAGACCGAAGTCTGTGCCACTGAACTAGCGCTGGTCGGGCACACGGACACGGTTCCTTACGATCCGAACTGGAGCGAAGCTCTGGCGCTCACCGAACGTGACGGCAAACTTTTTGGTCGCGGCGCTTGCGACACCAAAGCTTTCATCGCCGCGGCGCTTACCGCAATTGACTCTCTCGACCTCGCCAAACTAACCAAACCACTTGCGCTCGTCTTTACCTCTGATGAAGAGATTGGATGTCTGGGCGCGAAACGCCTGGCCGAGGCGAATTCATTCACGGCGCAGTATGCGATCGTGGGCGAGCCAACTTCGCTGCAACCGATGCGCGCGGGCAAAGGCTACTGCCTGGCGCAGGTCACGCTGCGCGGACGTGAAGCTCACAGCGCATACCCGCAACTCGGCGCCTCGGCAATCTTCCACGCCGCGCGTTTGATCGAACGAATCGAAAGCATTGCAGAGAAGATAAAAACCTACGAGCACAAAGATTTCGATCCGCCCTACACGACACTGAATGTGGGTCTGATCAACGGCGGGAGCGCCAAAAATATTGTTCCGGGCGAATGCCGGTTCACGCTCGAGTGGCGCACGATTCCGGGCCAGGACTCAAATCATGTTTTGAACCTGTTAAGCCAGGCCGCCGATGATCTGCAGAAACAAGACGCGGACTTTATCTGTGAGATTGATGCCCCGCGCGCTGACGACAGTTTCGAAACGCCGGATAATTCAAGGCTGGTTCACTTTCTCGAAGACGCGTCCGGCAAATCATCAGGCACCGTGGCGTTCGGGACGGAAGCGCCCAGCATGATCAAACTGGGGGCAGAAGCTGTCGTGTTCGGGCCGGGTGACATTCGCGTCGCGCATCGAACAGGAGAATTTGTTCCGGTCGATCAACTGAATCAATGCGTGAAGATTCTTCGAACAGCAATCGAAAAGTTTTGCGCGTGAAGCGATTTTCAAGATTCGGAGAGAACTCCTAATCGTCCGCTGTCGCGGACGAAATGATAATAGCCCAGCGATTCATCGCTGGGTATCCACGTCACAACCCAGAGCCCGCGACGCGGGCGACAGAATTTCCTCGACATTGTGGATTCAAACCTCTGCCGTCCGTTTCACGGACTTGGAAACGCTGTCCGTTGCGATCCCAGCGCTGAAGCGCTGGACTATTTTTGAATCGTCCGCTGTCGCGGACGTTTTTTCGACAAAGTCGATCGTGCCTATTCCCGCCTACACACATCCCGTGCCTACGGCACTGCCGCGCCAACCGCAGGTTATGAATTAATGGCCACAGTCGTTATCATTGACTTCTCCAATTCATCTCAAAGAGGTTCGGAATAATGAATCGCAAACTGAAGTTGTCGCTGCTCGTCTTCACGGCTGCATTTCTTTTTCATGTTCAACTAGTTTCTGTCAAAGCTGACGTTGCCGCAGGACCGATCACGCTCAACGTCGATGCCACGGAAGCGCCCCGCAAACTTTTTCATGCGCACATGACGATCCCGGTGAATCCCGGACCGCTGACGCTGGTTTATCCCAAGTGGATTCCCGGTGAGCACGGCCCGACCGGTCCAATCATCAATCTGGCCGGACTAAAATTCACCGCCGGCGGCAAAACGATTCCGTGGCGACGTGACGATGTCGAAATGTATGCGTTTCATCTCGACGTGCCGGCTGGTGTCAAGGAACTCGAAGCGTCACTCGATTTCTTGTCGCCAACATTTGCGGGCGGATTCACCGCCGGTGCATCTACGACTTCGCATCTGGCGATTGTTACGTGGAACCAATTGGTGCTTTATCCGGACGGCGCCAATGCGAGCGACGTCACGTTTAAGCCGTCGTTGACTTTACCGGCCGGCTGGAAGTTCGGCACCTCACTCGACGTGGCAAGACAGGCCGCCAACAAGGTTGACTTCGGAACCGTGTCGCTTGAGCGGCTGGTCGATTCACCAGTGCTCGCGGGGGAATACTTTCTGGTGATTCCGCTCGCGGCGAATCCCTCGAACGAAATCGACATCGCCGCTGATAATCAGGCTGATCTGAAGATTAGTCCGGAGCTGACGACGACACTCAAGCGCATCGTCGCCGAGGCTGTGACGCTCTTTGGGGCGACGCACTATACCCACTATCACTTTCTGCTGACCCTCAGCGATCACACGGCGCACTTCGGGCTTGAGCATCACGAATCGAACGACAGTCGCGTGGCTGAACGCGCATTGGTCGATGATGTCTATCGCGCGGTCTCGCTCGGAGTGTTGCCGCATGAGTTTGTGCATTCATGGAACGGCAAGTACCGGCGGCCGGCGGGACTGGCGACGCCGAATTTTCAGGAGCCGATGAAGGGCGAACTGCTTTGGGTTTACGAAGGACTGACGGAGTATCTCGGCAATCTGCTTTCTGCGCGCAGCGGACTGTGGACGCCGCAGCAGTATCGTGACGAGCTGGCTGAGACTGCCGCCGATCTCGATCACAAACCGGGCCGGATGACGCGACCGTTGATCGACACGACGATCGCGGCGCAGCTTCTCTACAACGCGCCTGAGGAATGGACTTCGATTCGGCGCAGTGTCGATTTCTACGACGAAGGCTGGATGATTTGGCTGGATGTCGACACGAAAATCCGCGAACTGACGAATGGCGCGAAGACTCTCGACGATTTTTGCAAACGCTTTCATGGCGCGCCCAGCGGTGCGCCCATGGTCAAGACCTACACTTTCGACGATGTCGTCACGACGCTAAATGAGGTGGCGCCGTTCGACTGGCGAGGTTTTTTGCAGACGCGACTGAATTCGACAGACTTCCATGCGCCCCTGGGCGGCATCGAACGGGGCGGCTGGAAAGTGACGTACCAGGCGGCGCCGAATGCTTATTTGCGAGACTATGAGTCAGTCCGCCAGACCACTGAGTTGGGCTATTCGATCGGATTGCGACTGAACTCTGAGGGCCGCATCGGCGATGTGATTGAGGGCTCGGCGGCTTCAAAGGCCGGGATCGGCCCGGGAATGAAGGTCGTCGCCGTCAATGGCAAGGCTTATTCAGCGGATATTTTGCGCGACGCAATTAAGGCGACAACCGATCCACGGCAGCGGCGCATCGATCTCCTGATCGATAACGAGGGCCATATTGAGAATCATGCGTTAACTTACGGCGAGGGCGAAAAGTATCCCGCGCTGGAGCGGGATGCGACGAAGCCTGACATGCTTTCCAAGATCATTGCACCGCTGACATGGAGTCGATAGCGAACAAAATGAAGCCAGGCAATCTCAATCAAATCCGCGTTGCTTCCCCGTGCTCTGTCGGCTGGGAGTCAATGGCCGGGAATGATCGCGTCAGGTTTTGCAGCTTGTGCCAGCTCAACGTCTACAACTTTGCCGAGCTGACGCGAAAAGAGGCCGAACAACTGGTGCACACGACTGAAGGCCGAATCTGTGGCCGTTTGTACCGGCGATCGGACGGCACCGTGATTACCCGCGACTGTCCGGTGGGTTTGCGCGCGCTCAGACGCAAAGTGGCAAGAGTTGCGGGAGCAGCATTCGCCACAATTATTTCGCTGTGCTCGGTTGTCTTTGCGCAAAAAGACAAAGGCTCGTCGTGCCGGCAACAAGTCAAGATCGAGACGAAGATGGGACAAGTGCCTGCCGATGCTGGCTCGATAACTGGAAAGGTTCTCGATGAAGTGGGCGCGGTAATCCCCGGCGCTCAGATCACTCTGATCGATCAGCAGGCGAAAAAGACCTTTCGCATTGAGTCAAATGATGACGGAGCATTTACGCAAGCACTATCGCCGGGGACTTATGAGGTTTCGATCGTATCGCCCCGCTTTAAATTATTAACCATAGGCGAACTCAAAGTACGTTCCGGCGAAGCTATCTTCGTTGAAGCCACCTTGCTCTTTGATTCGGTAAACGTCACTGTCGGCATTATTGAATTCGCGCCGATGATCGATACTTCGACGAGTGGAACCAAAACATCATTCGACACGAAAATGATTGAGAAGCTGCCAATTCATTGATTTATGTTTCATCGACACTTATTCAAACATCTCTTAATAGTGAGCGCGTTGACTCTGATGGCCGCCTTTCCCATCGTCGGCGTCGGCCAGGACACTCCATTCCCGCAGGCAACTAACCTACAGCACGGCCCGCCGCTCACCAATCAGGAGTACGTGTCGATGCTGTATCAATTGCCGAAGCATCCCGATCAGCGCGATTTAATCGTGAATGAGATCAGAAAACGTGGCATTGCGTTTCCGGTGACGCCGGGACTGTTGAGCCTGACCGCGACCAAGAGCGGCAACGATCCGGTTCTGCGGCGCACTCTGGAAGAAGCAAACCACCGTCGCGAGGATCCGGCGGCGGCTTCACTGCCGCCCGCCACGGAGGGTCTTGATCTACTCGATCGAACGCGCAAAGCGACGCTCGGCGCGGCGAAGCAGATGCCCGACTATCTGGTTAAGCAACAAATCGCGAGGTCACGCGCGCTCGGCACGACGAGCAATTGGAATGTTTATGATCGGCTTTCCATCGCGGTCAGTTATCGGCAGACCGTCGGCGAGCAATATAAGCTTCTGTCAGTCAATGGCATGCCGCCGAACGTCGATGAGCAGGAGGGCTCGACGTATGGAGACAAATTAGGCGGAACGACATCTACCGGCGAATACGTTTCGATGCTCTCGGAATTGTTTGAGCCCGCGACGCGAGCAGACTTTGAAATGGTGGACACGGACACATTGCGCGGTCATCGCACCATCGTCTATGAGTACGCGGTCAAGCGCGAGTTTTCGAAGCAGACTCTGAAATTTCAAGCCAGCATCGATTCAGCTCCGGTGGGAACAATCGTGGGATATCAGGGCAGAATCTGGGTCGATCGCGATGACAATCGCGTGCTGCGCCTCGAGACAATCTCAGTCGAGATTCCGGCCGGCTTTCCCATCACCGCGGCCAAAAGCGTGATTGATTACGATTGGGTGAGTATCAACGACGTCTCGCATCTGTTGCCTTCACGCGCGGTGATTGAGTTGACCAGCCATCTGGGAGCGCAAACGGAACAGACACGCAACGACATTCTCTTCCGCGGTTATCGCAAGTTCGGAGCGGAAGTTAAGATCACGGATATTAACGAAAAAGACTTTCCCCCGGACAAACCTGAAGAGACTGATCCCAACAAACAGCCGGCGGCCCCTATTGATGCGAACACCCCGCCTGATCCAAACAAACCGCCTCCGGTTCCGATCCTGAAAAAGAAACCTTGAGCGGTTCACGGTTGGTAAAGTGCCAGCGGCGGCGCGCTACGCGCTTGCCACTGGCTACCGTCTGTCGCACCTTCGGCGCGGATGTGTGCCGTTTGAGTGGCGCAATTTTATGCGACGAACTGAAGGCAAACGTCTCATCTTGAATCAGCAACTATGGTGGCTCATGATGGTAGCGAGCGATGGCAAGCGTTGCACTGCGACTTCCGGATAACGTGCCGGGCGATTTCTTTGTCGACTCGACGTGCATCGATTGCGATGCCTGCCGTCAGATTGCGCCCGAGACATTTGCCGAAGACGGTGACTATTCGATCGTTCATGAACAGCCGCACAACGACGATGAGATGAAGCGTGCGATGATGGCGCTGGTCGCATGTCCGACCGGTTCCATCGGTACAGTCGAGCATCACGACGCGCACATCGGCATCGATGCATTCCCGGAGTTAATTGCCGAGAATGTTTTCTACTGTGGCTTCAACGCCGAATCGAGCTTTGGCGCCTGGAGTTATCTGATCGTTCGTCCTGACAAAGAAGGCGGTAACGTTCTCGTCGACTCGCCGCGCTTTGCCACACAACTCATCAAAAAGTTCGACGCGATGGGCGGCGTCCGCAGGATGTTTCTCACGCATAAAGATGATGTAGCCGACCATCAACGTTTCGCTGATCGTTATGGCTGCGAACGCATCATGCACGCGGACGACGGGGCCGAGCGGCTGGGGATCCAGCGTGTGATTCGCGGCGGCGACGCGGTCGCTCTCGATGATGAACTGATTGCGATTCCGGTCCCGGGCCACACGCGCGGGCATATGGTTCTGCTTTACAAAAACAAGTTTCTCTTCACCGGCGATCATTTGGCGTGGTCGCCGAACCGGAAGAGTTTGATTGCCTTTCGCAGCGCGTGCTGGTACTCGTGGACGGAACAAATTAAGTCGATGCAAAATCTTTTGGATTACGAATTCGAATGGGTGCTGCCGGGACACGGTCGCATTCATCATGACAGCGCCGCAAATATGCGCGCGCAAGTCGAGCGGTGCATTGAATGGATGAGGTCTACGACGTAGAGGATTGGGTGTTGAGTGTAGCGGCGCCGTCAACAGCAATAAGGTCGCGTTCGAAAGGTTTCGCTTTCACCCGGGCACCCAACACCCTATCCTTTGCTCGGGTTGCCGCTTTTCGCAAAACGCACTAAAGTTTCAGCGCACTAAGGAACACCACATGAAACAAACAGCGATACTCGCCTGCCTCTTAGCGCTGTCGTTTGCTTTCGCCGCAACCGCGCAAACCGGCAACACGAAACATTTCGCCAAGGACGGGCTTTCTTTTGACTACCCCGACGGCTGGACAATCACTGATGACAGCAACGCCGATGCGCAGCAACTGACGCTTAGCCGCACCGATAGTCCGGCGATGGTCAAGTTCTTTGTGCATCGCGGCAAAGTGAATACACCGGAAAAGTTAGCCCAGGCCAAGACGAAAATTATCGATCCGTATGTGAGCTTCACCGAGAAGCAGTTCACGCAAATGGGGGCCACCCCAAAACGCGCCGATGCGTCAACCCAAATTGGCGGAGCCGATGCCCAAGGCGTACACATCACCGCCGTGCTCGAAGGCGAAGCGGGGGAAGCCGGAATCTATTGGGCCACTCTGGGCGAACGTCTGGTAGTGCTGACGCTGTTTGGTCCTGACAAGGCTTTGAAGAAAGCGCAACCAGGCTGGGATCTGATTCGCAATAGTTTGAAGATCGACGCGAATGCGAAAGCTGCCTCCTCGCCCAAACCATAATTTCACTGCCCCGGAGCGAACATCGTGATCATCGGACTGCCAAAGGAAATTAAAGACAACGAATATCGAGTCGGCCTGACACCCGCCGGCGTGCGCGCCCTGAGTGATGCCAACCACCGCGTGCTGGTCGAAACGAAAGCGGGCGCCGGTTCCGGATTCGAAGACGAACTTTACGAACGGGCCGGCGCCAAAATCGTGAGTTCTGCCGACGATGTTTGGGCGCAAGGCGAAATGATCGTGAAGGTGAAAGAGCCGATTGCGCCTGAGTACCCGCGCATGCGCGAAGGCCAGTTGCTGTTCACGTATTTGCACCTCGCGCCGGACGTTGAATTGACCGATCAATTGCTGCAGCGAAAGGTCTCAGGCGTCGCCTATGAAACGATCACCGATCGCCGCGGAACTTTGCCGTTGCTGACGCCGATGTCCGAAGTCGCGGGTCGTATGGCGATT
>DATNEI010000008.1:0-13162 GCA_035606795.1 Pyrinomonadaceae bacterium
TGGTTGTGATCATCACCGCGCACGGTTCTGAACGCATGGCGGTACAAGCGGTCAAGAGTGGCGCCTACGATTACCTGGCGAAGCCTTTTGAAGTCGACGACCTGCGGCTTGTCGTTAAGAACGCTTTCGAGAATGTGCAGCTGCGCCGCGAGAACCAATCGCTGCGGCGGCGCATTCAGATCGAAGCGTCGGCACGCGGCGCGCTCCTCGGCAATTCCGAAGCAATGCAACGCGTCCGTGGGATGATCGAGAAGGTCGCGGACACCGATGCGACTGTGCTGGTGCGCGGGGAATCGGGCACGGGCAAAGAGCTGGTCGCGCGCGAACTTCATGAGCGGAGCAGCGCGCGCAGCAGTGGCGCTTTCGTGGCGGTGAACTGTGCGGCCCTGCCCACTGAACTCATCGAATCCGAGCTTTTTGGCCATGAAAAAGGCGCTTTTACGGGCGCGGCAACGCGCCGCAAAGGTAAGTTCGAGCAGGCCAACGGCGGCACGCTGTTCCTTGACGAGATCGGCGACATGAGCGCGAACGTGCAGGCGAAATTGCTGCGCGCGCTGGAGGAGCGCCGCATTGAAAGACTGGGCGGCGACGAGTCGATTCCCGTCGATGTGCGCATCGTGAGCGCCACCCATCGCGCGCTCGAAGAGGAGATCGAAAAGCAAAACTTTCGTGCCGATCTTTTCTATCGCTTGCGCGTGGTTACCATCGACATTGCGCCTTTGCGAGACCGTCGTGAGGATATTCCGCTGCTGGCCACCGCCTTCGCGCGTGATGCGGCTGATCGTCATGGTTTACCTCAGCGGCCAATCTCTCGCGATACTTTGAAGAAGCTGATTGAGTACTCTTGGCCCGGCAACGTTCGTGAATTGCGCAACGCCGTCGAACGCGCCGCGATCATGTCCGAAGGCGCCGAGTTGAATGCCATCGACATCGGCGTGGCTGGCTCAGCAAAATCTACCGCCCTTGATGAGTCATTAAACGGCGGACTCGTTGTTCCTTACACCTCGGACTTTCGTGACGACCGCCGCGAGTTCGAACGTCGCTACATCGCCCGTTGTTTGGAAGAAGCGGGCGGCAACGTCACCCGCGCCGCCTCAGTCCTCGGCATGCACCGTCAGTCGCTGCAGCATAAGTTACGGGAGTTGGGGCTGGGCCGACGGTACGTTGCGGTCGGGTCGTCAGCAGATAATCAAGACGAAAACTGATAGACTGTCGGCGTATAGTTCCGACGGTTGCAATGGAATTCTTGCACCCTCATCTCCCGTTTCAACTCACAATCGAACGCACAAGCTGTTTCAATTTTCGGATCCCAAGCGGAGAAGCGGAGGCTTGTGTGAATGTCTGAGTTTGTTCCGAAGCAGTGGATTTTGGCCTGGGATCAGTTCGGCCGGGAGCATCCGCGGTTGAAACACGGCCCAGCCGTTGTAGCATTTCTGCTGTTTACGTTTCTTGGGCAAAGCATCCTCGGACTTATCAGATACTTCTATGGAGTTCTCCCGCTGTTCTCATGGCCTTTGATGTTTCTCTCCACAACGGCTCTCGCGCAGATGTTTGTAATTCGCTTCGCTGGAAAAGCATACGAGCGACAATTATTGGAACAGGCGCGGAGTTTAGAAAAACTTGCCGAACACAAATTAATATTTGAGATTAACGGTGAGCAAACTTCAATTCGCTTAGAAGAGCTTGGGAGCGAAGAAGCAGGGTTGGCGATTAGCATAGTTGCCACCATACAGGTCCGTTTTGAGAACCTCGACCCCGTCCAACCGATTAGCATGAAAAGACTAGATATCGCGTTATATAGGGGAAGTTCAGAGATCTTTACTTGGAAGTCTCTGCGATACAGTTCAAATGGTGCGGGAATCAAGACAGACGAATTTGAAGGCATGATGATCCAGGGAGGTCGCTTGACATCTTGGTATATCCTGCATGGGATGCTAACTGTCGCGGATAAAGAGGTGTTGCGGGCAAGTGACATAACCTATGCGGACTACATTACCTTGACGATGTACGCTGGCGGACATCAAAAGCCGCTAACAGGCAATTTTCATCCGCATTGGTCGGAGGCTCTCACGCCTAAGGGGACGAATCAGATTACCGTCACCGGAGTTACGTATCTTCCTAAAGATTTTAGAAGGCTTCACTAAGTTATCGTTCGCAGTTCTGTAATGACTGCCGTTATAATCCTCGCCCGTGAAAGCTAAACTCGACGCCATAATCCAACTTGAACAAGCGGAGTATCTCGATGGACTGCTGCCTGCCAGCGATGCCCTACTGGGCGAAATGGAGCAGTACGCGGCCGAGCATCGTGTGCCGATTGCCGATCGCGAAGTCGCTGTCTTCATCGAAATTACCGCGCGAGCGATCCGGGCCAAGCGCGCGCTCGAATGCGGGATGGCCATTGGCTATTCCGTGATTCACCTTTTGCGCGGCATGGGCAACGAAGGTCGCGTCGTCACCATCGATCCGAGTGATGAAATGATCGCCGCCGCCGAAGGATATTATTCCCGCGCCGGCGTTCGTGACCGCGTAGACATTCACAAAGGCTATGCCCTCGAAGTAATTCCGCAACTCACCGAAACTTTTGATCTGCTGTTCATCGATGCCGTCAAAGAGGAATATCGCGGATACCTGGATCTTGCTTTGCCAAAGTTGCGTACGGGTGGCGTGGTGATTTGCGATAACCTGCTTTGGGGTGGCCAGGTCGCCGGCGAAATCCGGTCCGAAGATCAGAAGACATCAACCGAAGCGCTACGCGAGTTCAATCACTACTTGGTCAACCATCCGCAACTGCGCGCCGAGGTCCTGGCAGTGGGTGACGGTCTGGGCTACGGCGTTAAAGTCAAATAGGGTAGGCTCCGTTAGGAGCCAAATGTTTATAGAAACGCGATTTGGATTCACAAAAATGTGAACCTTTCGGGGCGAACTATTTCGCAACCCTTTCAGGGTTGGGACCTGTTTTGTCTTGACTACCCAGGGTAGCCGCGCTAGCGCGCGTCAACCCTGGGCTGGAGGTGGTGAACGCCTTCGGCGTTCATGTTCGCGACGCTTAACACTTCCTGATTATTCAAGTATGTCATTGCCGTTTGAAACGGTTTCTCGCGTCTTTCGGCTTTCCTGCGACACCTGGCTGAAGCGAGGTGTGAATGAAAGACTCCTCGCCCCGCGTTTTTCTAGCGAAGTATTTCTGAGCTATAAACATCTCGCGCCTCCGGCGCGAAGACGCGTGATCGTTCAGCAGACCACCGAAAGCCTCAAACAAATCGCCGTGGCCATCAGCCGCGGTGGAGTCATCGCCTTTCGCACCGACACCTTCTACGGTTTGGGCGCCGATCCTTTCAATAGATCTGCGGTTCAAAAAATCCGCGGGCTGAAGGGCAGGGAAGATGACCAGCCCATTCTGGTCGTTATCAGCGACGCCTCACAAATCGATCGGCTCATTCCGTCTCGATCGCCGGCGTTCGACGATCTCGCACGAGGTTTCTGGCCGGGTGCCTTGACGATCATTGGCCGAGCCGCTTCTGACTTGCCCGACGAACTTACGGCCGGCACCAAAACTGTTGGCGTGCGTCTGCCGGATGATGATAAAGTCCGCGCCCTGATCGCTGCCGGTGGCGGAGCGTTAACAGCCACCAGCGCAAACGTCTCTGGACAGCCACCGGCGCGAACAGCGAAAGAAGTGGAAAGTTACTTCGCCCAGGGCCTTGATCTTATTGTCGATGGCGGAGCGACGACATCAGAAACTGCATCAACAGTCGTCGACGCCACAACTGACGAAATTAAACTTGTCCGCGAAGGCGTGATTGCCTGGCGCGAGATCCTGACCGCGCAGCACCCTTAGTCGCCCTATGGACTTTACTGAGCTACGCAGACATCCGCGCGTCAGCGTTGATGTTTTTGCCGATTGGGGTTGGGGACCGGAGTGTGAGTACTACGATCGTGTCACCAGCCTGAGCCTGAGCGGTTGCTTTCTCGCCACCAAGCGCGAAATAAACCGAGGTGATGAGATCTTTCTCCGCTTGAGCTCGGAATTATTGGGAGTCATCAGTCTAAGAGGCATCGTCAAGTATCAAATGCGCGTGATGGAAGGTGCGCCACCCACCGGCGTCGGCGTGGAATTCATTAGCGTGTCAAACGATGGTGAGGCGAAACTGCAACAGATGATGAATGCTTGCGCGGTGGCGGCTTAGCACGATCACTGCCCGCCTACTTTGAGTCCAGCCTCGTCTAACAGCTTGTTTGCCATGGCAGGATCGTATCGATATGTTTGCCCTGAGGTGTACGCCCACGACGTCTCCGGCAAAATCGAGTGAGCAATTTTGCCCTGTCCCTGGAGTAAACCCTTAATCATCGCTTCCCGATCAATCGCGTAAGCAATTGCCTGTCTGACTTTCACGTTATCGAGCGGCGGTTCCTTGGTATTGAACGTCAAGAGATTGAGGTTCGAACCTTCAAACTGCTGCACGCTCAGATTCGGATCGGAACCAAGCGCCTTAATTGAGTCAGGCGAGAGACTGGTCGGCAATGGCGCGATGTCAACACGACCACTCTGTAACTCGGCTTGCATGGCGTTGGCGTCGCTAATGACCCGGACGCGCAGACTCGAGATTTTCGTCGGGCCGTCCCAATAATTCGGGTAACCCTGCAAATCAACAACCTGCTGCGTGCTGTCGTATTTCACAAATTTAAATGGTCCGGTACCAAGCGGCTGCGTTTTCTGTGAAGCATAACTGTCTTTCGCAATCATCGGGATCGCCACCAGGTTGGAGAGTAGACCAGTCCATGGCTTGCTGAGCCGAATAACCAGGGTATGTGGATCAGGCGCCTCAACGCTCTTGACGTAGCCTTTGCGCTCTGCACCTGTGCCTTCAAAGAAGCTTGCCGATTTGGCAAAACTATTCGCGAGCACGGTATCGATCGTGTACTTGGCGTCGGCCGATGTAAAAGATCGGCCATCGTGGAAGGTGACGCCGTCCCGGAGCGTGAAGGTGAAGGTCAGGTCGTCATCTGAACGCTGAATGTTCGATGCCAGGTCGCCCACGTAATCGAATCTCTCGTTTTTCTTAACGAGCGAATTGAACATCAGGGCACGCACGCGTTCGCTCGCAGCATCCACCGAGGGGGAGCCAATCGGATCGATAGTCTTGAGATTGTCAGACAGCGCGATCACCATATTCGGATTGCTGCTGGTTAGGTTTTTCACAAATCCCCAATCTCCGCTGGCGTCGACATGGATGTTGCCGACACTCTTTTTTGCGATCACCATGTTTGCCTGATACCAGAGCGGAAACACCGGGACGTCGCGGCTGATAATCTCCTGCGCGCGCGCGTAGAGCGGCGTTGTTTTTTCGTGATCGTAAGTATTGGCGGCCTCTTCGAGAATTGCGTCAAGCTCTTTGTTCTCGTACCGGCTGCGGTTTCGCGCCGCTCGGGTTTGAGTTGGAATCTCGGATGAGGCAAACAGGTCGCGATAAAAGATCGGGTCTTGATTTCCTCCCACCCATTGGCCGTACGCCATCTGGAACTGGCCGTAACGCAACTGATCGAGCATCGTGGTCAGCTCAGAGGGTTGAATGTCGACCGGGACTCCCACGTCTTGCAGGTAGTTTTGAATCACGCCCGCGTATTGCCGCGCCGAACTACTGCTTCCCGAGATGCGGAAGACCAGCGGCTTTGCGAATCGCATTTGCTTTGTGTGGCGGCGACATCCGATTGGCGCCAACCCCAATGTGAGCAGCACTAACAAAAAGGCGGCGACTGAGGCGGGACGCCTTGTGCGCAACGTGTTCCTAATCAACATGCGATTCTCCGGGATACCGATACTCGAGAGTTTCGTTTAGTTCGCGAATCTCATCCGCCAACTGATTGAGTTTGTCGATATCCAAAGGCAACGGTGGTTGAGCCAAAGCCTTGGTCGCTGAAATCCGTTTCAAAGAGGCTTGGATACGCTTGGCGCTGATCTTGTCCGCCCGCGCGGCTTCGAGCAAACCGTTATAGCCGCGCCGTATTGTTTCGGGGGTCGCGCAAATCAAAAGCATGTCTTCCCCGGCAGTGAAGGCTCGCACCGAAGCGTCCTCTATCTCAAAGTGCTTCGCTATGGCGCCCATCTCCAGATCGTCCGTGACGACCAGATGCTTATATCCCAACTCTTGCCGGAGAAGCTGGGTAACGATGTTGGAGTTGATCGAAGCTGGTGTTACCAAGCCGTGGGTAGTCCCTTTTTTGATATCAATGTTGGGGAATCCGCCATGACTGACCATCACTACGCGGACGCGATCATCGGCACGTTGGAACAACTCGATATAGGGCGCCAGGTCCTGGGCCATCAAGTCGTCACGCGTTAGCCGCACCAGAGGCATCTCGATGTGCGAATCAACTTCGCCGGCGCCGATTCCCGGGAAGTGTTTCAAACAGCCAAGGCAGCCCGTGCCCTGCAAGCCGCGCATGTAGACCGTGGTGTAGCCGAGCACCTCGCCCGGCGAACGGCCGTACGAGCGCGAATAGAGTCCATTCGTCAGTTTGCTGCGGGCTTCCGTGATGATCGACATCACCGGCGCAAAATTCAGATTGAAGCCCAGCATGCGCAGCAACTCGCCCGTAATGCGGCCAAGTCTGCGAGCCCCGGCCAGATCGCCGTGTTGACGAATCGCGCGCGCGGACGGCATGGGCGGAAAAATTGGTCTCAGACGATCAACCAGGCCGCCTTCCTGATCGATGGCGACCAGCGGCTCTGTCGGGATCAGCCGGCGCGCATCGTCCACCAATTTTCGCAGTTGCTGGGCGGATTCGACGTTGCGGCCGAAGATGATGATGCCGCCAGGTTTCACGTCTTCAATCAGCTTGCGTGTCTCTTCGTCTACCTCAGTTCCCGGTAAGCCGATGAGAAAAAATTGGCCGATCTGTTGTTCGAAAGGAAGTTCCAGAAGGTGATTATTAGGCATTGATGAAGGCGAACGCAGCAAAAATCAACGGCGCGTACTTTACGCTACCAGTCATTATCATTCAACTGCAAATAGCCGGCGCTGATCCTGATAGAATGCTGCGCGCATGAAGGCGATGATCCTGGCAGCGGGTTACGGCGAGCGGCTTTGGCCGTTGACGGCCGATCGCGGCAAGCCGGCGCTGCCGGTTTTAGGGAAGCCGCTGGTTGGTTATGTCGCTGAGTATCTGGCGAGTAACGGCGTGGCTGAGGCAGTTGTGAATCTGCATCACGCGCCGGATTCTGTCCGCGCCGCTCTGGGTGATGGCAGCAACTTCGGCTTACATCTGGAATATGTTTTCGAGCCGGTTATCCTGGGCACGAGTGGTGGACTGGACAATGCGCGGCAGCATTTCGGAGACGGAACCTTCATCGTTATTAATGGAAAGCTCATCACTGATATTGATTTGCGCGCGGCGATTGAGACGCATCGCAGTACCAATGCCCTGGCCACGCTGGTGCTAAAGAGGAACGGAAATCGTGAGCGTTTCAGCGCGGTCGAAACTTGTGACGGTCTGATAGCGCGGTTCGCGGGCATGCCTGCGCCGGCTGATAGGGGTGAAGCGCCCTTGATGTTCACGGGAATTCATATTCTCGAGCCCCGCATTTTCGAATACATCCCCCGCGGCGTTTTTTCGGATTCCGTCATCGATGTGTACCCCAGGGCAATGGCGGCGGGCGAACGAATTGCCGCTCATGTTGGAGAAGGAATGTGGTACGAGCTTTCGACGCTGCAACGATACCTGGACATCAGCCTGGCGCTATTGGAAAGAGAAGGACGAGATGTTTTTGCCGGCACGGGAACGAATATCGAACACCTCGGTGAAGTTCGCGAGTCCGTGCTGTGGAACAACATTACCGTCGAACGTGGCGCCAGAGTTTCGCACGCAGTGCTCGGCGACGGTGTCCGCGTGCAGTCCACTGAAGTATTGGAAGATGCCGTGATCGTGCGTGCTGAATTGGTCGCGGGCCAGACTCCTCCCGCCAAAGCGATGAAAGGTTTTCCACGCGACGATAAATTTGTCGTGCCTTTATCGCAATGATAAGATTCGCTTACGTCAGAATCCCCCGCTAGATCGCGCCTGATTGTTTCTGATCCATCAAGCGCCCACTATCCCGACAAGTGCGGGTTCTGACTACCGCTGCATGAGTTCGGTCATCACAGCCACGAGCACATTCTCTGAAAGCCCTGAAAAGCGGCTGAAGGAATATCTGTCGCGCCAAGGACACTCGACTCGTCCCGTCGAAGCTTTGACGCCCGATGCATCGACTCGGGTGTATTTCCGCGTGCCGTGGAAGCGCGGGACGGCGGTGGCAGCGGTCTATCCGGAAGCCTTCGATGAAACGGTTCAGCCATATCTCGATGTGACCAGATTGTTCCTGGAGTGCCGGCTGCCAGTTCCGGAGATTTACGACGTCGACGGCGCCAGTGGCGTAATTGTCCAGGAAGATCTGGGCGACAATCAGTTGTGCAAGGTGTTTGAAACTGCGTCCGAAGATGAGCACGAAGCACTGGTCGAACAAGCGATTGAAGTCATTGCGCGCATTCAGGCGGCCACACCCAAAGCGCACGAGCGAAATTCAATCGCCAGCCGTTTAGCTTTTGACGAAGCCAAGCTCGGTTGGGAACTCAATTTCTTTTTTGATCACTACTTTGGAAGCTATCGCAAAGAGAAGTTGACGCACGGTCAGGCCGCGGAAATCAAAGCCGAACTGAACGACATCGCCGCCGATCTGGCTGCGCGCCCACGCGTGCTGTGTCATCGCGACTTTCATTCGTTCAACCTGATTCTGGACAAGAATCAGCGCTTGCGCGTAATCGATCATCAGGATGCCCGGATGGGACCGGCGACTTATGATTTGGTGTCGTTACTTCTCGATCGAGTGACGTGTTCGCCTTCGCCCGCGGAAATCCGCGCGCATCGCCTGTTCCTCCTGCACGCACGCGAAGAGCTGCAACTGCCGCCGATCGATCCTGACGAGTTTTCAAAAGAATTTCGCTTGATGACTGTGCAGCGATGCTTGAAAGCGGTCGGCACGTTCTCGTATCAAACGGGCGTCCGAGGTCGAAAGGTCCCTTACGAGCAGTTTATTGATCCATTGCTGTTGATTGTGAGTCAGGCCGCGGAATGGCTGGATCGATTCCCGGTGCTGCAGCGAATGATCAAAGAAAGGTTATGAATATTCCCTCTCCCTTTGGGAGAGGGGTAGGTATCAACATTGCTGATTGCCAATTGCCGATTTTTCATTGAACTGCCGAGGTTAAGCTGGATTTTCACTTAGGTAGTTTTCAATCGGCAATCGGCAATCAAAAATCGGCAATGAACGGCCCTCACCCCGGCCCTCTCCCAGAGGGAGAGGGAGAAAAGAAATGACTGAAGCTATCAAAATGCAAACTATCGAAGCGACGAAACCCCAAACTCAGATCAACGAGCTCTCGCAACATATCGGCGAAGAGGTAACGCTCAAAGGCTGGCTCTACAACATGCGTTCGAGCGGGAAACTTATGTTTCCACAATTGCGCGACGGTACTGGCGTGGTGCAATGCGTGGTCGTGAAAAGCTCGATCGCGCCTGAAGTTTGGGAAGCGCTGAAACCGCTGGGACAGGAATCGGCGCTGATCATTCATGGCCGAGTGCGCGAAGATGCGCGCGCGCCCAGTGGCGTCGAAGTGGATGTCAGCGGCGCTGAAGTCCTCCAGAACGTGCATGACTATCCGATCACGCCGAAAGATCACGGCACGGAGTTTCTTCTCGATCATCGTCATCTCTGGCTGCGTTCAAAAAAGCAGCACGCCATCCTGAAAGTGCGCGCGACTGTCATGCGGGCGGTTCAGGATTATCTGGACAATCATGGATTCACTCGCTGTGACACGCCAATCTTCACGCCGGCGGCCTGCGAAGGCACGTCCACTCTTTTTGAAGTCGATTACTTCGGAGATGAGAAGGCGTATCTCACGCAGTCGGGCCAGCTTTACAACGAAGCCACGGCTGCGGCTTTTGGCAAGGTTTATTGTTTCGGCCCGACATTCCGCGCTGAGAAGTCAAAGACGCGCCGTCACCTGACTGAGTTTTGGATGCTCGAGCCGGAAATGGCTTACGCGACGCTGGACGACGTGATGGAATTGTCTGAACAGTTGCTGTCGTACATCGCGGCGCGCGTACTCGAGGATCGCAAGGAAGAATTGAAGACGCTTGAGCGCGACACGGCGAAGCTCGAAGGGATTATCCCGCCGTTTCCTCGCGTGCATTACGACGATGCGGTGAAGATGCTGCACGAAGGGTTCGAGCAAGGCGCCTTGGAAAACAAGTTTGAGTGGGGCGGCGACTTGGGTGCGCCGGACGAAACCTACATCTCCAGCAAGTTCGATAAGCCGGTAATGGTGCATCATTATCCGGCCATCGTGAAAGCGTTCTACATGAAGCGCGATCCTGAGCGCGATGACTTAGCGCTCGGCGTCGACGTGCTCGCGCCGGAAGGTTATGGCGAAGTGATTGGCGGCGGTGAGCGCGCCACTTCAATTGAATTTCTCGAAAAGCAAATCGCTGCGCACGAACTGCCGAAAGAAGCATTCGAGTGGTATCTCGACCTGCGCCGTTATGGCAGCGTCCCCCACGGCGGCTTCGGCATGGGTGTCGAGCGCTGCACCGCCTGGATGTGCGGCATTGAACACGTGCGCGAGGCGATTCCGTTTCCGAGGATGCTGTATCGACTAAAACCCTAAGAAAGTGATGAGTGATGAGTAATGAGTAATGAGTTAAAAACAAAAGCAGCTTTTCGAACCGCGCCACGTGTCTTACTCATAACCCATCACTCATCACTCATTACTCATTACTCATGACTTAGTTTGAATGGACGAACAACTTCGTACTGAATTCAACGAATGGGCCCGCGCCGGCAAAGGCGAAAGCATGGAGCGCGGCCATCGCCCAGTGGGTGAGCAGGCGATTGCGCGCATGCACGTCGAAGCTGACTCGCGGGTGCTGGATGTTGGTTGCGGATCAGGTTGGGCGACGCGTCTGCTGGCGGATTACGCATTTGCTGGCCGCGTGACGGGAATCGATATTTCTGACGAAATGGTTCAGCTCGCGCGCGAGTCGTCTAAGGACCATCGGAATGTCGATTTCGAAGTGGCGAGCGCCGAGCAACTCCCCTTCGCCTCCAATGAATTCACCCACGCTTTCTCAATGGAGTCGCTGTACTACTATCGAAATATTCCGAAAGCTCTGGCAGAAATTCAGCGCGTGCTGAAACCCGGCGGTTTGTTCGTGGCAGTCGTCGATCTCTACTGGGAAAATGAAGCAACGCATCAATGGATCGATACGCTGAAGGTGCCGGTGGAATTGCTTAGCATCGACGATTATCGTTCGCTGTTCCTGGATGCAGGTTTTGAGAATATTCGGGACGAGCGCCTCATCGATCCCACGCCGGTTCCGGAGAACTACACCGGCGGCTCATTCAAGAGTCGGGAAGATCTCGTGAGCTACAAACAGACCGGTTCGCTAATGATGAGCGGCGAGGCAAAGAAATGAGCCGGCGTCATTCCTTTAAGTTACTGCTACTTGCTGCCTCCCTGGCGCTTGTTTCCGTTGGAGCATTCGCTCAGAACGGGAAATCGACTGTCAGCGAACAGTCGGTACGGAAATATATGGAAGCGCTGGCGAGCGACAACATGCGGGGCCGAGGAAGCGCGACGTCAGACGAACTGACCGCGGCCAAGTACATTGCCGCGCAGCTGAAAACTCTGAAGATCGAGCCGGCCGGCGATAACGGCGATTACCTGCAAACCGCAAAGTTCACGCGCAGGATGCGTGGCGCCGCCGCCAACACGGCTGGTGTCGAAGCTACAACCACGAACGTGGTCGGAATAATTCGTGGCGCCGATGCAAAGCTCTCGAAAGAAGCAGTGTTGCTGTCGGCGCATCTCGATCATCTCGGCGTGCGCCCAAATGTGTCCGGCGATAATATTTTCAACGGTGCGGATGATGATGCTTCCGGCGTGACCGCGGTTTTGGAATTAGCGCAGGCACTCGCCGCTGGTCCGAAACCAAAACGCACCGTGGTCTTTGCTTTATTCGGGAGCGAGGAGATTGGCGGTTATGGCGCCAGATATTTTCAGGACCATCCTCCCGTTCCCATTGAAACTTTTGTGGCCAACCTGGAATTCGAAATGATTGCTCGTCCTGATTCAGCGGTCGCCCCGCATACCCTATGGTTGACCGGCTACGAACGGTCGAATCTGGGACCGGAACTCGCTAAGCATGGCGCACACCTGGTTGCCGATCCACACCCTGAACAGAATTTCTTTCGCCGCTCCGACAACTACGTGCTCGCGCGGAAGGGAATTATTGCGCACACAGTCTCCAGCTACGGCTTGCACACTGATTACCATCAACCCAGCGACGACCTGTCGCATGTCGATTTCAGTCACATGACTGATGCGATCGCTTCGATGGTCGAACCGGTGCGCTGGCTGATTAACAATGACTTCAAGCCGCAGTGGAATGAAGGCGGCAGACCGCAGGAATGAACGCGAACGAAAGAATCGTAACGATCTTTGGCGGCTCAAAGTGCCGGGAGGATTCGCGCGAATACGCTGAAGCACATCGCGTGGGCGAGCTTCTCGCTGAAGGTGGTTTTACGATTTGCACCGGCGGCTACTCTGGCGTGATGGAAGCAGCGAGTCGGGGGGCGCATGAACGCGGGGGCCGCGTGCTCGGCATTACGATGAAGCAGTTCGACAAAGAACCGAACCGCTATCTGACTGAAAAATTTCCCTCGGAACATTTTTACGAACGGCTGCAACGTTTGATTACGCAGTCTGTCGGCTATATCGCTCTGCGCGGCGGGATGGGAACGGTGACGGAAATCTCTCTCGTCTGGAACAAGATGCAGACGAGGGTGCTCGGGCCGAGGCCGCTCGTGCTGTTGGGTGATTGCTGGCCGCCGATAATTGCGGCCTGGCAGAAGGATCTGGCCGTCAGCGATGAAGATGTGCAGCTCTTGAAGTTTGCTTCGACGCCTGAAGAAGCGGTGGCGATTATTCAACGTGAAGCCGCGGCCGCGGTTGGCGCTTTATGAATTCGTTACAGAACCGCGAACGGTAGTGAACGGGATCAAGTCTCAACTTGCGATTAAGGCCGCGGCGTTTACTTCGAGTGTTGAGTTTTTATCCCGCTCGCTACT
>DATNEI010000013.1:0-38544 GCA_035606795.1 Pyrinomonadaceae bacterium
TTTCCCGCTTGGCTTTCGCGCCACGCAGATTGCCAATGCTCGCAATGCGGTCGTCTTTAATCGCCACATCTGCCGGGTAACCGGCACGCCCGCTGCCATCGACAACCCGGCCATTGCGAATGATGATGTCGTACTCAGGCGTGGCGGCGGTTGTTGTTTTAGGGATAGGCATGAAGTTGATGGCTATGGCCACACCACAAAGAGCAATGAGCAGTCTCATCTAGTAACCTCCAGTGGAGCGCCTGCATCCTTGCAGGCGGTCCGCAGGCATCTTGCCTGCGCAAATGCGAGAAAGCTATTGCGCGCAGGATGCGTGCGCTCCGCTCCCGGTACTGACATCCTGGCAATATCGAAAAACGGCGGCGTTGATTATAATCGCGAATCTTTGATTTCAAACTCGTAATTGACAGAGCCCGGTTCGCGAGCAACAGTTACAGAACCGCGAGCAGTAGCGAGCGGGTTAAGAACTCAAGTTTCCTAAACATGTTTCTTTCAACTTGAATCTTTATTCCGCTCGCGTCTGCTCGCGGTTCTGTACCGAGGGGTCAAGATGACCAATCAATTGATTAGCGTCACCGACATTGCCCGCGTGACCGGCGGCCGGGCTTCCGGCGATTCGACCTCCGCCGTGACGGATGTCACGCACGACTCACGACAAGCGAAGGCCGGAAGTCTCTTCGCCGCGGTGCGCGGAGAATTGTTCGACGCGCACAAGTTCGTTCCGCAGGTGATGCAGCAAGGCGCGGTCGGAGTTCTTTCTGAGCTTGAACGGCCGGGTAACTTCGACGGCGCGTGGGTCCAGGTCGCAGACATTCGGCGCGCGATGGCGCTCGCGGCCGCTGAAGTCCATCATCATCCATCTCGTGAATTGAATCTCGTCGGCATCACCGGCACCAATGGCAAGACGACCTGCGCCTACCTGATCGCCTCGATTCCCGAAGCCGCGGGGGAGCCGGTGGCGATGACCGGCACGGTCGAATATAGATTGGGTAAAGAAAAAAAGAAGGCGGACCGCACGACTCCCGAGGCGACCGACATGCAGCGGCTGCTGCGTCAGGCCGTCAGTATCGGCTGCCGGACCGCGGTGATGGAGTGTTCTTCGCAGGCGATGGATTTTCATCGTTGCGACGAGCTGGATTACGCGGTGGCGGTATTCACAAACCTTACGCGCGATCATTTGGACTATCACAAGACGATGGAGAATTACTGGTACGCGAAGCAGCGTCTTTTCGATGGGCGTTTGGGTTCGCGCCCAAAGACTTCAGTGATTAATATCGATGATCCTTACGGCGTCGAATTAGCGAATCGTCTGAAGCGCGAAGGGTTGCGCGTCGTCACTTACGCCGTGAAATCCGACGCCGATGTCATGGCCCGTGGCGCAGAATTCTCGCTCTCTGGAATGGAGTTTCAACTGCGAGTGGGAGCGGGCACGCACCCCTCGGAGGCGCCACACGCGGATAGCGTCGCTGCTGAAATCGACTTTCATTCGCCGTTAGTCGGCCCGCCGCATGTCTACAACACACTGGCGGCCGTCGCGAGTGGCCTGGCGCTGGGTTATTCGCTCGAGGTGATCACGAAAGCTCTCTCGAAGTGCACGGGTGCGCCCGGAAGATTCGAACGGGTACCGCATGATGGCGATTTCGCCGTGGTCGTTGACTACGCGCACTCGGATGATGCGCTGCTGAATGTCTTGCGCACCGCGCGCGAAGTGACCAAAGGCAGAATCATCACCCTGTTTGGCTGTGGCGGCGATCGCGATCGCAGCAAGCGCGCGCCAATGGGCGAAGCCGCCGGATCCTTGAGCGATGTCGTGATTCTCACCTCCGACAATCCGCGCACTGAAGATCCAAATCAAATTCTTTGCGATGCGGAAGAGGGAATTCAGAAAACCGGCAAGCCGTACGAAAAGATCGCCGACCGCCGCGAAGCAATTCATCACGCCATCGCCCAGGCCCGTACGGACGACCTTGTTTTGATTGCGGGCAAAGGTCACGAGGACTACCAAATCCTCGGCCGCGAGGTTTTTCATTTCGACGACAAAGAAGTTGCGCGTGACGCACTTCGCATGCGTGAACGATAGCCTTAACCACTAAGACACAAAGGCACGAAGACTGATATTGAACTTTGTGTCTTCGTGTCTTTGTGGTAAATCGTCCCGGGTTCGATGCAAACAACGTCACAAGAAGGCCTCGTGCGCGGCATCCGCCGCTGGGATCTGGTTGCCGTCACCATCAACGGCATCATCGGCGCCGGCATCTTCGGGCTGCCCTCAAAAGTCTATTCGCTAATCGGTTCGTACAGTTTAATCGCGTTCATTGTCTGTGCGCTCGTCGTGATGCTGATCATTCTGTGTTTTGCAGAGGTCGGCAGTCGCTTCGAAAAGACGGGTGGACCTTATCTTTACGCGCAGGAAGCGTTCGGTCCGGCGGTCGCTTTCGAAGTTGGTTGGTTGATTTGGCTGGCGCGGCTAACCGCATTCGCCGCGAACTGCAACTTGATGATCAACTATCTCTCGTTCTTTTGGGCGCCTGCGAATAGCGGCATCACGCGCGCGCTGATCATTATCGCCGTCGTGCTGATCCTGACAGGGCTAAATATTCTCGGCGTGCGCCAAGCGGCGATGGCCAGCAACATCTTCACCATAGGTAAGCTCGTGCCGATGCTCATCTTCATAGCGTTTGGCCTTTTCTTTTTGAACCCGCCGGCGTTCGCGTTGGGAGCGCGGCCGGCGACAGGTGCGTTTTCACAATCCGTGCTGTTGCTGTTGTACGCCTTCACCGGATTCGAGATGGCCACGATCCCCGCCGGTGAGATTCGCGACCCGCAAAAGGATCTGCCGCGCGCTCTGCTGATTGCCATGGGCGTCATCGCGACGACTTACATACTGATTCAAGTGGTGTGCATTGGAACGTTGCCTGACCTGGCGAATTCAACCAAGCCGCTGGCGGATGCTGGTCAGCGGTTCATGGGAACCTCGGGCGCTGCGATCATTTCCGCCGGCGCAATCATTTCGGTGGCAGGGAATCTGAACATCACTGTGCTGTCAGCGTCGCGTGTGCCGTTTGCAATTGCTGAACAAAACCAATTGCCCTCGTTTCTGGCACGCGTGCACAAGAAGTTCTTTACGCCGCACGTCTCGATCATCATCACTACGCTGTTGATGCTTGTGCTGACGTTGAAGAGTTCCTTCGTGGCCGCGCTGACCATTAGCACGATCGCGAGGCTGGTTGCTTATGCGGTGACGTGCGCTGCTTTGCCGGTGTTGAGAAGAAGCAAGGATGCGCCGCGCGCGCACTTTCGACTGCGCGGAGGGCCCTTCATTGCAATTGCGGCACTGATTTTATCGGCATGGCTGCTGCTGAACAGCACTCTGTATGAAGCGATTGCGTCCGTCATCGCAGCCGGAGTGGGCTTTTTGATCTATCTCGCTTACCGCTTCTATCGCAGTCCTTCATAGACGATGCGCCCATCCATGATCGTCATCACTACTTTCGCTTTTTCGATCTCTTTCGGATCGATCGTGAAGATGTCGCGCGAAACGATCACTAAATCAGCCAGCTTACCCGGCGCGATTGTTCCTTTTTCGTTTTCCTGAAATTCGGCGAACGCAGAGCCGACGGTGTAGGCGCGCACGGCTTCTGCGACGGAAATCTTCTGCGCCGGAACCCAGCCATTCGGATTCTTGCCGTCCAGAGTGCGGCGCGTCACGGCCGCGTAGATCGACAAAATCGGATCTAGCGGCGCCACCGTCCAGTCAGTTCCAAACGCCAGCGTCACGCCCGCGTCGAGCAAAGATCGAAACGCGTAAGTTGTTTGAGCGCGTTCTTTGCCGATGCGCTTCTCAGCCCAGCGGCCATCGTCGATGGCGTGATAAGGCTGCATTGACGCAATCACTTTGTCACGAGCGAACCGTGGAATGTCCTGAGGGCGCAGGTGCTGGGCGTGCTCGATGCGAAAGCGGCGGTCGCGATCGCCGTCTTCCCGCTCGACTTCTTCGTACATCGAAAGGATGAGGTCGTTCGCCTTGTCGCCAATGGCGTGAATCAAAACTTGGAGGCCGGCTTTGTCGGCGCCGCGAATGCGTTCGAGCATCGCGCCTTCGGGAAACATCTCGTCACTGGGAATGCCGCTGGTGTTCGGCGCATCGCGATAGGGTTCGTAGAAGAGCGCCGTGGTCGAGCCGAGACTGCCGTCAGCAAATCCTTTCAAGCCGCCCGTGCGCAACATGGCGCTACCGAAATGCGCACGTACGCCGGTGCGGGCTAGGCGGTCCCAACTCGGCAAAGGCCAAACGGCGTAGATGCGTGTTTTCAATTCACCACGATCGAGCAGAGTCTGATAGACGCCCACGTCAACGCCGGCGGACATATCCTGCACGCTCGTGACGCCGAGGCTGGCCGCGTGATTCGTGGCGGCCCTGGCGGCCGCGAGTTTTTCTTCGAATGACGATGCCGGAATAACTTTCCAGACGAAACTCTGCGCTGCGTCTTTTAGAACGCCCGTTGGTTCGCCAGTTTTCGGATCGCGGACGATCACTCCCCCAGGAGGATCGGATGTCTCTTTCGTCACCCCCGCGAGTTTCAGGACGAGGCTGTTCGCGAGACTCATGTGACCGTCGAGCCGGTTTACGAATACCGGGGTGTTCGGCGTGTAGCCATCGATCAGTTCCTTCGTGGGCAAATCCGCGTTGGGCCAGCGTTCGTGATCCCAATCGCCACCGGTAATCCAGCGACCTGCGGGCAGCTTCGCCGCGAAGTCACGGATTCGTTCGGCAAATTCCTCGGGCGTACTGGCGTCACGCAAATCAACGCTCGACAGTTGAAATCCACCGGACATGAAATGGGTATGCGCGTCGTTGAATCCTGGCAAGATGAGCTGGCCCTTTGCGTCGATCTGCTTCGTGCTGCTGCCGGCGAGTTTCTTGATGTCCTTCGTGGCGCCGACAGCCACGATGCGATTACCGAGGAGGGCAACGGCTTCCGCGGTCGGCTGATTGCGCTCCATCGTGTGGACTGTCGCATTGAAGATGATTAAGTCAGCGACCAGCGGAGGTTTGTCAGCGTGTGTTATGAAGTTCGTAGACATGAGTGCAGCCAGTATTAGAAGCAACGAGAGACGTTTTATTTTCATGGTTCACGTGGATGCCGGGAACGCGGACGTCGTCGTCCGCATTGAGCGCGAAGCGCGAAGATGTTCACAAGGATCTGATCGCAAAAACACGGCGGGCGAGGACGCCCGCGCTCCCGGCAAAACGGCGCGTAGTGTATCATCACGTCACCTGTCGCAATAGAAATCAATTTTTTCGCAAGCCATGGTCGCGAGCCAGCACCAACTTCAGACAGATGACCAACTGCTCGATGAACTTCGAGAGATTGTCGGCGAGGAAAATGTTCTGTCAGACCCCGATGAGTTGCTGGTTTACGAAACTGACGGCTTGCCGCAACACAAGCACCTGCCGCGAGCCGTAGTTTTTCCCAATTCAACCGAAGAAACATCTGCAGCGCTGGCGCTGCTTCACGAACAGGGGATCAGTTTCGCGCCGCGCGGCGCGGGCACTGGTTTGTCGGGAGGAGCCTTAGCGATCAACCGCGGCGTCGTAATCGAACTCGCGCGCATGCGAAAGATTCTTGAAATTGATCGCCAAAACCGCACGGCGCGCGTGCAAACGGGTTTGGTGAATGCGCAGCTTTCTCGCGCGGTCGCGCCGTTTGGTCTTTATTACGTGCCCGATCCTTCGAGCCAGCCATCCTGCACAATCGGTGGCAACATCGCCGAAAACGCCGGCGGAATCCATTGTTTGAAGTACGGCACCACGACAGATCACGTGATTGCTGCGCGTATAGTTTTGGCGGATGGATCGATTGTGGATCTCGATCTCAATCATCCGGGCTACGATCTGCTGGGCACATTTGTCGGCTCAGAGGGGACGTTCGGAATCGCCACGGAAGCGACAGTCAAACTGGCGCCGATTCCCGCGGCCGTGCGCACTCTGCTGGCCGATTTTCTCGATGTCGACAAGGCGAGCCGCGCAGTCTCGGCAATCATCGCGGC
Source organism: Pyrinomonadaceae bacterium (assembly GCA_035606795.1). Taxonomy (GTDB): domain Bacteria; phylum Acidobacteriota; class Blastocatellia; order Pyrinomonadales; family Pyrinomonadaceae; genus UBA11740. Next base: position 6,052 of record DATNEI010000013.1, read on the forward strand.
GGGCATGCTGCCGGCGGCGCTCGAAATGATGGACAACGCGATCATTCGCGCCGTGGAAGCAAGCGTCTTTACCGCTGGTTTGCCGATCGACGCGCAGGCGGTTCTGCTCGTTGAACTCGATGGCCTCGAAGCCGGAATCGATGACGACTTGGAAAACGTAGAAGCGATTCTGCGCGCGCATGGAGCGCGCTCAGTGCGTCGCGCCATGGACGAGAAAGAGCGGAAGAAACTTTGGGCCGCCCGCAAAGGCGCCTTTGGAGCGGTCGGACGTTTGCTGCCTGACGTAATGATCCAGGATGCAGTCGTGCCGCGTTCGCGGCTGCCGGAAGTTCTGGCCGACACTTACCGCATCAGCGCTAAGTACGAGCTGCAACTTGCCAATGTCTTTCACGCGGGCGACGGAAATCTTCATCCCTTGATTTGTTTCGATCTTCGTCGGGGCGCTGACATCGAAAAGGTAAGACAGGCCGGCCGCGAAATTATGGAGACGTGCGTGCGCGCCGGCGGTTCAATCACCGGCGAGCACGGAGTTGGCCTGGACAAGAGTGCGTATCTGCCACTGATTTTTTCTGAAGACGACATGGACACGATGTTGCGAGTGCGCGCGGCGTTCGATCCGTCGGGTTTATGCAACCCGGGAAAAGTTATTCCGATGCCAAAGGGGTGCGGCGAAGCGCGGGCCGTAGCGACGCACTCAGTGTCAGAACCGAGAGCGGTAGCGACCGGATCATCCATTGGCGCTGAACAGATACCGCATGCTTCGAATTCGAAGTCGCGCGTCGATCCCGTCGCGACCGCTGTGGGTCCTGACACGCGTAGATCCGCAAATCTGGTCGCCGCGCGCGTGAATGAAACGCGCGTCGCCCGAGACCTTTCTCATCTGCTCGGTGACGTGGGCGTGCGGCGACTCACAGATGTTTCGATTGAGCTTAGCGACGACAAACGTGCCGAGCGATTGATTGAAGTCGCTCCCTCGTCCGCCGAACAAGCGTCGGACGTTATGCAGTTCGCGGCCGCCGAAGGACTTGCGGTGATTCCGGCCGGCTCGCGCAACTTTATTGAAGCCGGAAATCTTCTGACGCAAGCAGACCTGATTCTCAGCACTCGCCAGATGAATAGATTTGTTGGCCACGAGCCGGCAGATCTGGTTGCGACTGCTGAAGCGGGAATGACGCTGCATGAATTTCAGAAGCGATTGGGTGAAACAGGTCAGTGGCTGCCGATAGATTCGCCGGACGACGGCTCGGCCACAATTGGCGGTGTGGTGGCGAGTGGATCGGGTGGACCGCAATCGATCGGCTATGGCTCCTTGCGCTCGTTCGTGATCGGACTGCGGGCGGTGCTTGCGGACGGGCGTCAAATCAAAGCCGGTGGAAATGTGGTTAAGAACGTTGCCGGTTACGACCTCTGTAAACTGTTCACCGGAAGTTACGGCACGCTCGCACTGATTACTCAGGTCACTTTCAAGTTGCGTCCTTTGCCTGCTGAGGCCCGCACCATCGTCGCTCTCGGTCCACGCGCAACGTCTTTAGTTGCAGGCCGGCGCGTGGCGACAGATTTCTCGCCGGTAGCCCTCGAAATTGTATCGCCCGGTTTGGCGGAAGAACTCGGACTCGGACTCGCGCCGAAAGCCGATGACTGCGTATTGCTGATACGATTCGCGGGCTCTGCTCGAGCGGTGATCACTCAAACCGCGCAGGCCTTGAAGACGCTGCGGGATGAAGGCATGCGTTGCGCAACATACGATGACGAGCCATCTATTTGGAAAACTCTGGCGCGCGTGTCTTCGGAATCACAGCACGACTTAAGTTGGAGAACTCGAGTACGTGCCACCGATCTTCCGGCGGTTGTCGAGGAGGTCGTCGCGCTCGAGCGCGATGACGCGTGGCGTTCCACCGTGCGTTGGCACGCCGGAATTGCTGACGGGTGTTCACGAGCTGTGGCGCGCAGCCCCGTGTACCATCAGGAAGCGGTGCGGACGCTTGAACGTTTGCGGCAAAGCGCCGAGGAACGCGGCGGTAGTTTAGTTATGGAAAAAGCACCCGTTGAGGTGAAACGCGACTTTGACTCGTGGGGCAGTTTGGGATCGGCCGGTGACTTGATGATTAGAGTGAAACGGCAACTCGATCCGCAGAATCTATTGTCGCCGGGAAGAATGTTCACCTGAATGATTTACGGTTTCCATGAACTGATCGTTGAATTCGTCCCGTTAGGGACGAGATATTTATAGCAACGAACGTTTAGATTTAGAATCAGCTCCGCGGGAGCGAAATGCGTAACCATCATTTCGCTCCTCCGGAGCTTATTGATTTATTCAGTCTGCAGTTCTATAAACATTTCGCTCCTCCCGGAGCGATGATCCACTTTCGATTCGGAGAGATCTCATTATGAGAATGACTTATCGCGTGGCCCGAAGTATCGCAACACTCGCAGTCCTGCTTTCAGTCACTGCCTCCCTGGTCGTAAATCGCCAGTCACTTCCCTCCGCTGTGGCCGCCTCACGCGAACCGGTGCGCGCGCGTCATGGTATCGTCGCTTCCATCAACGAAGTCGCTTCACAAGTTGGTGTGGACATCATGAAACGCGGCGGCAACGCGATTGATGCGGCGATCGCCGTGGCTTTCGCGCTGGCGGTGACGCATCCGGCCGCGGGGAACCTGGGCGGCGGCGGCTTCATGATGATTCGTCTGAAGGACGGCCGCACCACAGCGATCGATTATCGCGAGATGGCGCCTGCGTTGGCGACACGAAATATATATCTGGATAAAGACGGCAACGTGATCAAAGGCGAAGGCGGATCAATTGAAGGTTATCGCGCCGCGGGCGTGCCCGGCACCGTTCGCGGAATGGAGTTAGCCCTCAAGAAGTATGGCTCGCATCGTCTGACCTGGAGTCAATTGATTGAGCCGGCGCGACGTCTGGCGGCGAATGGATTCACGGTGACGAATTCGTTGGCGCGCGGGCTGCGCGGTAACGGCGACTATCTTTCCAAATATCCCGAGACGAAACGGATCTATTTGAGGAACGGCAAGTTTTACAACGAAGGCGAACTATTTGTGCAGCCTGATCTTGCCGCAACGTTCGCGCGTTTGCAGCGCAGCGGGCCGAATGAATTTTATGAAGGCCAGACGGCAAAGCTGATCGTTGATGATTTGAAGCGCCACGACGGCCTCATCACTTTGGATGACATGCGCGGATATGTCGCGAAAGAGCGCACGACTTTGCGTGGCACCTATCGCGGCTATGAAGTGATCTCGATGCCGCCGCCATCGTCGGGTGGCGCGGTGCTGATCGAGATGCTCAACATTCTGGAAGGTTACGATTTGAAGAAAATGGACTGGGCGTCATCGGATCGTTATCACTTGATGACGGAAGCGATGCGCCGCGCCTTCGCTGATCGCGCCGAGTACATGGGCGACACGGATTTCGTGAAAGTACCGATAGCGGGTTTGGTAGATAAAAAGTACGCGGCGAAACTGCGTGGCACGATCGATCCGCTGCGCGCTTCGACGAGCGAACAAGTCAAAGCAGGGAAGCCGCTCGGCTATGAATCCAACGAAACGACACACTTTACCGTGGTTGACGGCGAAGGCAATGCGGTCGCGAATACTTACACGTTGAATAATTCGTATGGCTCGGCGGTTGTGGCCAAAGGCACCGGAATCATCATGAATGACGAGATGGACGACTTCGCCGCCAAACCCGGCACGCCCAACCTCTACGGCTTGATTCAAGGTGAGCGTAACGCCGTCGCGCCGCGCAAACGGCCGCTGTCGGCGATGACGCCAACTTTCGTTTTGCGCAAGGACGGTTCGCTCTGGTTCACGGTGGGCAGCCCCGGCGGGCCAACAATAATCAATACAGTCTTCGACGTGATCTCGAACGTGATTGATTACAACATGAACATTCAGCAGGCGATCGACGCGCCGCGCATTCATCATCAATGGCTGCCTGATGAATTGGTCTACGAACCTTACGGTTTGTCAGGCGACACGCAGAAGGCACTCATCGCGCGTGGTCACAAATTGGCCGATAAGCCGCGCTACCTCGGCGACTGTGAAGGGATCATGATTGAAGAGAAGACCGGCATTCTTTTGGGCGCCACGGATCCGAGAAGGAGTGATGGGTTGGCGGTTGGTTATTGAAGAATTAGTCGCGCTTATGTGAACTGGCTATAATTCCCAAGGTGGAGGTGCAAACTATGTTCGATCGTATATCAGTTGACGCGAACATTTGCCACGGACAGGCGTGTATCAAAGGAACGAGGATCCCAGTGCATCAGATAGTTGGCATGCTGGCAAACGGCGACAACATCGAAAACCTTTTGCAAGCCTATCCACACATCGAACGCGCGGATATTCAGGCATGTCTCGAATACGCGGCCACCCTGACAGAGGAACAAATCACTCCAATTGAGAAGGCCGCCGGTTAATGAAGATATGCGTCGACTAAAACATCCCGCTTGCCACAGTGAGTGAGCTGGAGAAACTCGGACATGACCTTCTTGATATTCGAGGCACTAGCCTCAAGGGCATTGCTGATGATCGATTGTGGATCAAAGCTCAAGAGCAGAGTCGACTCCTAATCACAACCGATAAAGGCTTTGCCAGTTACCGTCGCGACCCGCACCACGGAATTCTTATCGTAAGACTGCGCCAGCCAAACGAAGCTAAGATTCACGAACGAGTGATGCAGGCCATTGACCGCTTCACGGAGAACGATTGGCCGGGGTTAATAGTAGTCATGCGTGATGTTATTCAAAGTACGTGGCGGCAAAGTGAGCAATGATCGAGACCGCGCCAGCGCGGCACGCGTTCCCTTTTATCATTGAGCCCGCTTTGGCGGGCGATAAACCGCCGCCCGCTAAAGCGGGCTCAATAATTTATTAGGGATCTGATCCCCGGGGTTCCGCTCGTCCCGACGGTGTCGGGACTCGCTACACCCTGGGCTAAACTCTGCCGTCGGCTTCGCCGACTCGTTGAATCCTGCGCTCACAATTCACCTGGTCGCAGGAACACTCTTGCTATAATCCCGACGTCTTAAAACGACGGGCCAAAATTTCATCTTGCAAGATCTATCACCCAACTCATCACTTAGCTCCGTTCTTTCTCGCGAAGAAGAAAAGATTCTCGCTTGTGTTCACTGTGGTCTCTGTCTCGAAGCTTGTCCCACCTACGTCGTAACCTCCGACGAGAATGATGGTCCGCGCGGTCGTATCTATCTGATGCGCGCTGTCACGGAAGGCCGCCTCAAGCCGGATTCGCTCACGTTTGAAACGCATATCGATCGCTGTCTCGGCTGTCGCGCTTGTGAAGCTGCGTGTCCGGCGGGTGTGCAGTACGGCGAGTTGTTGGAAGCCGCACGTGCGGAGATCACAAATAATCCGGCCAAGCTCACGTGGACTTACCGCATGCTGCATTTCGTGTTGCGACATGTGTGGTTGCAGCCGTGGCGTTTGCGCGCGGCATTTAGGTTTGCGCGACTGATGCGAGATTCGGGTTGGGCGAAGTTCCTGGTCAGCATTGGCATGGCGCGCGGAATTTCCGATAGGTTTGAGTTTGGTTTGCTGCTGCTTGAAGGTTCGCGCGGCAGCATCCGGAATCATAGCGACGGGTCGGCCGCAGCCAGGATGCCCGCGGTCCGCCCGCAGGATGCGGGCGCTCCCAGCGCGGGCGCTCCAAGTGGTGCTCCAAACGGCGCTGCAGCGTTGCTCTTCAAAGGGTGTGTCACCGAGGGGTTATTCAAGCGAGTGAACGAAGCTACGAGACGCGTTCTGGAAGTGAACGCGTGCGCGACGCAATCACCGGACGCACAAGTCTGTTGCGGCGCGCTGCATGCTCACGCCGGTGACCTGGAAGGGGCGCGCAAATTGGCGCGACAGAACATCGACGCTTTCACCACCGGCTCGAACGGCCCGGAATCCACACCCATCATCACGAATGCCGGCGGCTGCGGCGCAATGCTGGCGTCTTACGCTCATCTTCTCGCGGACGATCCAAAGTACGCGGAACGAGCGAGAGAATTCAGCGCGCGCGTGCGCGATATCGGCCAGCAGCTTCACGCCCTGGGTTTTCGGAACGGGGCGAACGTTGGGTTCGAGCGGACCACATACGATGCTTCGTGTCACTTGCTTCATGGGCAGCATGCTGCTGACGCAAGCTTGGGAATGCTTTGGGCGATTCCGGATTTGAAATTCGCGCTGCTCAGCGGCAGCGACGTCTGTTGCGGCGGAGCCGGCGTTTACAACTTGCTCGAACCGCAGTTGTCGCAGGAAGTCCTCGGCGAAAAACTGAGAAACATCGCCGACTCGGGCGCCGAAGTACTTGCTACCGGCAATCCAGGATGTCAGATGCAAATCGCCGCCGGCGCGAAACTCGCTGGTCTGCCGCTGCGGGTGTGTCATCCCGTCGAACTGCTTGACGAGTCTTACGCTAATGCAGGTTTCTACCACACGCGCGAAACCACAGTTCTATGATTGATTGGGCCGAAATTCGTAAACAGTTTCCGGTGACCACAAAGCTGGCGTATTTAAACAGCGCCGCGGCGGGGCCGGTCTCCGAGGCTGCGCAAGCCGCCGCCACGGACTACTACCAAAAGATGATGAGCGATGGCGATGTCCATTGGAATCGCTGGCTTGCTCAACGCGAAAACATCAGGGAGCGCATCGCGCGTTTCATCAACGCTGAACCAGACGAGATCGCTTTCACTACGAATACCTCTTCAGGGATGAACCTGATCGTCGATGCCCTGGAAGAGCGCGGTGAAGTCATCTCGAGCGAGCTCGAATTCCCGGTGACCACTTTGCCATGGATGCACCGCCGTATTCCCGTGCACCTGTTGCCGGCCGTCGACGGCGAAGTCCGAATGCAAACAATTCGCGACGCAATGACGCATGAAACCGGCATCATCGCGCTCAGTCACGTGCAATTTTCCAATGGCTTTCGCATCGACCTCGATGAGTTAGGGAAAAACAAAGGCGACCACGTCCTGGTTGTCAACGCGAGTCAATCCGCGGGCGCATTTGAAATTGATGTAAAGCGCATGCAGATCGATGCGCTGTGCGCGACTGGGCACAAGTGGATGTTGGCGGGCTATGGCTCGGGCTTTGTTTATCTCAGTCGAAATCTTTTGCAACAGACACATTCGCGAGCATTGAGCTGGCTCAGCGTTGAAGATCCATTTGCGATGCGCAATGACGAGTTGCGTCCGCGACATGATGCGGCCGCGCGAATCGAGCTCGGCTGTCCGCATTTCGCAGGCATTTTCGCGTTAGGTGCGGCAGTCAAACTCATCGCGGAAATCGGGATGGGAAATATCCAGCGGCGCGTAATTGAGCTTAATCAGAAACTCACGACGCGCCTGGCAGCGAATAATTGGAAGATTCTCTCGCCATTGGCTAATGATGCGTCGCGCTCAGGCGAGACTCTAATCGCAGTGGATCACTCCGCGGAAGTTGTGCGCGCTTTGTTCCGTCGGGGCGTCGTAGTCACCGAAAAGCCCGAAGGGATTCGCGCGGCAACGCATCTCTTTAACGACGAAAGCGATATCGAGCGATTGATGGCTGGGTTGAACGAGATTCGCGCGCAGACGCGCCTTAGCCCTTAGCCGCTTTGCGCTTCACCTTGTCCTTGCGAGGCGGAGCCTGCGCCTTCCCAAACCGCTCACGGCACAATTGAAGAAACTTGAGTTGGATTGGTGATTCATAACCGCCGACCAGCCGTGCCAGTCCCATCTGCCAATTGATGTGCGCGCCTTCGATCCACCAGCGGATGAGCGTTCCCCGCGCGACTTCTTCTTGCACTGACTGCAAAGGAACGATGCCCACGCCCATATCTTCTTCAACCATGCGTTTGATGGCGGCGAGACGGCTTAACTCCATCGCCACACTCGGCGTGACGCCGGCCTGGGCGAAGAACTGATCGATAAGCCGCCGCGTGTTGCCGCCGCGTTCGCCGAGGATCAGCTTCTCGCTCGAGAGTGCATAAGCGCTCACGACTTTTTGTTTTGCCAGCTTATGACGGGGGGAAGCAACCGCGACAAGATAGTCTTCGTTGAGAAGTTCAGTCTGCACGCCGCGCGCTTCAACCGGCAGAGAGACAAATGCCGCATCGATTTCGCCGTTCATCAAACGCTGCACGAGATCTTCGCTGGTCCCGGAAATGACCGAAGCTTCGACGCCCGGATGGGCCGCCTTTAACTTTTTCAAAATCTGCGGCAGAGGATCGCCACTGACCATGGCGGAGGCGCTGCCGATGCGCAACCTTCCTTTGTCCGCGCCCGTGAGCTCGGCCAACTCATGCAAGGCCGCATCGTGTTCGCGTAAGATCAGACGAGCACGCTCCAGCAACTTTTCACCGGCCTCGGTGAGCAGAACTCGGCGCGGGGCGCGGACGAACAGCCTCACGCCGGTCTCGGTCTCGAGTTGTCTGATCTGCATGCTGATCGCGGCTTGCGTTACATGAACACGCTCGGCCGCGGCGGTAAACGTTCCGGTTTCGGCAATCGCGGTGAATGCTCTCAGCTGTCGTATGTCCATGATTTGTTCGCCATCATTCAGGGTTATCGGACAAATAAGATCTTTTAGTTTCCATTATACCGATCTGCGCATCTAAAATCACGGAAATGAACAGCGTTCTGGAGCTACGTAATCAAAAATCCCGATCTTTGGGGTTCCAGCGCAGTTCGCGCGCGCGTTTGCTGGTCGCCGGCGTCGATGGCGGCGGCACGGGCACGCGGGCGGTCATCATGGACGAGAAGAAGCGGGTGATTGGCGAAGGCACCGCTGGTCCATCGAATCCGTTGCGCGTCGGGATCGCGAATGCGGCGACGAATGTGCGACAGGCCGTCGATCGCGCGTGTGCTGAAGCTGAAGTGCATCGTGACGATATCCTGCACGCCACGATCGGTTTGGCCGGAGTGCGACGCCAGGACATTCGCGAAGTGACCCTGGCGAAAATCGGCCAGTGTCTGAAAGAAATCAAATCCCTCGAGTTACTCCCGGACGGAGAGATCGCGTTGTATGGAGCGACTGACGGCCAACCAGGATTGGTTGTGATCGCCGGCACGGGATCGATTTGCTGCGGACGCAATCGTCAGGGCAAACATCTTTGCGCCGGAGGCTGGGGACCCATAGTCGGCGACGAAGGTGGCGCTTCGTGGATCGCGCGCAAGGCGTTGCAAGCGGTGGCGCAAGCCTTCGATGAACGTGGCCCGAAGACGGCGCTGACCGGCGCCGCGCTGATGTACTTCAAAGTCACGACGCCGGACGATCTTTCTACGGCAATTTATTCACCGGCCATGACTAACGATCGCCTCGCAGGTTTTGGCCGGGAAGTGGTGCGCGTTGCCCGCGCCGGTGACGAAGTCTCTATCGAGATTTTGCAGGAAGCGGGTCGTGAACTGGGCATTGTCGCAGTCGCAGTGATCAAGAAGCTGCGAATGCAAAACGACAAATTCCCAATCGCTACTGTCGGCGGCGTTTATGGCGCCGGTGAGCTGCTTCTGGAATCGATGCGTGAAGAAATCATCAAGACCGCCCGCCACGCTGTCCTGACGCAACCTTTATTTCCTCCCGTAGTCGCGGCAGCGCGGTTGGCGCACGCTCGCTTGAGCGACGAGCTGGCGCTCGCAGTCTAAAAAGGAGTTTCAAGTTTCAAGTTTCGAGTTACGATTGGTTTCAAGCCAGAGACTGTTAATAACTTGAGACTTTCGACTTGAAACTTGAAACTTCCGAAATGCCGACCCGCCTACCCCCAACTGTTCCCGTTACTGAACAGGAAAATCCCCGCACCAGTAATCTGAGTTCGCGATCATCGATCGAAATTGTTCGTGCGATGAATGAGGAAGATGCCGGCGTTGCGACTGCGGTGCGGGCAACCTTGCCACAAATTGCTGAGACGGTGGACCGAGTGGTCGAGCGTTTGCGAAACGATGGGCGATTGTTTTACATAGGCACCGGCACTTCGGGACGACTGGGCGTGCTGGACGCGGCAGAGTGTCCGCCGACTTTCGGCGTGTCACCGGATTTAGTGCAAGCCGTGATCGCGGGGGGCTACGAGGCCTGCCATCGCGCCGTGGAAGCTTCGGAAGATGATGCCGGAGCAGCCGCTCGTGATCTGCAGGCGCGAAGTTTCGGCGCAGGCGACGCCCTGATCGGGATTGCAGCTTCAGGCCGCACGCCATACACGGTGGGAGCGGTTGAATTCGCGCGGCAGCTGGGCGCGTTTACCGCAGCCATTACTTGCGTCCCGGATTCTCCGATTACTGCCGCGGCTGAAATTGCTATCGTCGCCGTGGTTGGACCTGAGGTGGTCGCGGGTTCGACGCGTTTGAAAGCAGGCACCGCCCAGAAAACAATTCTCAACATGATTTCGACAGCCACTATGGTGCGTCTCGGCTATGTCACTGGGAATCGCATGACGAACGTGCAAACACGAAACGTGAAGTTGCGCGCGCGCGCGATCCGCATTCTGCGGTCGGAAGCGCAGCTCGATGAAGTAACGGCAGGCGAAGTGCTCGATGCGGCTGAGGGAGTTCTTCCGGTCGCAATTATCATGGCGCAGACACAGTCAGGACAGGCGCGGGCGAAAGCCGCACTCGATACTGCCGGCGGAGTGATTGCGCGAGCCCTGGAAATAATGAAGGCTGAGAACGCTGAGCGATGAAAGTTCTCGATCTCATAATCATCTTCGGATATTTGATTGGCATCACGTTGTTCGGCGTGTGGTTCGCCGGACGGCAGCAGACCACCGAAGATTATTTTGTCGGCGATCGCAGCGTGCCCTGGTGGGCGATTGCGATGTCGATTGTCGCGACTGAAACTTCGACGATTACGTTCATTTCGGTGCCCGGCGTGGCCTTTTCCCGCGGCGGAAATTTTCAGTTTCTGCAATTGGTTTTCGGGTACATGCTGGGCCGCATAGTCATCTCGTTCCTGTTCATCCCGTCCTACTTTCGCGGCGAACTGCTGACGGTTTACCAGTTGCTCGAACGCCGTTTCGGAAATCGGATCAAGATGCTGGCAGCTTCGTTGTTCGTCGTGATGCGAAACATCGCGGACGGCATTCGCCTGTTGTTGACGGCCATTGTCGTCGCGGCCGTCTATACGGCGTTCCAACCTAATGTGAATCCGGAAATCATTATTGCCGGTGCCGTGATTCTCCTGGGGCTGGCAATGCTGGTCTTCACTTACTACGGCGGCATGGAAGCCGTGATTTGGGTCGAAGTAGTTCAGCTCGGAATTTATATCGCGGGCGCGCTCGCCGCCGCTTTAGTTCTGCTTTCACATATCAACGGCAGCTTCGAAGGCGCAGTTGCGGCCGGACGGCAATTCGGAAAATTCGATTTAATCGATTTCGGTTTCCGCCAAACTTCCTATGCCTTCACCCTGCCATTCACTTCGGCTGCGCTGCACTTTAACCTGCCGATCGATTTTACGAAGACGTACACATTTTGGGCCGGACTTATCGGCGGATGTTTTCTGACGATGAGTACGCACGGCACCGATCAATACCTGGTGCAAAGGTATCTCTGCACTGATCGTCCGCGACGCGCAGCGGCCGCGCTGCTCTCGAGTGGCGCAGTGGTCCTGGCTCAATTCGTCGGATTTCTTTTCATCGGCGTTTTGCTGTTTGCTTTTTATCACCCACACGCTGATCCGGGTTACGCCACCGCGACCGCGGCCGCGTTCCCTTTCACCGCCGGCGACCGAGTCTTTCCGGACTTCATTACCAAGCACATGCCGTCCGGGTTGTCAGGACTGGTGGTGGCGGCGATTTTTGCAGCCGCGCTTTCTTCATCCTTAAATTCGATCGCGGCGACCGCGGTTAACGATCTCTACAAGCCGTTCAAGCCCAATCGTGACGATCGTCATTATTTAAAGGTCTCGCATTGGCTGACGCTCGTGTGGGGCGTGGTGCAAGTAGCAGTCGCTTTGGTGGCGATGCGTACTTCAAGTTCAGCACTCGACAAAGCGCTTTCCATCGCATCGCTGATCAACGGTCCGATCCTCGGCGTCTTTCTGGTGGGCACGTTCTTGCGGCGCGTGAGCGAGCCGCCCGCGCTGATTGGAATGATTGCCAGCATCTTCTTGATGCTCTACGTACGGTTTTACACGCCGATTGCCTGGACGTGGTATGTGTTGTTGGGCAGCGCAATAACGTTTGTAGTGGCGTGGCTCGCCAGCTTGGCTTTTGCCCCCGCCCCCAAATCGCGACAAGATGAGCTTGCTCCGGAAAGTTAGACTATGCCCTTCGCCAAAAATCATCAGCGCATGAGATCAGTCAGACAGGTGAGCGCGAAGGGCCCTGCACTTCTCATCCTGCTGGCTCTGGCTTTCACCTCGATTGTTTGGGTGAAGCGAAATGTTTCGGCCAAAGTTCCGGTCTTCGCCTCGGCGCCATCTGCAAAAGCGAAACCGTACTCGCGCCATGCGTCGAAGAACGCGATTAAGTGGGCCGACAAACAGCTCAAGCAGATGTCTCTGGAAGAGAAGGTCGGCCAGTTGATTTCGGTGGGCATCAATGCGACCTATCTGAATCAGGATAGCGCGGCCTTTAAAGCCCTGCGTCATCAAGTCGTAGACAATCACGTGGGCGGCATCATTCTGTTTCGCGGGCCGGTTTATGAGTCAGTGGTAATCGTGAACCGGATGCAGCAGCTGGCCAAACATCCTCTGTTGATTTCCGCTGATCTTGAAGCCGGCGCCGGCATGCGTTTCGACGACACAGTGAATTTCCCCTGGAACATGGCGATTGCCGCGACCGGCGATCCTACTTACGCGCGCCGGGCCGGCGAATTGACCGGTCGGGAAGCGCGCGCGTTGGGTGTGCAGCAAATCTATGCGCCAGTCGCCGACGTCAACAACAACGCCGCCAATCCGGTCATCAATGTTCGTTCGTACGGCGAAGACCCAACGCAGGTAGCAAAGTTTGTCGCTGCGTTTGTCGAGGGCGCGCAGAGCGCCGGCGTCATTGCCACCGCGAAGCATTTTCCCGGACACGGCGATACGGCCGTCGATTCGCATCGCGGCCTACCGGAAATCGACGTCACCCGCGAGCGGCTGAACTCGGTCGAGCTGGTTCCTTTTCGCGCCGCCGTCAACGCCGGAGTCGGCGCAGTCATGGACGGTCATATCGCCCTGCCGCGGATTGACGCAACGGTGATTACGCCTTTGCCTCGTGATCAAAAGCTGAAGGCGATCGACACAGATGAAGGGAGCGAAATCGTGGTCGAGAAAGGCACGATGCCGACTACACTCTCGCCTGTGGTCAACAACATTCTCCGTAAAGATCTTCAGTTCGACGGCTTGATAGTCACGGATGCGATGAGCATGAGTGGACTCACTCTTTACTTCACGCAGGAAGAAGCGTCGGTGCGCGCGCTTGAAGCGGGAGCAGATCAACTGCTGAAACCTGCCGACCCGGATGCGGCGTTTCGCGGCGTGATTAGCGCAGTGAAGAGCGGTCGTCTGACTGAGCAGCGAATCGAGCAGTCGGCGCGTAAGATTCTCGCCGCGAAATATGACCTCGGTTTGGCGCAGCAGAGAATCACGCCGATTGATGAAATCGATCAGATAGTGGCTGGAAAACAGGAAGAGACCCTGGCTGATGACATTGGGAGTCATGCGATCACACTCGTGCGCAACGATCGAAATTTGGTTCCGCTGAAGTTAACGCCGGCAACCAGGGTATTCAACCTCGCGATCACAAATGGAGACGACCGATTGTTCATTACGCAACCATTTGTTGGCGAGATGACTCGCAACGGGGTAAAGCTTGACACAGTCGTCCTGGATGATCGTTCGTCTGATGCGGAAGTACAAAAGGCCGTCGATTCAGCCAGTCGATCAGATTTTGTAATTGTCTCGATGTATGGGCGGGTCCGCAGTGGGCAGTCGGGCAGCGTTGCGTTGCCGAAACCGGGCGCGCGTGCTTTGAATGCATTGTTTGATCGTAAAACCTCGGTGGTGGGAATCAGCTTCGGCAATCCGTACCTGCTGATGAGTTTTCCCAAGCTGCCCACATACCTGGTCGCGTACGGAGACATGCCGAGCTTACAGCGTGCGGCTGCCAATGCGCTGCTGGGAAAGATCGACGTGACTGGACGTTTGCCTATATCTCTTCCCGGTCTGTATCCTCTCGGCGCCGGAATTCAGTTGAAATCCAACGCGAACCAATCTCAATAATGATCGCTAAGAGCTCGAAACTCGTCCTTGCACTGGCGTTGCTGCTGGCGCCTTCGATCGTTGCGCAACATCCTTCTGGGCCGGCGGGATTTCGCGGAATCTCCCTGGAACGCTTAGGCAAGATCGATTCGATTGTTGCCGAGTCGATCAAAAACAAAGAATTGCCCGGCGCGGTCGTCCTCGTTGGTCATCGCGGCCAAATCGTTTGGCGCAAAGCTTACGGCGCACGCGCGGTTGAGCCGCAACGCGAGACCATGACGACCGACACAATCTTCGATCTCGCGAGTCTCACGAAAATAGTAGCCACCGCTACCAGCATCACGATGCTGATCGAGCTCGGCGAAGTGCGCTTAGCCGATCCCGTGGTGAAGTTTATTCCGGAAATGAAAGGCGGAGGGCGCGACGCGATCACTATCGAACAACTCTTAACGCACGTTTCGGGCTTCGCGCCGGATTTCGATTTGCGCGAACGTTGGACCGGTTACGACGAAGCGATGCAGCGGCTGTATCGCGAGCCGCTGCGGAACACTCCGGGCGCGCGTTTTGTTTATAGCGACATTAATTACATCACGCTCGGAGAAGTCGTGCATCGCGTGACTGGTTTGACGCTCGATGAGTTTGCGCGCCGCAATATTTTCGCCCCGCTCGGAATGCGCGACACAGGTTTCAAGCCGTCCGCGAATCTGTTAGCGCGAATTGCGCCCACGGAAAAACGACGGGGACAGATGAGTTATCTCGGTGATAGCGCTGTTAACGCCGGCGCGGAGGGCGAACAGTGGTTGCGCGGGCAGGTTCACGATCCGACGTCGTTTCGCATGGGTGGAGTTGCCGGCCACGCGGGCCTCTTTTCCACTGCCGATGATTTGGCGGTCTTTTGTCAGATGATCCTCGGGGGCGGCAGTTATCGCGGAGTTCGGATTCTCAGTCCGTACGGCGTCGCGATGATGACGCAACCGCGCGCCGTCAGCGACAACGGAGCTGCGCGTGGTGTCGGTTGGGACATAGCGACTTCGTTTTCGTCGAACAAAGGCGATCTTTTTCCACTCGGCTCGTTCGGCCACACAGGTTTTACCGGCACGTCGCTCTGGATCGATCCCGCGAGCGATACGTTTGTCGTCTTCCTGAGCAACCGCGTACATCCCGACGGCAAGGGCGATGTCGGTTCGTTGCGCGGTCGCATCGCTTCCATTGTCGCCGGCGCAATTACCGACACGACCGTGGAAAAGGCGCGGGCCGAATCTTCCGCAACCGCGGCGGATTTGCTGGCGAGCGTTGCGCGGCTGAATTCCTCAACCGCGCGCGCATCAACAACGGCCGCCGACGCTCAAGTCCTCACCGGCATTGACGTCCTGGAGCGAGACGGATTCAGTCAACTTTCGAACTTGCGCATTGGCCTGGTGACAAACCAGACGGGGAGAGATCGCAACGGCCGTTCGACCATCGATGTGCTCTTCAAAGCTCCGGGCGTGAAGCTGACGGTCTTGTTCTCGCCGGAACATGGCATTCGCGGTCTGGCGGACGAGAAAGTTTCAGATACCAAGGACGAGCAGACGGGACTGCCGATCCATTCGCTTTACGGCGAATCGCGGCGGCCGAAACCTGAACAACTAAAGGATCTCGACGCGCTGGTTTACGACATTCAGGATGTCGGCGCCCGCTTTTACACTTACATCTCAACCTTGGGCTATGTTCTGGAAGAAGCGGCGAAGGTAAAGCTTCCGGTTTTCATTCTGGACAGACCAAATCCAATCAACGGTATTGACGTTGAAGGGCCACTGGCGGACAGCGACAAGCTTTCGTTCACGGCCTACCACATGATTCCCGTGCGTCATGGCATGACGGTTGGTGAACTCGCGCGTCTTTACAACGAGCAACGAAAGATCGGCGCCGATCTGCGCATCATTCGTATGCAGAGTTGGCGGCGAGCGATGTGGTTCGATGCCACTAACCTCACTTGGATCAATCCCTCGCCGAACATGCGCAGCCTCACTGAAGCCACTTTGTATCCGGGCGTTTGCCTGCTTGAGACAACTAACGTTTCCGTGGGACGTGGCACGAACACGCCATTCGAGCTGGTCGGCGCGCCCTGGCTCGATGGGCAGAGGATGGCGGCTTACCTGAACGCGCGTCAGATCGCCGGCGTCCGTTTCGTGCCGGTGCGGTTCACGCCGACGACAGCCACATACAAAGATCAAGAATGCGGTGGGGTGAATATCGTCGTCACCGATCGCACGCGGCTCCAGTCCGTCGCCCTGGGAATCGAAATCGCTGCGGCGCTCAAGCAGCTCTACCCTTCAGATTGGAAAATCGACGGATTCCTAAGATTATTGGCCAACTCCGATGCTTTCGAGCGTTTAAAGCGCGGCGATTCGGCTGATTCGATCATCCGTTCATGGGGCAATTCTCTGGAACAGTTTCGGGTCGCCCGCGCAAATGCCTTGCTTTACGACTGATCCGTTCGGCCGGTACGTACCTTTCAGAACACCCTGTCATAGTTGACGGTTGAAAACGTGAGAATAAAGCGATGGAATTCTATTGACTTGTGGCTGCGGATACTTTAGAAGTCTTGAAATCCAATCGCAGTAGGAGGGTTTTCCCGTGAATTCTCGCCGATTGATTCTGTTTCTCGCTTTGAGTTTTGGCGCGCTGGGTCTGGCATTGATGCCGAGTCATGCGCGCTTTTCGACTTCAATAGTTCCGGCCGCCGCCGCTTCGGTTACGCCCGCCAAGCCGGCCAGCGGCGGATTGCGCGAGGTGATTGACGCTCGATACCGCAAGCGCTATGAGGATTGGAAGAACGAATTTCTGGTGGCCGACATCGGCAAAGCGCAGTGGGAGCTTTACAACAAGCACCCGCACCTGACGCTGACAATTACCATCGCCGACAAGAACAAGAATGGCGCCGGCACGGGACTCTACAAGTGGAATGATCAGGGCGAGTTAATTGAAGCGACCATCTTTCTCGGCACGCGCATCGATGAAGGTTATCCAAGCAAGGTCTATTATCCGGTGATGAATTCGCTGGAGACGTATGAAGAGAATCAGTTGCTCAGCCACAATGTGCTGGCGGCCACCAAGATTGCGCATGAGTTTGGTCACGTAATGAAGATTGCGGAAACCTCAGAGGACCTTTACAAGCTGCAGATCAAGTTGGTGCCACAGTACAACAAAATCTTTTTGAGCAATGGCCACGACGTAAACGATCCGCGTCTGGTTGAGCTGGCAAAAGAGATGGGCGGAAATCCCGTGCAGATTTGGGAAGACCGCGAATACTGGGGCGAAGCGAACGCGATGCTTTACTTGCGCGATCGCGTGGCCAAGGAAAGTTTCCACTGCCGCCTGTTCAACAGAATCAAGCGCACGGTTGAAGAGTACGCCAAGGCTTACGAAGATCGGTTCACGGAAATTGCCAAGTCACAGGGTGTGACGTATTCATGTAGCTGGAAATAACGCCCCTGGCATTGAAATTCCGCGTGTTGGCTTCGATAAATAACCAGACGGGTGAGCGCCAGAACTCGTGAATTAAGAAACGGCGAGACTTCGTGGGAAGCCTCGCCGTTTTTGTATCAATTAGTCCGTATGCGAGCGCCGGCCAAATCTCTGGAAGTAACAAGTGAAAAGGTATAAACTCCGCCTTGGCCGATGAACACCGAATCCCATCGCAGACAAATTTGTAGGCTAGCGATTTTTTGGTTAATCGCCCTGCTGGCGGTGTTGGCCCAGGCTCAGACCGAAAACCCCGCGCCGCAAATCGAGATCTTAAAGCTCAAATGGGAGCGACAGGCTAAACTGCCTCAGGATTTTGATCCTTCGAACGGCGGAGCGTCGGGCACAATCAACGATCCAACCAGAAGTTCAAGAGGTGGTTCGGGCGGCGGAGGCGGGAGCGACTCGAGCGGCTCGACGACTCAGGGTTTGCAGCCTTCGGGACCATCGCGAGTAATGTTCTCGTATGTCTATTCCATGAAGGTCCAGAATCATGGAGCGAAAGAGATCGAAGGCGTCGCCTGGGATTACATCTTTCTGGATCCATCAACCTCAGCGGAGGTCGGTCGTCATCAATTTCTCAGTTTCGAACCGGTTGCGCCAGGCAAGAGTGCGACATTTCACAGCGAGCAGCGCACGCCTCCCGTCCGCACGCTGAGCGCGGACGCCAACAAAAAGTTGGGAGAAAAACCCATCATCAGGTGTGTGCTTTACGCCGACGGGACCACGTGGCGCGAGGAACACACGAGCGAAGATGTATGCAACCTCCTGAGAAAAGGTAAAGCTGCGTTAGGTCACAAGCGGTCTGCGTGAGGCAACACCGAAATGGCGAAGCACCGGCGAAACTATCGTGCAGTGGCTAACTTGCTGCCCTTGTTTTTGCTGACATGTGTAACTGCGTGGGCCCAGTCCGAACCAGCTAAAGCGAATTCCGGGATCGAGATCGTCAAACTCAAGTGGGAAAGACAACTGCGAGTGCCGCGGAATTTCGACCCTTCCACTGTTCCAGACAACGGCATCTTCAGCACCATGGAGTCGCGCACCGCGGTGCCCGGTTCGACGCAGGCGCCCAACGGCGATGCCGTGCGGAGAGATGCGGCTGAACGGAGTGCCGCCCTTGCTCCGGTGGACTATTTTCCGAACGCGCCGGCCCGCATCCCTGTCTATTACCTCTATTCGATGAAGACGCGCAACGTTGGTTCGAAGACCGTTATGGGAGTGGCATGGGACTATCTCTTTCTGGATTCAACCACCAACGCGCGGCTCGGCGAGCACCAACTGCTCAGCTACGCTAAGATTTCCGCTGGGAAAACGGTAAACCTGCAAGCCGCCCAGCGTACCCGGCCGTTCAGCGTAGTCACAGCCCACCCAGCGAACACCAAAGGAACGCGCAACCTTGAGCGAGCCGTCATTCAATGTGTCATGTACTCTGATGGAACGACCTGGCACAATCCGGCGGGACGCGAAGAAAGTTGCGAAGCCTTAAGAAAGAACCAACCTTCAGCCAATCAAAGACGCCGGCAGTAGAAGTCGCGAGAGCTTGTCAAACTCACGGTCACTCAAAGCGCCATCGCCTCCACGTAAATCGCCAGCACATAAGTCTCTCTTGGTTCCGTTCTTTGTCCGCCTGGGAAACCGGCGACTGACTGCGTGGATGTCCATTGGGATATTCGCTCTCATCGTCAGACTCATTTATCTATTTGGATTACGAGGCACGCCTCTCTTTGCGGTGGTGATCGGCGATGCTAAGGAATACACGTCGTGGGCTGAACGGATTGCCGGCGGCCAATGGATCGGGTCAGAGATTTTTTACCAGACACCGCTCTATCCTTATCTACTGGCGCTCGTCTTCAAGATAATCGGACACAGCTTATTCGGCGTCCGCGTAGTGCAGGCGATTGTGGGAGCCACTTCGTGCGTACTCCTGGGGCGCGCCGGTGAACGGTTCTTTTATCGGCGAGTTGGCATTATCGCGGCGCTCCTGCTGGCCATTTATCCTCCCGCAATTTTCTTTGACGGGTTAATTCAAAAGTCGGCACTGGATCTGTTTCTCATCACCCTAATTTTAGTAACCCTGGCCGAATTTCCCACGAAACAGCTTCCGAGATGGCTAATAATTGGCGGCTTAGTTGGGGGCGCCTTGATGCTCAATCGCGAAAATGCGCGCGTCCTCTATCCCATCATCGTCGGTTGGCTATTCATATATTTTCGCGCCCGACCGCTTAAGCAACGAATGACTTGGGCTCTGCTTTTTACTGTTTCAGTTGCAGCCGTGCTAATACCCGTTGCGCTTCGAAATTACTACGTTGGTGGTGAGTTTGTGATCTCAACTTCTCAACTGGGGCCGAACCTCTATATTGGCAACCACGCCGGCGCACGCGGTTCTTATGAGCCGCTGGTGCCTGATCACGGCAATGCCGAATTCGAGCGCACGGACGCAAAGCAACTGGCTGATAAAGCCAGTGGAAAAAATCTAAGACCGTCAGAGGTTTCTGACTATTGGGTACATCGTTCGCTCGAATACATGCGAAGTCAGCCAGGGGCCTGGGCCCGTCTCTTCGGAAGAAAAATCTTGCTCACGTTCAATGCGAAAGAAGCGGTGGATACCGAATCGATCGAAGCATACGAAGAATACTCGCCAATCCTCAGATTGCTTTCGTGGTACAACTTCGGAGTCATCTTTCCGTTGGCGGCACTGGGCGCGTGGCTCACGCGAAAACACTGGCGAGGGCTGGCGATTCTCTATGCGATAGTTTTGGGAATGGCAGTAGCCGTAGCGATCTTCTACGTGGTGGCTCGCTATCGGTATCCCATCGTGCCACTCGTGCTTTTGTTTGCAGCAGTACCCATTTCCTTGGTTCCGAAGATTCGAACCCTAAGACGCAAGGAATGGTTAACAGGTCTTTTCATCGTCGTGTGCGCAGCCGTCTTTTCGAATGTTCCGGTAAGGGCGTTAGGTGATGAGACTTTCTTAAATATCGGCCAGGAACTCATCAGAACAAACAGACCGGCTGAGGCAATTCCGATACTGAGAAGAGCCGTTGCCGCCGCGCCGTCCTCGGCTCAGTGTCATTACAATCTCGGCCTGGCGCTGAGACAATCGGGCATGCGAGACGAAGCTCTTAAGGAGTTCAGCGAAGCTATCAGGCTGCGTCCGAACTATTTCGAAGCCCACGCGGGTCTTGCCCTTACGCTAAAGGAGAGTGGCCAACTGCCGGCCGCTCTGGAAGAGTTTCATGAGGCCGTGCGGCTCGAGCCGAACAATGCTGCTGCGCATATTGGCTCAGCCGACGTACTGCTCGCCCTGGGAAGAACCTCGGAAGCGATTCCCGAATATCAACAGGCTGCAAACCTGGCGCCGGATCTCCTGGAAGCGCATTATCGACTGGCTCAGGCCTATGTTCGTGTCGGTCAACTGCCCGAAGCTGTCAAGAGTTTGCAGAAGGCTCTGGAAATCGCGAACGCACAGGGACGAAAAGAAGAGGCGCAACAAATCGTGGCCGGCATCAACGCTTGCCGCGCGCGGATGAAACAGTAGCTCACAGTGACAGAACGCTTAGTTGCAAAAGAAAAGGGGCCGAATTTCTTCGGCCCCTTGGTGTTTTCCGCGATGGTTAATCGGTTTTAGAAGTGAATTCTACCTCCGATTTCCATCTGACGGGGGTTGTAAACCGACGTTGTAATTCTGCCGAAGTTAGCCGGCGTGCTCAACGTCAAACTGCTCGCGTCTGATGGTTGAAAGTGATTGAGAACGTTGGTGAATTGTACCGTTAGGGTAAACCCAACACGTTCAGTGAATTTGATCTCTTTCGCCAACGTGGCGTCGAGGTTCCATTGCGGCATGCCGCGCAGGTTGTTGATGCCACCGCAGTTGGTGTCGTAACCCAGGATGCAGCGACGGAAGTTATTGTACAAAGCAGATGGGTCGTCGAACATGTTGAGATTGAACGGAGTGACAGTGCCGATACCGTTCGTTCCCGTGCTGCCGCGAACCAGATGCGGATTGTAGCTGTAGTGGGGGTCGATAGGCAGAGCAGCTTCAAAGGCGCTGCCCGAGGTGCTCGGGTTACCGGCAGAGCCGAAAGCCTGGCAGTTAGTAGAACAATTGCCGCCATCAGTGAAGCCGATACGAATCGGAGCGCCGCTGCGCATGAAGAAGAACGGCGAAACCGACCAGCCGTCCAGCACCCTTCCCTTCCAGCCGTGCTCGCCACGGAAAAGGGTGGGTTTGTAAGTCACGCCGGCGTTAACCAGTACCTTATAGTCGAACACAGCCGGGCCATAGTTAGCGCGCTTGTTCCAGTTATCCAGCCACATGTTCGAGCTGTTGTACTGGCCAATCTCGCCCGTGCCGAGTGCCTTGCCCCAGGTGAAGTTGGCGATTGACGTAAAGCCATGCCAATCGCGTGTGCTCATTCTGGCAAAGGCAGAGTTGTAGTTCGAAAAGCCGAGGCTCGTAGTGGTATTGAACGCGGTAGCTTGCGAACTGAGCATCGTGCGGCCAAGGTTCCAACCCGTGGCTGCGTTAAGTTGCGCCCACATGTTCGAAACCGTAGTGTTCCTAAAATCGGCTATTTGTTTTGAGGCCACAGCGGCCGTGCAACTGGCAAAGCCAGCACAGTAGCCGGTGCCCGGTGTCAGCGCACTCTCAAAGAATGGCTGAACCGCGCCGTTGTAAGCGTTGTTTTGACAGGCCGGAGCGAAGCCGCAAAGGTTTATATACATCTTGGCCCATGCGTCCGCAAAGGTTTGACCGTTTCTGGTCATCATGTACGGCACTGAGTCGATGTCGATCTCTTCGAAGATGTTATTGGCGACCTTACCGATATAGCCGATTTCGAAAAACATCTTCTTGCCCACGGCACGTTGGAGCGTCAAGTTGAAGCTGTGGACGCGCTCGGGTTTGTAATCAGGATCGAGCACCGTAGCGTCTCCAGCAGCCGGGTTGTTGAAAGTCACTCCATTTGCGATCTGGGTCACGCCGGGAAGATAAGGTTGCGGCAAGATGGCCGTTGGCGCCGCCAGTGGGGCCACCAGACCATCCGGTCCGATGCGGAACGCGTTACTGACGGTGCTCGCGCTGCCGCAGGTAAGGTTGCTCAAAGGGGCTCCGCAGGTTACCGACTGCAGCGGGCCCGGACCGAGGAGAGGAACCAGCACCTGGTTCACGCCGTTTAACCGGCCATAAGCCAGGCTATAGCCGCCCCGGATTACACTCTCACCATCTCCGAACAGCTTGTGAAGTATTCCCTTGCGGAAATTCGGGTTCCATGCCACGGATACGCGCGGGCTTATTCCGCCGTAGAACGGGTTGTACGGATATTTAATCCCGAGATTTCCGGTGGTTTCGAATCCGAGAATAGGCGCATAAGCCTGTCCCGCCAGAGCAGCCGACTGCCGTTGAGCCAGGAAGGCATCCGTGTGAACCAGACTGCCATCGGGGAATACCAACTCAACCTGGCGCCCCTCTTTCTCAACCGGTGGCATTTCGAGTGTGTAGCCGATGCCGTAATTCAAGGTCACGGTCGGCTTCCAACGCCACGTATCGGAAAAGTAAGCACTGTAACTTGGTATCGTGCTCTTCTGCTCTGCCAAAGTTCCCAGCGGAAGCAAATGCAGATCGGAACCGGCACGCGTGTAGATCACCTGAGTTAGACCCACCATGCCGTACACCGACGTCAGCAGGTTCCGGTACAGACTTGCGTTCGCGGATGCGTTGGCCGGAACGGTGATGCCGCCGATGCTGTTGACCGCAACCTGGTAAACAACCTGATTGTTTACCGTGCTGCCGTTGTCCGTGCGCGTGTGGAAATCGTAGTTGTGTTGATACAAACCACCAAACTGAAACACGTGGTTACCCTCGACCCAAGTCACGTCATCACGAATCATCTTGTCCTGGCCGTCCCAGACACGCTGGCGGACACTTTGCGTGTTGACGTTGAATGGAATCAACGCCGCAGTGCTCTCAGCGTTAGCGGCTGTGCCTGCCGGTGCGATCTCAAGTAGAGCGCCCTGCGGGCCTCCCACGCCGGGCAGTTGTGATGTTGTTGAAGAGGTCGACCATTGCCACCAGTTCCACAAGTAGCTGACGCGCACGTCATTTGTCATTTTGGAGGTGAGTGTGCTCGTTAATCCGAGGACCATCAGCTCTCCGAGTTGAGGTCGCTGCGCACTGTTCTCATAGACACCCACTTGGTGGCTGCCACTAACAATGCCGCCGACGTCAACCTGGACACCACTGGGGTAGTTGAGCAGCTTGAAGGCGCGGAATGAACCAAAGAAGTGGTGATTCGCTCCGAAATCATGGTCCATCCTCCACGTATAGCTATTGGAAGTTAATGGCAACCTAATCGTCGAGAGGAAGCCCTGCGTGTTGTACTGGTCGCCCGACAAGTTATCGTTCGGAATGGGCAAGGTGTTGGCCCAAAGCGTCCTGACGATCGGGCTCATACCGAGGCCTCGAGGATCAACTGCGACGCCTGCTGTCAGATTGCCGCAACCGGGGCCGTACACCGAGGCGTAGCCCGGTATTGTGCAGGTCTGCAACGGCGACGTGGTTGAGGTCGAATTCCCGATTTGCACCGTAACCGGTGTCGGATTCAGGTTGTAAGCAACTTGATAAGTTGTACCGCCCGTAGTGAAGGGAACCTGAATGACTCCGGCGCGGAAAGCGGCGGTAGGATAGTTCCTTTCAAACGTGGTGGAGTTCGGATACCTGAAGCCTTCGTAGTTGAAGAACATGTAGGTCTTGCCACCAAGAATTTTCTTCGGAATGATTGGCCCGCCGATGCTGAAACCAAACCGGCTGCGGTGATTGGGAATCAAGGGCGTGTAAGGCAATTGACAATTGTTGTCGCCACTTGAATAGGTGCTGCCGGCTGAACATACTTTCGATTTTCCCGTTGCGGGATCGATGGGCACCAGACCTTTATTGAATGGGGTGTGGTTGTTTTCCCACGAATTGGCGCCGCCATGATTGGTTGCATAATAGAAGCCATAGACAGAACCGTGAATATCATTAGTACCGCGACGAGTCACCATCATGACTTGTGCGCCGGCGGAACTATTGAAATCCGACGTTTGCCCCACGGTATTAACTTTGAATTCCTCGACGCTTTCGATCGGTGTCGCCACCACGCCTGAGGCCATACCGTTGGTTTGGCTGCCGCTGATGCCCGTAAAATTTTGCAGATAGCCGATCGTATTACCGGCCATGTCATCGGTGTTGTTGCCGCCGTCTACGGTGTACGTGTTTTGATCCATGTACGAACCGGCGACATCGCCTCTCGCCGTGACTCCCGGCTGCAATGCCATCAGTGTTGACGCATCACGGCCGAGGTTGGGCAGCAATTCAAGTTGCTTGAGGTCAATCGTTGTCCCGATGGTCGCGTTGGCGGTCTGCAACTCGGAGCCCGCTTGCGAGCTAACCACGACGCTCTCTGTTAAAGCGCCGACTTCCAGCGCGACATCGAGCGTAAGCTGACCACCGACTGACACCTTCTGTCCGGTGGCCCTATGTACTTTGAAACCGGTTTTCGTGAAGGTGACGTCGTAAAAACCTACTGGCAACGATGCGAAGTGATATCGACCGGAATCGTTAGTAACTTGCGTGCGGGGGGTGTTAGTCGCAAGGTCGGTGAGCGTTACTTCCGCGCCTGCAACTGTGGCCCCCTGTGAATCGGTAACGACGCCGGATATGCTTCCGGTTTCGCCCTGAGCGAAAGTTGGGGCCGGAATGACAAGTAATACAGCTCCCGCAAACATCACGAGCGAGAGAAAAAGCAAAACTCTTTTCATTGGCGAGTCCTCCTGTGAATGGACGTTGTGGCAGGAATCCAGTGCTCAGGCGATCAAGAGCACGAGATTACTGTCGGGTAGAAAGAGCAGTTTTCCGAGTTACGTTCTAGAAAATGACAACAACCGCTGAGCAGGTCGAAACAAACGCGGGCAGTATATAGCCTAAGCCCACTTCGTCAAGGCTTTTTTTCCCGGATTTTGTAACCAGATCCAAGATTCTGCGCCCGCAGGTAAGACCTCAAAATTGGGTAGAGCTTCGAAATTCCGACAGCGCTTGAATTAAGAATTAAAGAGAATAAATCCAAAGGGCGGATCCCCATGAATGAACGTTGCGACAAAATTACATGCAAGTATTAAGCCGGATCGCTTTATATCAAGCAGATTTTGAATTCCGGCGGATAATAGCATCGGCAGCACTGAAAGCGCGGCCACGCGAGGTTCACAGTATCCAAAATTTTCAACGCAAATCCATTATTTTGTAAGTGTGCAATCAGGTGGACTGACGAAAAGAAGGGCATCGGATAACCGATGCCCTTACCATTGACAGCGACACATCAAAAGATGTCCCGCTGTTTCGAGTTAGTGCCCCCTGATTCTAGAACTGAAGCTTCAACGCGAATTGAATGACCCGCGCTGCCTCGCCCGTTTGTACGACCGTTTGAGTTGATGGCGGAGCAACCGTCGCGCAGCAGACGCGTCCAAAGTCCTGCGACGAAAGTGATGGTGATCCCACGCTCGCGTCGCGGGGATTGTCAAAGTTTGCGTGATTCAGCGCATTAAACATCTCGGTCCGGAATTGCAGCTTAAACCGTTCGCTAATTTGGAACGTCTTGATAAATCCCAAATCCAGGTTCCAATAACTCGGCGCCGTGAACAAGTTTCGGCCGTCGCCGTTTTGTCCCGGTGCGGGAATGCAGAACGGCGAATTAGGATCACGTCCGCAGGCCAGCGCAGTTGAAGTCGGAAATAGCACGGGACCAAGCGAAG
Source organism: Pyrinomonadaceae bacterium (assembly GCA_035606795.1). Lineage (GTDB taxonomy): Bacteria > Acidobacteriota > Blastocatellia > Pyrinomonadales > Pyrinomonadaceae > UBA11740. The sequence continues at coordinate 32,507 of DATNEI010000013.1, forward strand.
TTTGTCCCGTCAGATACTGCAACTCCGCGCTGACCGGGCGCTGCATGATCGCGCGAGAGGTGTGAGCAGCATTTGCTGTTCGTCCTCCCGGCGCAGCGGTGCTGTCACCGCCGGCCATTACGCTGAATGGCTCGCCAGTCATGTAGTTGAAAAGTGTGTTGATAGTCCACCCCCCGAGGATGTGATTCACAATCCCCGAACTGGAAGCAAGAAAATGTTTGCCTTTGCCGACGGGAACCTCCCACACGGTTGCACCTTGCAGGATTTGTCTCCGATCAAAGTCTGAGCGGCCGCGATCCAAACGGAAGTTCCGGATGTCCATGGGCGCGCGTGATGTGGTGTTGGTAAGAGCGCCTCCCGAGGTGGATCCAACCGGGTCGACGGATTGATTGTCAATGGACTTGCCGAACGTATAAGCGAGACTCAATCCGAAGCCGCTGGTGAATCGCCGGCGCAGTGTGAACTGCGCGGCGTGATAATTCGAATCACCACTGTTGTCGAGATAAGTGATCCTGGAGAACTGTTGATTGGGTCGCAGTTTCAAACCCAACGTGTTGTTTTCGATGCGCTCAGCAAACGAGCCGGCCGCATTGAACTGGAGATCTGTGAGTGTCGCGGTTGCATTTAGCACATTGCTGTCCGCCGCAGTCGCACTCAGACCTGCCGCGATCAACTGTGCGCGGACTGGTGGAACGGTGCCACAGGCGACACCTGCCGACGTGGTGCCAGAAGGACGGCATCCGGCAATCGCAATATTCTGCTGCATGATCAAAAACGACGGCAGGATGGGATCCGAGTTGATCTGATTAATGTTGTAAGCCATGAACAGATGTTCTCCGCGCCGACCGATGTAACCGGCCTCCATCACTAAGCCCCAGGGCAACTCGCGTTGCAGACTCAAATTCCATTGGTGGACCGTGGGAAGCTGCATATGTGGCGCAAAGACCGTGACAGGCGGCGCGTTTGTATTCAGTTGCTGTGGTGGGGTCAGCAGCGAGGAAGGCTTCAGGATGGGTGCCGGCAAAACAGTCGGAAAACCTCCCGCGATCGTGTTGTTCAATGAGGTGAATAACGCCGCTGAATTCGCGCAACCGTTTGTAATGGTAGAGAACGATTGCGTTGTGGTTGAGAACGAACTGGCGCAGCTTTGCACCTCGCCGGGGATACGCCCGGCCACGGCAGTAACCTGGAAAGATGAAATCGTGTCGAAGGCAAGTCCATATCCCAGGCGGATGACACTACGGCCACTGCCGCCGGTTAATTTGTTCAAGAAGCCATTCTTGAAATCGGGACTCCATGCCAATCCAAACCTCGGGCCGATGGCCCATTTAAAATCGCCTTCATACCACCGCTTCGCCGGCGCAAAGGTCACTGCACCCGATGCGTTGACGACTGGCGTAGCCGGGAGTGGCGTTCCGGCTATCGGCGTGGTTGCCACAAAAACGCTCCCCGCCGGAGAAGTGTTTAAGGGCGGATTGATTTCCCAGCGCGCGCCGTAATTGAGCGTCAAATTCGGCCGCACTTTCCATTCGTCCTGGAAATACAAGTTGTATTGATCGGCATTATGCTTTTGCGCGTAGAGCGTGACGCTGTCTCCGGTCTTGAAGGGTAGAAAGGCGTCGTTGTTTAAGTTGCCGAGGAAGACTTGATTGATTGACGCCGGCAGGCCGTACAAATTGTTTATGTAAGCACTTAAGTTGGTCTGATCGGTGTTGTTAATTGCTCCAACTGGCGCGATGAATCCGCTGTTGCAGTTGGGTCCGGGGCATGCAGCGCTGGCCGTTGTCTTAAACGCCGGCCGCGTGCTGCCAGAGAACGTAATCGACGGTGTCACGTTGATCCCGCCCGGCTGGCCGCGCTGGTCGACGTGCCGATAAAAGCGGAAGTTCATGCCGGTGCGAAACACATGCGAACCGTGAACCAGGCTTAAGTTGTCGAGGATTTGCGGACTTGTCACCCAACGCGCCGTGCGCGGCGTGTTGATGTAGCCTTCACTAATATTTGAGAAGTCATAGGGCGGATTATCCGGCCATGCGGGATTCGCTTCACCCTGTGTGAATAAGAATCCAAAGCGGGCGTATCCGAATGTCAGTTCATTCACCACTCGAGGTGAGAACACCCGGCGATAGCTAACCGCCAAGTTCGATGTGCGACGGAACACTTCGCCGAGAGGAGGCTCGCTCGGAAATACTTGCGGCCGCCCATTCAATGGATCACCTTTCAACGTGTTGTAGTCTGAAAACAGATAGCGCACGAACATGCTATTGCTGCCGTTGAAGTTGTGATCGACGCGTGCCGCGTATGCGGGTCCGCGCACGGCAGTGGGCGGATTCCACAAAAAGGCCCCGGTGTTTAAGCCATCTCCTGACGTAAAAGCGTTCGGCAGCGGCCATGGGTTCAGAATTCCGGCCACCACGGAGTCCAACGTTTTTCCCAGGGTGTTATTGCCTGCGCCCGGCCGCGTGTCATAACTCGCAATGCAGCGAACCGTGATCGCTCCACCACAATTGGGAACGATCGGCACACCCGTCAGAGGATTCACCAGCAAGGGGCTGTTGCGTGTGATGGTGGTACCACCCACTACCAAAGGATTAGACGAATCGGGAATGAAGTAACGAAACACTCCTGCTCGCGCAGTTGCGGTCAGAACGAGCGGAGTGCCGAATGTCTGATCGATCGGCTGAGTGAAATCTATGCGGTTGTATTGGTAGCTACCAAAAAAGAATGTCTTGTTCTTTCTGATCGGCCCACCCATTTCAAAGCCGGGCTGGAACATGCGAATGACCGGCTTCGGTGTCCCCTGCGCGCTGGCGAAGAACTCATTTGAATTGAAGCCTTCGTTGCGAATGAACAAGTAACCGGTGCCATGGAATTCGCTAGTCCCGCTGCGGGTTGCGACTGATATTGACGCTCCGCTGTTGCGGCCTTCTTCAGCCGTCGCGTTGTTGGTAGTAACTTTATATTCCTGTACGTTGTCGGGCGTGAGCCGGTAAAGATTGCTGACCGGATTCGGCACGGAAGACTCGTTCGCCTCAATACCGTCGATGGTCACATTGAAAGCTCGATCGCGCGAGCCGTTTACGTGTACACCCGATCCGGTGGCGCCTGCTGAGCGCTGAGTCACACCAGGCTCAAGGAGGAGAAGGGATAAAGGATTGCGACCGTTGAGCGGCAACGTCTCGATCGCTTTTTGTTCGACAACGTTTCCGATCGTGGCATTCGCGGTGTTGAGCTGCTCCGCGCCGCCGACGACCGTGACCTTCTCTTCAACCGATCCCACTTCGAGAGAGACATCGACCGTGAGAGGCGTGCCGACCTGCAGCGCGTTGTTCGTTTTCACCAGGGTTTTAAAACCCTGCTTCTCGACCATGATCGTATAATTGCCAACCGGCAAAGACGAAAAAGCGTAGACCCCTGAGTCCGTCGTCGTTTGGGTGCTCTTGACGCCCGTCGCCTCGTTGGTTGCGGTGACGGTGGCGCCCGGCACCACAGCGCCGGAGCTGTCAATGACGCTGCCCGTAATGTTTGATGTTCCAGTTTGCGCGAATGCCGTCGTGCAGGCGATGACGAAGGCGATGACAACTGATACTCGGATGATCCAATTGAAGAACTGCATGATCGTGACCTCCTGGAGGATAAGCCGTTGCGCGCAGGCGAACGGCAAGTGGTTAGGACCGAAACTTTTGAGGAAGGCTTTGGTCGAAAAAAATTCCGAAGAACCCTTCTCAGTGCGGGAGGATTCTAGTTTTCGCCAGGAAGTATATTCGCATGTTTTTTCGCGTCAAGTTTTTTCGGCCATCGAGGCGAAATCAATTTTGCATGTCAACATTAGTTCTACCTCTTCACCCCAAACGCAATGAGGCAGCGCGCAAAGGCCTCCGAGAATTTGTAGTTAATCCAATATTCTGGACATGCAATCGCGCGCCGACGCGTCAGGCCCGGTAGGCACGCCGCTGTGCCTCGCCGGATTCGCGCAGCGATCAGATATCGTTTTTAACTTCGGCTGCACGTGCCATCACCGATCTTTATCCGCTCAATAAGTTCTTTTAGCTTTCGTTGTAGCGGACGGGTCGCATAAAATGCCGCGCCTGAGTTGGTTAGCTGCGATCATCCGGATATCCCTGGGTTCGAAAGTCTTGGTCGCAGATAAAGTTTCAATGATACGATTTGTCGCGAGTTGTCAGGTCGCAGCTGTTCGCCTGCGGGTAGGCTCTTGAAGCTTCAAGGTGTGACTTGAGCAGGCCGCGACGGCCCATTAGTTGCCTGAAAACTTGTGCTCTTGCCAACAACGTTCTGGACTTTCCGAGGACGCGTCATTAACTTAGCAATCCAAAACCCGATCGAGAGGATTCCCCGAATGAAAAGTCTCCATTTGTTCCGCACTGTTATTTCAATTCTAGTTGTTGTGTTCTGTTTCGCCGCGGTCGTTTCCGCTCAGGAGATCACCGGTGCGATTGCCGGAACGATTACAGACCCCAATGGCGCGGTTGTGAAAGGCGCTAGCGTTACGATCAGCAACAGCGATACAAAGCTGGTTGCCCGCACCGTTAACACAGGTGACGACGGACAGTTTTCTGTTCCGCTCTTGCCCTCGGGTACTTATGACATCGTCGTGGAAGCCCAGGGGTTTAAGAAGCATATCGATGCCGGAGTAAAACTTCAGGTAAATGAACGGCGCACCGTAGATGTGGCGCTGGAAACCGGTAGCGTCAGCGAAACGGTCACCGTGACGTCTGGGCAGTTACAGGTGGACACTCAATCGGCCACGGCTAGTAATGTAATTAGCGGGGAGCAGGTGCGCGAGCTTTCACTTAATAATCGCAACTGGGCGCAGCTGATACTTCTTTCGCCGGGCGTGTCCTCAAATCTGCAAGACCAGATCTACGTCGGCACAACGAATCCAAACGGCGTCTCAAACGCGTTACAGATCGCGGTCAATGGTGTGCGACCCAATTCGAATACCTACACAGTGGACGGCGCTGACACAACCGATCGCGGAGCGAATCTTACGGTCCAGACCTATCCGTCTGTGGATGCGATTAAGGAGTTCAGTTTGCTGCGAAGTCTCTACCCGGCTGAGTCAGGCCGGAGTTCGGGTGGGCAAGTTAACGTCATCACCAAGAGCGGCACTAGCGAATTTCACGGAGACGTATACGAGTTTTGGCGCAACAACATACTGAACGCTAATGCCTATCTCACAAATCGCGACAAGCCTTTGGGCGTCGATGCAAACGGAAAATCCAGACGCCCACCGTTTAGGTATCACGATTTCGGTGGGACGTTAGGTGGGCCGCTTGTGTTTCCGCGTTTTGGCGAGGGTGGACGAGCGGTCATTAAGCACCACACATTTTTCTTCTTCTCTGAAGAAGCGCGGCGAGTGATTGTTTACCCTACCGGCGCTTCCACGGTTCCGAGTGCAGCTCTTCGTCAGGGGATCTTTTCTCAGCCGGTGTGTGTTGGACCGGTAGCGAATCCCTGCTCATCCGTCTTGCCCGCCGGCAGTCAGTTGCCGCTGGCTCAATGGAGTCCTTTGGCAGCCGCGTATGTTCAGGATATTTACAACAAGTTGCCATTGCCGTCGGATTCAGTGGGAACGCTAAACTTTCCGACGCGCGGTATCTTCAATTTCAGGCAAGAGCTGGTACGAGTCGATCATCGATTCAATGACAAGATATCGGCATACTATCGATTCGAGAATGACACGATTCCCACGATTGAGCCGTTCGGCCTGTTCAGCGGCGGCGTCGGTCAACCCTTTGTTTCGACAACACAATCAAGCTCGCCCGGTCGCACTCATGTGGGACGCGCGACGTGGGTGCCTTCGGCGTCAACGGTTTTGGAGTTCGGCGCCTCGTATTCTTTCGGCGATGTTCCCAGTCAGGTAATCGGCCTGCTGAATAACTCCAATTCACCGGACATCGTTTCGCATTTGCCCGCGTTCCCGTTTACCAACACCAGAGGCAGAGTGCCGACGCTGGGTGGAAATGGGTTTTCTACACTAAGCACCTTCGGACCATACAGCGACTTTTCATATAACA
>DATNEI010000036.1:0-30328 GCA_035606795.1 Pyrinomonadaceae bacterium
CGGCCCACGTTGCGCGCGGCGATTCGATCAATGGCCGCGGTCGGCGTCCTGCAATCAAAACAAGGCGCCGGAACTTTCGTGGTTGAATCGGACGGCCCGCCCGCTTTGGACAGCGCGCCTTTGCGCATGATGGCGTCACTACACGGATTCACAACCGGCGAGATGTTTGAAGCGCGCCGCTCGCTGGAAATGGCGATTGCCGGCCTCTCGGCCGAGCGCGCGTCCGGGGACCAAATGGCCAGCATGTCTGAAGAGGTGGCCGGCATGTTCGCGTCGCTCGACGATCCGGAACAGTTTCTGGTCCACGATATGCGCTTTCATCAGATGGTGGCTGCCTCGTCCGGAAATCGCATCCTCACGGCGCTGATGAATATGGTCGCGACCGTGCTCTTCGATGTGCGCCGCAAAACCGTCAATCGCGCGCGTGATTTGAAAGAGTCCGCAGAGATGCATCGGCAAATTTACCGCGCCATCCGCGATCGCAATAGCGACGAGGCCCGCAACGCCATGCGTGATCACCTGATGCTCGCGCAGCGCGCGCAAGAATCGGAAGAAAAGGAAAGCGACCGCGGAGAAGAAGCTGCGTGAGGAAGTGAAAACGCGCATCCTGCGCCTGGGTTCACACTCAACCTTAATGCCTCTCAGGTCCGGAAGGGTGGTTTACCCCCGCCCTTCATTGTCTCAATTTAGCGGGGGCCAGCCCCAGTTCCTGACCTGAGAGGTTATTCAGTTAACGCCCCGCCGATATTGAATCCCTGCCCGCGAATTTCTGTCTAACCTTAGGTCACGTTTTCGCACCTGCACGCGCTGAGCGCACCGCTTCCACGTAGGCGCGAGCGGCTTCGGTGACTTTGTGCGCTTGGCCTGCACGAATGGCTTTCACATCCACCAGATCTGCGCCCACTCCAATCGCTGCAGCGCCGGCTTGAATAAAATCCGCGGCAGTCGCGAGCGTGACCCCGCCAGTCGGCACGAGTTCGATCTGCGGCAAGGGCGCTTTCAAAGACTTGATGTAACTCGCGCCGCCCATCGCGCCGCACGGAAAAACCTTGACGAAATCAGCGCCGGCATTCCAGGCGGTCACAATCTCTGTTGGCGTCAACGCGCCCGGCATAACCGCAACGTCCTGGTTACGACAACAAGCGATCGTCTCGAGGTTGAGCGCGGGACTTACAATAAATTTTGCCCCGACGTCGATGCAGGCCCGGGCTATTTCAGGATCGAGCACAGTGCCTGCACCGACAATCGCGTCGTCACTGAAACGCTTTGCAAGCTTTTCGATCACTTGCACCGCGCCGGGAACTGTCATCGTGATCTCGAGCAAAGAGACACCGCCGGCGCGAATCGCCTCGACAACTTGAATGGCTTCGTCGGCGGAAGAGGCGCGGACAACCGGAATGACGCCGATGTCGCGGATGCGTTGCAGGATTTCGGATTTGTTCATGATAAGAATTCACCACAGAGGACACAGAGAAGAAATCAAAACAAATTTTGATTTGTCGATCTTCTCTGTGTCCTCTGTGGTTGATTATCTTGCCACCCTCGCGCCGCCACCTTTCATCACGCGCTCAACGTCAGCCAGCGTGGCCATAGTCGTATCGCCGGGCGTAGTCATCGCGAGTGCGCCATGCGCGGCGCCGCACTCTACGGCGTACTGCGGACCATGGTTCGCGAGAAAGCCGTAGATCAATCCTGACGCAAACGAATCGCCGCCGCCCACCCGATCAAAGATTTCGAGGTTCTCGCGAGTGACCGCTTGATAGAGCTCGCCTGCCGTGTAGCACACGGCGCCCCAGTCATTGATGGTCGCGGTCTTTGCGTTGCGCAGCGTCGTGGCAACGACTTTGAAGTTCGGAAACTCTTTAACCGCGCGTTCGATCATTCGCCGAAAGTTCTGCACGTCGAGCTTTGACAGATGTTCGTCCACTCCTTCCACTTCGAAACCGAGACCAGCGGTGAAGTCTTCTTCGTTGCCGAGCATCACATCGACCAGCGGGACGAGTTCGCGATTGACTTGTTGGGCGCGGTCGCGCCCGCCAATCGATTTCCAAAGCGAGTCGCGATAATTCAAATCATACGAGACGATCGTGCCGTGACGCTGCGCCGCCGCCATCGCTTCGCGCGCGACTGCCGGCGTGTTCTCCGATAAAGCGCAAAAGATGCCGCCGGTGTGAAACCAACGAACGCCTTCAGCGCCAAAGATCTTTTCCCAATCGATTTCTCCCGACTGCAGTTGCGACACCGCGGTGTGGCCGCGATCAGAGCAACCCAGCGCCGCGCGCACACCGAAACCTCTTTCGGTGAAGTTCAATCCGTTGCGGACTGTTCGGCCAACACCGTCGTATTTCACCCAGCGCACGTGCGACTGATCGACGCCGCCCTGATACATCAAATCCTGGACGAGGCGCCCAACAGGATTGTCCGCGAGCGCCGTGACGATCGCAGCGTCCAAACCAAAACAGCGTTTCAGTCCGCGCGCGACGTTATATTCGCCACCGCCTTCCCAGACCTGAAACGCGCGCGTGGTGTGCACGCGACCTTCACCGGGATCGAGCCGCAGCATCACCTCACCGAGCGACACTAGGTCCCAACGACAATTTTCTTTTGACTTAATCTGCAAAGTTTCAGGCATTGCCGGCGCTGGACTTTATCACGTTCCTGAAGCCTGCGCCGTCGCTCCCAAAGCCGGTTCGGCGACTATCTCGGGCCACGCACTGGAAACAAGGATGGCGACGACGCCGTTGGATAATTACTGATTGACGCCGCTGGCCAAAAAACCACCGTCGACCACCAGGACTTCGCCTGTGACAAAACTCGCGGCGTCCGACGCAAGAAATACTGCCGCGCCCGCGAGTTCGTTAACCTTCCCAAATCGCTTCATCGGCGTGCGCATCTTGAACTCATGACCTCGCGGTGTTCCGTGCAGCAGGTGACGATTAAGATCCGTCTCAAAAACTCCCGGCGCGATCGCGTTAACGTTCACGCCGTGCGGAGACCATTCCAGCGCCAAAGATTTTGTTAGAGACGCCACGGCGGCTTTGCTGGCTGAATATGCGGCGACTTCGAGCAGCGCCACGAAGGTTGAAAGGGATGCGATGTTGATGATTCTTCCGTATTCGCGCTCAACCATGTGGCGGCCAAACACCTGGCAGGCGCGCAGCGTGCCACTGAGATTCGTTTCGATGATCGCGTTCCAGTCCTCTTCCGGAAAATCCAGAGTCGGCCCGCGTTTCGTGCGACCGGCACAGTTCACCAGAATATCGACTTTGCCGAACGCGTTGACGGCTTCCGTCAAAAGGCTTTCCAGCGAAGGACGATCACCAACATCTGATGCGACTCGCAAACTGCGGCGGCCGCGTTCTTCAATTTCAGAAGCCGCAGCATTGACTTGTTCAATACGGCGCGATGTCGGCGCCACGTCTGCCCCCGCTTCCGCCAAACCGTGCGCGATCGCGCGACCGATACCTGATGTACCGCCAATTACGACCGCTGCTTTGCCACTCAGTTCCAGAAGTGAATAGCTCATAAAATGATAAAGGTCATACCATTTGTCTGTTCAGGGTGAGGATGTGTAACACCAGCCTAATATCCCTGTCAAGCGAAAAAATCTGCGAGTTTTTAGCGAAACTCGCAAGGTCTACCCCCTGTTTTTGGGAATAATTCGCTTGTGCTTCACGCGACTCGTGTGGTAAAACTACGACTTCCGACATCGATTGGTTAGACCAATTTGCCAGCGCAATGCCAGAGTCACCTTCAGCGGTTCAACAAAGCTACGAGCCCGCGCTACTGCTCGAAAAGATATCACGCCGCGTGAGGGGTCAGAATACATGGTTAAGCGCTGCGGATTCCAGGCACGAGCAACTCATGCAACCCGCTAATCAGATTCAGCCTGAAGTTCTCGCATCCGAAGAAGCCGTCGGACGCGCACAGCTTGAAGAGCTGAAAGAGATCGCGCGCGCCAAAGACGGCGACATCGTCATGATTCTCCTGGGCGGTCGCGGCGCGCAGGCCATGTATCGAATCGCCGGTGAGCTAGCCAGGACTCCAGCGCTCGACGATTTGCTGAGCAGGCTTCATGTGTTTACCCAGGACGCGCTGGCTCCCATGCGCATGGAAAACAGTTTGAGTTTTGTGCGGGATTTTGAGCGGTTGCTGGGCGAGGCCTTCTTTCAAAAAATTAAGAGCTTCACGCCGATGCAGACGAACACCGACAATCTGGAAGGCGAACTCACCAGGTACATTGAGAAGCTTGAAGCGCTGGGCGGCATCGATATTTTCTTTCTCGGGCTGGGACCAGAAGCTGATGCCGCTTCGCATCTTTGCTACATCAAGCCTGGCTCTGGCGCCAGGGTTTCGGATGTCGCGGGGGTGATCCCGATCTCGCAGAGCATCCTCGACCATCACATCAAGAAATTCAAAGTAGGTGGCAGCGCCGTTACGGAACGAGATGAGGCTGAATGTCGCGCGGCTACGCACATCCTGACACTCGGGCCGGCGGCAATCCTCGGCGCGCGCAGGGTTGTGCAATCGATCGTCGATGCCGGCACGGCGCCTGCGAAACGCGAATGCTACACTCGTTTTCTCGAGACAGAGCTGAGCGACGATCCAAACAGGCGCGCGCAGCAACTGGATGACAATCCCGGGCTCTGGCTGCGATTGCATCCCAACGTTCGATCGCTGGTGTTGCCGGACGTGATGAATTAACGATTATGTCGACTGTACTTGAGCCAGTTGCGTTGATTAAAGACTACGCGATCATCGTTGATCCGAAGGACAACGTTGCCGTCGTCAAGAACGACACTGCGCCTGGACTCGAACTCGCGCTCCCCAGCGGAACTGTGATTGAGATGAAAGACGGCGTGGGCCCCGGACATCGTTTCGCGACGCGCGCAATTCCTCAAAATGAATTCGTGCTGCAATACGGTCAACCCATCGGCACGAGCCTCGGCATTGCACCGGGAGAGCGCATTTCGCACGACAACATGACGGACGAAGTGCCGCATGTGCGATCGGTGGCGCCGGACCTGCTGACGCCGGCGCCTGACTACATTCCGGAAGATAAGCGGGCGACCTTCATGGGTTTTCGCCGAGCCGATGGCCGCACGGGAACTCGTAACTTCATCCTGGTTGTGCCGACATCGATGTGCGCCAGTCACGAAGCGCAGCAGATATCCATCATGTCGGAGTTTCTGCATTACAAGCGGGACAAGTTTCCTAACGTCGACGGCGTCGTCGCGATTCCCCACAACAAAGGTTGCGGTTGCCAGGACGGCTCGACGATCGACGTCATGCTGCGCACGCTTTCGAATTATGCCGATCACCCGAACGTCGGCGGCGTCATACTCATCGATCTCGGTTGTGAAAAAACCAACCTCGCCTACGTCGAGAAGTGGCTGCAGAAGGAACACAAGTCTTTCAACAAACCATTCGCCAAGATCGGAATTCAGGATGTCGGCGGAACGGAGGCCGCAATCCAGGCCGGCCTTGAGCACGTGCAACAGATGCTCCCCGAAGTTAACCGCGGCACGCGCGAAGAAATCCCGGTGAGCGAACTGGTTCTGGGTGTGAAGTGCGGTGGGTCGGATGGTTTCTCAGGCATCTCGGCGAATCCGAGTCTGGGGCGTGCTGCCGACCTGCTGGTGCGCTCAGGCGGGACGGTTTTGATTACTGAAGTGCCGGAGTTCTCAGGCGCTGAACACATTCTGGCCAGCCGCGCGAAAAATGCGCAAACGGCGCGCGAAATCTATCGCATGGTGGATTGGTACAAAGAGTACGCGTCGAAATTTGGCGCCGTACTCGGACAGAATCCCAGCTCCGGCAACATCGCCGGCGGCTTGCTCAACATCACCATCAAATCATTGGGAGCGATTGCCAAAGCCGGCAGCACTCGAGTTGAAGGCGTGCTTGAATATGCCGAGACGGCAAAGGTTCGCGGCGTGAATCTAATGCAAGGGCCGGGTTACGATCAGGAATCAACCCCGGGTTTGGTGGCGGCGGGCGCCACAGTAATCGTATTTACCACCGGCCGCGGCACGACCATCGGCAACGCGATCGCACCCGTCGTCAAGCTATCTTCCAATACTGCCACCTTCGAACGGATGTCGCGTGACATAGATCTATCTGCCGGCGGAGTCATCGACGGAACTGAAACCATCGATGAAGTTGGGGCGCGCGTTTTCGATCACGTTCGCCGAGTTGCAAGCGGCGAAGTGCTCGCCAAAGCTGAAGAGCATAAACATCGCGAGTTTCAATTCTGGGCAGAACAAACGGTATCGCTCTAAATATGACTACTGAAGGTATCAAACTCTATCCGATTACCGCCGAGACCTGTTTCGTTCCAGCCACGGACAAAGGCGAGGGCCGACGCTTAGCCGTCACGCCCGAGGCAACCGCGGCGCGCTTCTTGAACTACGGACGTATCTCTGTCAAAGCGGATGATGCTCCCCTGCGTTTTCAAAACAACGATCACGAGACCGGTTTGATTTGTTTGCAGGGCGAGGCGAAGGTTTCGACGAACGGCGAGAGCTTTACGCTTGCGCAATACGACGCGATCTATATTCCGCGTGATTCGGAGATTGAAGTTGCCGGCGGAGATTCCGGCTGTGACCTCGCCGAAGTATCCGCGCCCGTTTCGCATAGGTATCCGATTCAGTTTGTCTCGTACCAGGCGGTACGCGCGAATCCGAAACTCCACATGATTGCGGGCAAGCAACCGGCCGAACGCGATCTCAACGTGCTCATTGGCGCCAATGTCGAAGCCGGTCGCATCATGGCCGGAGTCACCTTCTCAAGTCCCGGCAATTGGACATCATGGCCGCCGCACGAACATGCGCGCATGCTCGAAGAAGCATATCTGTTCATCGACATGCCCGCGCCGGCGTTTGGCGTGCAGTTCGTCTACACCGATCCCGACAAACCTGAACTGGTCCAGGTCGTGCGCGAAGGCGATGTGGTGCTAATGCCGCAAGGCTATCATCCGAACGTTGCTGCTCCCGGCACGCAGATAAACTTTCTGTGGATGATGGCGGCGATCCGCGAAGGCGAAGATCGTAAGTACGGCGTCGTGAATGTCCAACCCGAATTTGCCGCGGGTGGATCAGGTCTCGAAGCAGTCGCCGGAAAGTAACTCAACATGTCCACTACTCAAGCGAAGTTAAGCAACCCTTCCTGGCAACACGTCAACTGGTCCACCATCCCAATCGAACAGCCGGCAGAGGGAATTGAGCGGCAGATGGTCGTCGGCGACACCTTAATGATTTGTCGCTTTCGTTTTGCGCCGAATCTCGTGACGCCCGAACATTCGCATCGACACGAACAGATGTCGATAGTAGTTCAAGGGCGTGTGCGTTTCTTCGTTGAGGGGAAAGAACGTGTGGCCTCTCCCGGCGATGTCCTGCACTTCCCTTCCGATTGCCGGCACGGCGCTACGATGATGGACGAAGAGGTCGTTCTTATCGACATCTTCACCCCGATTCGCGAAGATTTCCTCGCTAAATAGCCTGTTTCCTTGCAATTTCGTCTGCAGGTTTGGCCTCAATAAGTCGAAATAATCTTGTCGGAACTCTCGGGCTCGCATAGAATTGCGGCCCGCTTCAGATTCGCCCCGGAAAGGAATCATCATGCGAACATCACAGTTCATCTTTGCCTTGAGCACAGCCGTCGCGTTCAGCGCGTTTCACAGCGGCGTGTACGCTCAAGATCAACAGTTACCGAATCACGTTCATTACAAGGAACCTGCTCAACAGGGAGTATCGCCCACCGGCGCGATTGCCCCGCGTCTGCAGAAGCTGGGCAGCCATACGTTTCCGGTTTCGACCAAGAACGCGCAGGCGCAGCTCTTCATGAATCAGGGCTTGAATCTTTCGTACGCATTCAATCACGCGGAAGCCGGCCGCGCTTATCGCGAAGCAGAGCGTCTCGATCCGAATCTCGCGATCGCGTTTTGGGGCGAAGCGCTGGCGCTTGGCCCGAACATCAACGCGCCGATGTCTCCGGACAGCGAGCCAAAAGCGCTGGAAGCAATTCAAAAGGCGATCGCGCTGAAAGCGAAAGCTTCTCCGCGCGAGGCTGCGTTGATCGATGCCTTGAAGTTTCGTTATTCCGGGAAGGCCGCAGAGCGACGGGCGAATGACGTTGCCTACGCCGACGCGATGCGCAAAGTCCATCTGCAATTCCCCGACGATGACGACATCTCGATGCTCTACGTCGAGTCGGTGATGGACCTGCGGCCCTGGGGTTACTGGACACGCGACGGCACGCCTTACGACCGCACCTCTGAGATTGTCAAACTCACAGAGGACGTGATCGCGAAGAATCCGAATCATCCGGGCGCACTCCATCTTTACATTCATTTGATGGAAGCTTTTCAGGCAGGCAAGGCTGAAGTCGCCGCCGACCGTCTGCTCACGCTGATGCCCGCAGCCGGTCACATGGTGCACATGCCGGCGCACATCTATCAGCGAGTTGGTCGTTACGCCGATGCTGAGAAGAGCAACGTGATGGCCATCGCCGCGGACGAAGACTACATCTCTCAGTGTCGGGCGCAGGGCCTCTATCCGATGGCCTACTACCCGCACAACCTGCACTTCCTCTGGTTCGCGGCGACCGCGGAAGGCAACAGCAAGGTCGCAATCGAGGCGGCGCGCAAAGCTGCTTCGCAAGTCAGCGACGAAACTTTGAAAGCTGTGCCGCTGCTCGCTGGCTTTCGGGTCGTGCCTTATTACGCGCTGACGCGGTTTGGAAAATGGGACGAGATGCTGGGCGAACCTGAGCCGCCGGCGGTGAGCGCGTATCTGCGTGGCCAGTGGCACTACGCGCGCGGCACAGCGTTCCTGGGAAAGGGACAATTAGACGACGCTGAAAAAGAATTCGCGAAGCTCAGCGAGATTATGCCGGACAAGTCGCTCGACGGCCCGCTGTTCTCGCCGAATACCGCGCGCGCGATTCTGACGATTGCCCAGGAAGTTCTCGGCGGCGAGATTGATTCATCAAAGAAGAACTACGATACAGCGATTGCGCATCTGGAACGCGCGGTGCGATTAGAGGATGCGCTTGTGTACACCGAACCCGCGGAGTTTCACTATCCGCCAAGGCTTTCGCTGGGCGCGATCCTTTTGGCCGCCGGACGACCCGCCGAGGCCGAGACCGTCTACTGGGAAGAGTTGCGCCGCGACAAAGAAAGTGGCTGGGCATTGTACGGATTGATGCAGGCTTTGAAGGCCGAAGGCAAGAACGATGATGCAGCGTTAGTCGAGGCGCGCTTCAAGAAAGCCTGGTCGCATGCTGATGTGACGTTAACTGCGTCAAGGTTTGGGAGATAAGCCGGATTCATCCGCAGATTTCGCAGATTACGCAGAAACGCCGCGCATCGATCGCGTCATCGTTTCTGCGAATCTGCGTAATCTGTGGATGACTTTCTTAGTTCTCTAATCGCTGCTCAGCCAGACGATCTGCCGCCTTATATGTCGGAATGCCTTCCGCTTCGGCGGTCCGGAAAATTGACAGCACGGTATCGTAAATCTCGTTAACTTTCGCGAGCGACTGGGACGGCTCCCATCCGAGCAATTCTCGACATCCATTAATAATACCGCCGGCGTTCGCCGCATAATCAGGCGCATACAGAATCCCGCGCTTTTCCAGCACGTCACCATGTCGCGCTTCGAGCAACTGGTTGTTGGCTCCGCCTACGATTATCTCAACTTTGAATTTGGGAATCGTCTCGTCGTTGATGGTGCCGCCAAGCGCGCACGGGGCATACACGTCAGCATCGACTGCATAAATCTCCTCTGACCCGATGGCAATTGCGCCGAACTCACTCACCACTCGATCAATTTTCGCCGCATCAACGTCTGACGCGATTATTCGCGCACCCGCTTCGTGAAGATTCGCTGCCAGATGATAGCCGACATTGCCACAACCCTGCAGCGCAATCGTTTTGCTCTCCAGAGAGTCGGATCCCCACCGATGCTTCGTCGCGGCTTGCATGGCGCGAAACACGCCACGCGCCGTGAAAGGTGACGGATCGCCGGATAATTCTCGTAATCCCGCAACATGCTTTGTTTCTTGGCGCACGATCGCCATGTCGTCAGGATTCGTGCCGACATCCTCCGCGGTGATGTAACGGCCGCCGAATGTTTCGACAAAGCGACCATGGGCGCGAAAGATTTTTTCGCGATCAATCTCGCCCGCAGGACGCAACACAATTGATTTGCCACCGCCGAATGGAATTCCCGCGAGCGCGTTCTTGTAAGTCATGCCACGCGCCAGCCGCAGCAGATCCTGAATCGCAGCTTCGTAATTCTCGTATTTCCAAAATCGCGTGCCGCCGACGGCAGGGCCGAGCTTAGTGCTATGGATGGCGACAAAGCCGCGGTAGTTGTCTTCGGTGGCCGCTGCGACGTGTTCGTAGGCCGGATATGTGTTCGTTAGATTGTTTAGTTTCAAGGTTCGGCCGTTGTCTATTACGCGCTCAAAGCAGCGCAATGAATTCCTCAACCGTTAGTCCTGTCTGGCGAATGATAGCTCGGAGCGTCCCGCGATCTAATTCCTTGGGGTTTGGAATAGTGGTTTGGGCTGGTGGGTCTTTTCTGACAACCGTGATGTGACTTCCGCGCTGACGGTAAATAACAAAACCAATCTTTTCGAGCGCCTTAACACAATCTACGCCCGAAACGACGGGCAATTTGCTCACGCCGCAACCTCGACAAGCTCAGTATGATCGTCAGGAATACTTTCGCCGCGTTCGCGTAGAACATCTTCGTGCAGCGAGATTGCTTCGCGAACGTTATCTAATGCTTCATCCCGCGTCCTTCCCTGACTGAAGCAACCAGGGAGGCTCGGCACCTCCGCAACTATGTAACCATCTTCGCCAGGGTATAAGAGAACTCGTCTGGTCATGGTAGCGATTCTATCACGTCCTGATTTCTTATCGCTTCATCAACGGCAACACGATCCGCGAAGGATATTGCGCTGAGTGATAGACGCGCTCAGTGGCCTTCTGAAAATCGGCGTCAGTTCCCTGCTTGTAATTCGCCATGAATTTTTGTGGATTGCGCGCGACCAGCGGAAACCAGGTGCTCTGAATCTGCACCATGATGCGATGGCCTTTTTTGAAAGTGTGCACGATGCCCGGCATCACGTAAGCGATTTTCGCCGGCCGGTTCGGCACGAGCGGCTCAGGCTTCTCAAAGCTGTTGCGATAGCGCGCCGGAAACGGTTCGCCGCGCAAGAGCATTTGATAACCGCCCGGCTTGAAGACTGACCATGCGGAATCCTCGGGAGGCGTTATTCGTTCCGGATCGCCGTTCGGCAGTTTCTTTCCGGTTTCGGGAAACTGATAGTCATCCGGGAACACGTCAATCAGCTTGACGACAAAATCCGAATCCGTGCCGCTGGATGAAATGAACAGCTCCGGTTTGATACTTCCCGCGACGGTGAGGTCTTCGGTTAACGGATCAGTTTGGTAAACCAAAACGTCTGGGCGTGCCGCAGCAAACCGCTGATCTTCGGTCATGAAATCACGTGGATAATTCAACGTGATCTTCTGCGTGTAAGGCACGGGATTCCATGGATCGCTGAGGTACTCGTCATACCATGGTTGCCTGTTTGCGCCCGGAGGCAACGTTCCCGTTGATGGCCGCTTGCCTTCCGCGCTATCCCCAAAGACGAGCTTGCCATTCGACATCAGGTATAGCGCGGCATCGCTTGAACTCGACGGCGACCAGTCTCCGTACTCGCGCCACTCGTTCACGCCGGTGTCGAAGCCGTTGACTTCCTTGATTTGCGAGATGTCGCCCTTGTCTTTCAAAAAATGGTTGAAGAACGGCAATTCGAAATGCTCGCGATAATAAATACTCTGTTTACCGCCAAAGTAAGCCGTGCCGAGCCAATCGCCATCGGATCGCTCCCAGCCGCCATGGAACCACGGACCCATTACCAGCACATTGAATATTCCCGGATTCTGTTTTTCGATCGCCTGATATGCGTTTAGCGCGCCAAACAAGTCTTCATCGTCATACCAGCCACCGACCGTCATTACCGCCGCGTGGATGTTCTTCAGGTTAGGAAGAATGTTTCGCTCTTTCCAAAACTGATCATAATTCGGATGCAGGAGCATCTGGTCCCAGAACTTCGATCGAAACGCCATCTTCTGCCAAAACCAGTCTCCCGATTTTCCCAATCCGCCCAGGTCCAGATAAAACTTGTAGCCATCCTGCGTCCCCGACACAAAAGGCTTCACATAATCGTTCGTTCCTGTGGGCGCCGGTCGTTGCTGGCCGAAATAAGCAAAGAACGCGAAGTTCTGCGCCAGAAACAATGCGCCGTTGTGATTGATATCGTCGCCATGAAACCAGTCGGAGACAGGCGCTTGCGGAGAGATTGCTTTCACCGCAGGATGTCCGTCGATGCCCGCCATCGAGGTATAGAATCCGGGATATGAGATTCCCCAAACGCCCACACGTCCGTTGTTGTTCGGCACGTTTTTAATCAACCAATCGACTGTGTCGTAAGTGTCGGTCGTCTCATCGATCTGGTTGCCGGTCTTATTGGGAATATAAGGTCGCACGTCCTCGTACGTGCCTTCGCTCATGTAACGTCCACGGACGTCTTCGTAAACAAAGATGTAGCCTTCGCGCGCGAACAGCTCGTTCGGCCCCAGCAGCGTCTTGTATTCATTCGGGCCGTATGGTGCGACGCTGTAAGGAGTGCGATCGAACATGATCGGATACTTGTGATCCTTGTCCTTCGGCTCGTAGATGCAGGCAAAGAGCTTCACGCCGTCGCGCATCGGGATTGTCACTTCGCGTTTCGTGTAATGACCCTTAATGTAATCGGCAAGTTCGCGCTGCTCTTTCGTCTGTTGCGCACGCGTGCCGGCCCCGGCAACGATTATCAATAGAGCGCTCGCGACAATACTTAGAAGACGTCTCTTGTTCATGACGGTTCCCCAATCAAGGTTTAGTGTCCAGGCTGTTCAAAATTTAATCACGATTGGCGTGGCCTTCAAAGCCGGTGTTACGACTTCTCATGAGGCACTGTGAATGCACGCAACGACTCGCCACGCATGCGGAGCGCGGCATAGGTGACGAATGAAGCGATGATGATGCCGGCGACGTTTATGACGAGACTTACTGCGCGCTGCTTCGCAGAGACCGCGACATTGGCGGGCAAACCTAACACCGTCGCAAGCCCGAACCATGTGGGCACGATAGCCACCTGAGCTGTGGCGGCCAAGCCAATCATCTCGCGTCGACCAACGTCGTCGCTGGTCGCGAGACCGGCCGCAACCCCGACCACGAGCGAAACGACAAAACCCGTCAACAGCGAGTTCGCTTCAACATATCGAATCGGTGGTTGACTGAAGAACGCGACAGTGACTCCGCCCGCTGCCATCAAAATCGTTGCCGCAACCAGGGCCAGACCTGACTGCGCCAACAATTTCCACTGTCGCGTCCACAGGCTGAATCCAATACCGAGCATTAGCGGCAAGAGCGGAATGAACAATAGTCCTGCGATGATGAACAGCAAGCGATAATCAACCAGCCCGAACGCCAACAACACCGCCCCCAGATAAATTCTGCCGATAAAGCCAAATGTAATTTGTGAAAACTGCCAGAGTTCCTGAAAGAGATCGCTGGTCGGTTCGACTAATGGCCGCGTGAGACTCTGAATGCTGCGAGTGGAATAGACCGAACGCGGCTGACGCACCGTGATGGCGTACTCTTCCGTGTTGAAAAATGAACTGGTAGTGAGTTTCTCAACGAACGCTTTCGCTAAATGCGTCGCTGTCTCGACTTCCAGATGGTCCTTCGGGCGTTCCGTTTCACGCGATTTGAGTGCGCGAATTGAACTGAGCGAAACGTCGCGAATACCAACTGAAAACGCAATCTGGGCGACTTCCGGCCCTTTGCCCGCGGGAGCAGTAACCGTTACTTGTCTCACTTAACTTTATTCTCCGGCTAATTTTGGGTCTCCCGGATGTACTTGTCTGGTACGCCGTTAGTCGGGCGATTGTCTATTTCCGGGGCATCGTCAATCGCTTCCTTCCGGCATGAATTCATTCGAGCAAGCCCGATGCCAAGAGTTTCACAAGATCTCCCAACCCTGCGGCATCCGGCCTTCAATTTGCACGGAGACAGAAATACAAACTTGATCTCGAACAATGGAGGAAACGATGAACGATCAACAACTGAACGAACTTTTGTATCAGGCGTTGGAAACTGAGCTGGGTGGCGTTGAAGTCTACACGACCGCGGTGCGCTGTGCTCAGAATGAAGATTTAAAGGAAGAATGGGAAAAGTATCTCGAGCAAACGCGCAATCATGTGCAGATCGTGCAGAACGTATTCAACGAACTCGGTCTCGATCTCGAGAAGGAAACGCCGGGCCGTCTGGTGGTGCGCCACACCGGCGAGTCACTGGTTAAGGCGATGGAAATGGCGCTGAAGGAAGGAAAGCCTGACGCAGCCCAAGTCGTCGCGGCTGAGTGCGTCGTGCTGGCAGAAACAAAGGACCACCTGAACTGGCACCTGATCGGCGAAGCCGCAAAGAAGGCGAAAGCCGAGGTGGCGAAAGTCTTGAAGGCGGCGCACGAAGAAGTTGAAGACGAAGAGGATGAACACCTCTATCACACCCAAGGTTGGGCGCGCGAGCTTTGGATCGAATCGCTCGGCATGAAGGCAGTGCTGCCACCGCCGGAAGAGGAGAAGAAAGTGAAGACGGCGATTGGCGCCGCACGCGCGCAACACGCGCGACAGGACATGCTGTAAAATCTCGTTACAGAACCGCGAGCGGTAGCGAGCGGGTTAAGGATCAACTTCGGAGCTTGGTTAAGTTGCGCCTTTATCCCGCTCGCTAGCGCTCGCGGTTCTGTATTCTTGCCGCTGGCCTCGGCACCCAAACGCCAGTATCATTCACGCCATGCTGAAAGTTGAAGATATGTCGGCCGCGGAAACGCATGAGTTACTGCGACGCCAAAGTTTTGGGCACCTTGGTTGCGCGCGTGACAACCGGCCGTATGTTGTCCCGATGAACTATGCGTACGACGGAAATGAGCTCTACTTTTTTACGACTGAAGGCATGAAGACGCGCTTCATCGACGCCAACTCGCAGGTCTGTCTTCAGGTGGAAGAAGTAAGCGACAGTACTCATTGGCGAAGCGTGATGGTGACAGGCCAGGCTCAGCAAATTACAAATGATGCAGAGCTGGAAAAGGGCATGCGTCTGATTACGCAAAGTAATCCCGCACTCACACCTGCAATTAGCGCCACCAGCCTTGATGCTTGGGGTCGCGGCGTCGGTATCGCACTCTACAAGATCATTCCTGAAATCATGGACGGAAGAAAAACGGTGTAGTGTTCCAGAACCGCGAGCGGTAGCGAGCGGGACACGAACGCGCTCTCAAAGGCCATAACATACTTGAATGATCAGGAAGTGTTGAGCGTCGCGAACATGAACGCCGCAGGCGTTCACCACCTCCAGCCCAGGGTTGACGCGCGCTAGCGCGGCTACCCTGGGTAATGAGCGAACACGGCAGGGCAACTTTGAAAGGGTTGCAGAAAGCAGAAAGCGGAAGGCAGAAGGCAAAAGGCAGGAGCCAGGAGGCATATTGCAGGAACGCGATTCTGTGGATGAGCAAACGCCTTCGGCGTTTAATGCACGAGCCGTTGATTACTCAAGTATGTCATTGCCCTCTCAACACGAAACAAGTTTCCCTGTCCCGCGCGCTACCGCTCTGTAATTTACGGCGCTTGATAAATCAGCACGTGTTTGCGTTTCGCCGCGCCAAACAGCAAACCACCGAGCGCGCCAAATCCGGTCCCGAAGGCGAGTCCTACCACGGTGTAGATGCCGCCATCATCGCTCGTGTGTGAAGCCTTGACTGCTCCGATGCCACCGCCGGCCGCTGCGCCGATGCCCGCGCCAATCGCCGCATACTTTCCCTTCTCAGCCTTTCGCTGCAGAAGATAGATTTCTGAGATCGTATCTTTTGTGATTACCTGCTGTTTACCTTTGCGGATAATGGTTAACTCTGAGTCGTTGGCGCTGGAGAATTTGCCGCGGACGTTATGGCCGTCTTTGAGCTTGATTGAAAGGCTTTCATCAATCGCGATTGATTGCACACTGGCCCAATCGTTTGGTCGTTGCGCGAACGCAGCCGGCGCAATCGACGCCACCAGGACAGCCGCCGCCACAAAGGAGGCGACAACCGATATTGTTCTTTTCATTTCATCCTCACTGCTGAACGGGATTTCAATTACGTCCGGTGTTGGGCAAGCGCAGTGCCGCAAGAAAAATGCAGTGAAGGATGGATGCTGCGCTTGGCAGCGCAGAGAATCTCCGACACTTGACGCATCGGCGCACTGTGAAGGAACCACGTGTCAACTACTAGATGAACGTGGGACTCAGGGGAATCACAGATGAAGAAGGCCGAGTTGCTTTCGCAGCCCGGCCTGTCTGGTTCGAGGGTTTGCCGCGTGAGCTATTGAACAGTGTCGGTCGAGCCCTTAAAGCCGTGCGCCGCCTGTTTCATTATCCACTTCATCACGCGTTTGGTGTCATAGCAGTAGGCCAGAATGTAGTTACAGGTGGACAAGCAGTGTTTGGAACATTCCTGCTTCATCTCGTCGAGTTGCGCGAGGTCAAACTTGGGGTTCTCGATCGTGCCCCAGTCATGCGTGGCCGAATACATCGGGAAGCACGGGGCCAGGGTTCCATCCGTGCGGACGATCACAGAGTTCTGGCCCGCCCGGCACTTCCAGGGCGGCACTTCGCCGCGCATCAACTGCTTCATGTCCTGCATGTGCTTGCTTTGGTTGACCATCTTGTAGCCTTCGTTGTGACGTTTGTCGTCCAGGTAATCCAGCAAGTCGTCCACTTTCGACCAATCATCCGGCGTGATGTACGTCGCGTTTTCATCGAGGTGCTTGAAATGAGTCTGCTCAGTCATCGGCGACTCGTTGATGTGATAGTCGGTCGCAATGCCATGGTCGTGCGCGATCTCTGTCAGCTCCTTCACGTCGTCCATGTTGTTGCGGCAGATATTGATATTGAACATGACCGTATAGCCATAGTGATGCTGCCGCTGCACGAGATATTCAAAGTAAGGACGAATGGGATCGAGCGCCTTCGGCAATGACTTTCGTTCCTTGACCGAATCGACGGCCAGATTGACGGTCGCGAGGCCGGCGTCGCCCAGACGATCGATGACATCGGGCTTCATCAACCTTCCATTCGTGGGAAGGTAAACGAAGATGTCTTTCATGGCGCTGTAGTAAACGATCTTGTGAATGAACTTAGGCCGCAAGAGCGGCTCGCCACCCATGAGCGCCAGCACGCGCGAACCGATCGAATGCAACCAGTCAATCGAGCGCTTGGCCGTATCTTCCGTCATTCCTTTGACTGTGTTGTTGTACGACCAGCAGTAGTGACAATCCAGATTACACTTCCACTCGGTGAACAAATATGGAATGACCGGCCGCAGATCCTTGTTATACCAACGCGATTTGAAGTAAGCCGTTCCCCACGTCTTCCACGAACGAATCGCATTTAACTTCTGATATTCGGACTTCGTCATGGGCTGCGGATCGGGATGGATTGGATAGGGCGGTTCGGGCAAAGCGGCGAGCTGAGCAGGCGTGGTGATCGCCGGTTGCTTTTCCGGCTTGTACAGAATCTGATGAAGCTTCTCATCCAGCCGAAAGGGCGGAGCTGAACTGGTAGGCGCGTTCTCTTGAATGATTTCACGAGACATTATTAAGTTCCTCAGTGGTAAGAAATTAATTGCCCCGAAAACTCGAGCGACTTTGATGAATCCTGCGCATACTGCACCGGACGAATCGAAATTGCAACTGATTTTTGACGGGCCTTGGCGGTTGCCCTCGGTGGCTATAAACGCTAAGCTTTGCCGTTCAAGCGGTCCCGCAGTTCAGTTTTGGTTTTCCGGGGCCGAGTGTGAGGATTCGTTAAAGCTTTTGGAGGCTTCGCCCCAGTTTGTCCCCTGCAATTCCTATCATTACGGCCGGATTAAGACCTGATCTATTCGCCCAAGTGGGGACGCGTTCTCTGAGTCGCGTGCTGCTCGCCACAATGTTGAGCATGTTCGTGCTGGCCGGCCTCGGCTTCCGCACCGTCGGTCTGAGCAAGGAAGCGCTCAGCGAAGACGAGTTGAACAAGCTTAATGCGGTGACGGAATACCGCGCGAAGGGTTTGACCTCCGCGAACGGCGAACATCCTTTGTTGATGAAGGCCGCGCTCACCGTAAGCGTCATCGTGTGCGAGCGTTGGAACAATCTGGTCGCTGCGCATCCCGAGCTCTACATTCCGGTCGAAACTTCTCTGCGTATTCCCGGTGCGATTCTCGGCGCACTGTCTGCGGTGCTGGTGTTTCTGATTGCGATGGAGCTGTTTGGACTCGAAGTCGGACTAATCTCCGCCGCGCTCTGGTCGTTCGATCCCCTGACTATCAGTTTCAACCGGATTGCGAAGGAAGATACGTTTCTGGTTTTTTTCTTTCTGCTGATGAACGTCTTTTGGTTGCGCGGGCAACGTGTCGCCGAAAGCCAGCCCCATCGCAAACCCGACAAATTCTATTGGGCCGCCGCCGCGTCATTCGGCGCGATGATGGCGTCGAAATACGTGCCGCAACTGCTCTCCATTCCGGTCGCCTACTACTACATTTTTCAGGGAATGCCATCGACTCGCTGGCGTCTCGGCAAGAAAAAGTTTTTGAAGTTCTTTCTGGTTATGGGTGTCGCTTTCCTGGTTTTCAATCCGACGATTCTGCTGCCCGACACCTGGCGGACGATTCTAAAGTTCACGGGCTATAAGTTGATGGGCCACGACAGCTACGAGTTCATAGGGAGACTTTATCCCCATCGCATGGCCGATTGGCTGCGCGGCGAGCCCTGGTATTTTTATTTTGTGCTGCTCGGGGTGAAGCTGCCGATTGCTGCCTTGGTGGCATTTGCCGGCGGCTGCGTATTACTGTTGCGCCGGGCGACCGGCGACGGCCGTTACTTTTTGTGGTTCTGGCTGTTGATGTGGGGACTGACCTTTACTTTCGCCGGCGGTAAATTCACGCGGTATGCGACCTCTCTCATGCCGGCAGTGATCATGACTGCCGCATTGGCAATTCAATTCGCGGGTCGTCATCTAGGCAAGCTCTGCCGGAAGCTGTTTGAGCAGAGCGCGGTCGGAATCTATGCTCGCGCGGCTTTGGTTTCTGTGGTGATCATCTCAACCATGTGGGCTGCGGCCAATGCGTCGCCGCATTTCCGTCTGTACATGAACTCCCTCGGTGGCGGCAACGCAAAAGCCGGCACATATTTCCCCCAGGACGAGTTTTACGACGCATACATGATGGACGCAATGAAAGAGATCGCCGCGCGGGCGCAGCCCAGCGCGCGTGTCGGCACGGAGATTCCGATCCTCGCGGACTATTACGCGCAGCGCGCCGGGCGCTCAGATCTCGATTGTCTTGAATTCTCGGTATCCGCTGAATTGGCAAAGCTCTCAGTTGGAGATTTTCTGATTGACGCTCGCGGACGAACTTACTTCAGTAACCAGTCGATGCTGGCGCGCTTGCGGCAAACATCGAAACCGGCGTTCACTGTTTTTGTCGGCAGCACCCCGGCCGCGGATGTCTATGTCCTGGATCAGGCATCATTGTCAGCCTTACGTGGCAACTGAAACGAGACTTGGGCAGTGACCTATCTATGAAGCAGGTGACGGTCGTCAACTGAAAAAAGGCAAACTCCTCCAACAGCGCCCCGCGCGCTGGAACATGTGCTGTTGGTAACGAGCTTAAGAACCAGTTCAAAGTTAGTTTGATGTCAGTTCCTCAGATTCGGCCGCATTCGTGCTGCGCTCAATTATCTATCCGAGCATCGAAGGCCCATGAGGCAGATACGCGCTCAGAGCAGCAACCATTAGCTCAGCTGCTGCTCTGAGGCTAGTCGCTCAATCAATTTGCCAGGCACTTGAGGCCTATAGGACACTCGAGCCGACTGAACTGCGACACCACGACGGACAAACTCTGCATAATTGATCCCATCGCGCAGCATGATGTAGGTCCGCACCAGCAGGTGACGGGCTACCGCCACTTTGGCCTTCGCCTTCTCGCGGCGTTGCATCACCCGATAATAGAGCTGCTTCAACTGCCCATCCTGCCTGACGGCCTTGTGTCCAGCTTCGACTAATAACAAGCGCAGTAACCGCGAGCCGGCTTTGCTGATGCCGCCAAACTGCTGTCGCTCGCCGCTCGAATACTCACGCGGTTCGAGGCCAACGTAAGCTGCCACTTTGCGGCTGTTGGCAAATCGACTCACGGGTGAAAGTGTGTGGACTAGGGCCAGCCCGGTGAGTAACCCTATCCCTGGATGCGTGCGCACCAGTTGCACCCGATCATCAACTTCAGCTACTAACTTCAGTTCTTGCTCAACTCGTTCAATGCAGGCGTTGAGTTGCTCAATCAACGCCAACCATTCCGACCGCTGTTCTTGCTGAGCTTCGGTTACTGATAATCCCAAGAGCCGCTCTTTACCTTTGCAGGTTCTTAGTTTGGCTTTCAACGAAACGCCGGCACCCAAGGCGATCGCTTGCAATGAGTTGTAGCTGCGGGTCCGCATTTGCACCAGCCGGTGCCGGTAGCGCAACTGTCGCAGCACTTCCCGACTAGCCGCACTGACTCGGTGAATCCGGGGAAACTCTCCCTTCAGCAGCAAATCCAGAAGCAGTTCCGCGTCTCGCCGATCCGTCTTCTGTCGCGACCGAGCGCGACGCCGAATCTCGGTAGCATGCCCAATCCAAACCTGATGACCCACTTTCTCCAGCATCGCTTCAAACCAGGAGCTGTAACCGCTGGTCTCGAAACCGACGATTACTTCGCCACTGAACTGAGCATAGAACTCGCGGACTTCATCGATTGACTCGTGCTTCAATTGGGCCTCGTGGATCTCACCATCTTCAGTGTTACACCACTTGACCAACTGTTGCCTTGCATGAAAATCAACCCCACAATACGTAGCCATGGTGACTCCTTTCTTGTTCTTAAGCTCACCGCGAGTCTAATCAACCCGCGGCAAAGGAGTCACCTGCTTCATTACATCAATTTGAAAGCCTACCAGCGAGTGGCACTCGACGTCGGGAATGACCTGTCAACTTGGGTATGTGAAACCTTGAACGCTGCCCTCAAGTAATTCCTCACATCATAACTTCTAAAGTGTGGGATCATTTTTGGTCGATTCCAAGTTTCCATGCTAGAGTGCTCATTGATTGTCGGCGTCTGGTCGGTTAGCTTGCGCGTAACCTCGGGTACGCGGGACGGGTGGACAGAGGTTAGTACCGCCGAACAGTCTCAGGCTCATTGAAAATCGCTCATAGCTGAGTTCGCTGCAAGAACAGATCGACCCGTCATCTGTTAATGGCTCGATGTGACGAAAGAAACGCGACACCTTTCTACAGAAGGTGGATGGCCCCTCCGTCCAAAGATGTAGTTAAGGGTAGTGTGTCTCTTTCGTGACCGCGAGCTTTTTTTATTGCTCAAATTTGGGAGTAACTGCATAAACCAAAAACGCCGGGTTGCACTAGCGGAGGAGCATTCAGAAATGAATATTCGCTATCGGAATATCCCAGACAAGGACGCGGCCGGAGGCTATGCAGTCATTCCGTTACTCCAGGTGTTCTTACGTCACGATATAAACATGCGCCCGTTTCTCGCCCTCGTTGATTCCGGCGCAAATGCATGTATCTTCCCTGAGTCTGTCGGTACGTTGTTAGGCATAGATGTTCCTTCTGGTCGACCTCACAGTTTTTACGGCCTAGCTAACCAAGAAGCACCAGGGTTCATGCATCGTGTGCAGCTCCAAGTGACAGGTATTCCGATTTGGGTCGAAATCGAAGCCGGATTCGTTACGGGAGAAAACATTCTGCCTCTTCTGGGACAGGCGGGGTTCTTTGAAAATTTCCAAGTTGTGTTTGAGAGATATAAGCGGCAGTTTGAGATAAACACAAAAACTGACGCGCTAATTCGCAATCGACGCGGACATGGTCGCGGTCGTTAATGGAATAAACGTAGATGTAAACGATGGAACTTTGAACAGAATTGCGTTAGGGAATCCTTTTGCTTCGGCGTCCTTCGCGGCCTCAACGGCGTTCTTGCCGTGGCCTACGATAAACTCAACGCCATCGCGCTCATCAATGGCCACCCATTGATTTTCGTGGTTTTTGATTAAATCGGCAAAGGCCGTCTCTTTGTCGATCACGGCTGGCATTTTGGTTAAACCTTTCTAGTCGCTGGAGTCCCAGTGACTGGAAAATAATGACGCCTTCTACCATTAAAATCAATAAACAACAAGGGAATCTAGGAAAATGCCACAGAAAACAATTAGCGCTAAGTTCTCACCCCTGGGCCGGCTCAGTTTGAGGTCTGCTTGTCGCAGCATTGCCACCTACTATTAGCGAGAGACACAATGACGTCAAACTGATTTGAGAAAACGTCTTTTACAACGCGATACGTGAATCCTCCTCCGTCTCCTAGGCTGATAGTGAGGCGAAACAAACCTCACGTTTCGGTAGTACAGCATTCAAGTTGATGTAATGAAGCAGGTGACAGTTGACGACCGTCACCTGCTTCATAGATAGGACACTACCGAGACTTGCCGCGATTCACGCGGATTTCACAGATAAAACCAAAGAACACGTTTTGAGTTTTTGCATCCGCGCATATTCGCGTTAATCTGCGGCCGTAACGAAGATGCCAACGCTCGAAGAAATTCTCGCCAAATCAATTCCCGAATTAAAGCAGCGCTACGTCGATCGGGCGCGGCCGGTCCCGAAAGGCCTCGTGGCGGCGCTCGAGTCTGACACACGCCAGGGCGCTCATCAGTTGGCGAAGCAGATCCGCGAACGTTGGCGAAAGAACCGCGCCGAAGGACAACGCCTGCACAATCTTTTGCGCTTCGAAATCGATCTCTGGGGGCAAGGATTCAACTTCATTGCCGGTGTCGACGAAGCGGGCATGGCGCCCCTTGCTGGGCCCGTCATCGCCGGCGCGGTGATACTGCCGAAGAATTACAAACTCAAGCGGCTGAACGATTCAAAACAGATTCTTGATGAGTCGGTGCGCGCCGAATTGGCCGAGCATATCAAGCAGGACGCCGTTGTCTGGGCGGTGGGTCGCGCTGAAGTTGAAGAGATCGACACAATAAATATCTATCACGCAGGGCTGCTGGCGATGCGGCGGGCGGTGGAAGGACTGACAACAAATCCTGACTTTGTGCTGGTCGATGCGCGCCGCATCCCGCATTGTCAGACGCCGCAACGCGGCATCATTAAAGGCGACGCCTTATCAGCCAGCATCGCCGCGGCCTCGATCATCGCCAAGACTACTCGCGACGCGATCATGACGGAATTCGATTCCGTTCATCCCGGGTATAACTTCAAAACTCACAAAGGCTATCCCACGCCGGAACACTGCCGCTGTTTGCAGGAGCTCGGCGCCACGCCCATTCACCGTCGCAGTTTCGCGCGCGTGCGCCAGGCGCTGGGGCTCGATCCCATTCAGGATTCATTGTTTGAAGAGAAAGTGGAAGCGGCTACGGCGGGTAACTAGCCGTCTTTGCGTTCCTTTGCGACTTGGCGCCTTTGCGTGAAATGCGGCCTCACGCCAAGACGCAAAGGCGCAAAGTCCCGCAAAGCTTAGAATTGAAACTGAGCTCTCAGGCTGATGCTGCGGTTACTCTGCGCCGAACTCGCTCCAAAAGTGAATTGACCGAGCCCCGAAAGCGAATTTGATGTGCCGAACAAAGGCGAACTCAAGTTGCCGATCGGTGCGCCCGCATTCGTGTGATTGAAAACATTCGCGACAAACAGAGCAATCGTCAGTCGATATGGTTTGTCTTCAGGCCGGGCGGGTGTTGCCGCCGCTCGTCCTGATTGAGTGGGTTTTCCCGGCGCCGGCGGTGCTTGCGCGCGGGCGGGCGCAGTGGCGACTGAGCCAAAGCCGAAGGTCTTCGCGACCCGAAGGTTCACCGAAAAATAGCTGGGACCCTGCCCATAATTGCGGGGAATGATCTGTGCGCCAGGAAGCGGCAGCAAATCGAAATTGCCGAAAGGTGTCTGGCGAACCGACGCTCGGGTTAAGTCAGTAGCAATCGCGGGCCGCTCGAGAAAAATTGTGTCAGCGTTCGTGTCCAGACCGGTGATGATGTTAAAGGGCGCGCCTGATTGCGCAATGACGAGCGGAAACAGTCCGATGCCCCACTTCGTTTCGAAAGATCCGGTAAGCGTGAACCGGTGCCGCACGTCGAAAGATGATCGCCCGAACTCACTCTGCAGATCGTACGAATTCGCCGGAAACGATCCCGCGCCATCCGTATCGCCATCGGCCTTACCCAGCGTGTAGTTGGCGTTGAAATTGATCTTACGGTTAAGCCGCGACTGCAGATTGAAGAGCAGCAAGTGCTGCCGATACCAGCCCGTGGTTTCGTAATCGTAGATATTGAATCCGTTTCCAAACGGGCGCATGCCCGTGACGGGCGCCGGCGCGTTCAGATTGCGCGAGCGCAGTTGATGCACGCCGCGCGTGTCGAGATAGCTGAGGCTCATCGTGGTATTGCGCGGCAGGCTGTGTTCGATACTCAGCGAAGATTGAATGTAATAAGGCTGCGTCAGCTCCGGAACCTTTCGCCAGATCGTCTGCGGCTGTCCCAAAGCGGTCAGGACCGCCGGCGGTGGTGTGTTTGGATAGAGCGCTAGCAACGCTGGATCTGTAACAATGTACTGCTGCTCAGTCTGGCCGTCGTATCTGTTTGCCTGCAAAGTGACCGACGTCCGGACGAGGTCATAAAACATTCCCATGCCGCCGCGAATAACTGTTTTCGGCGGGCCCTTTGGATTCATCCATGGCGTCCACGCAAACGAGAACCTGGGCGCAAACATGAATTTGCTGTCGAGGTGTGTTTGATACTGATAGCGAAGTCCCAGACTCACTGTAAGGTCCGGCCGCATCTTCCAATCATCCTGAACGAATGGGCCGATGTCCCACTGCTTCACTTGGGCAAAAGGATTTCCGGTCGCGATGATCAATTGACTTGGCGTCGAAGCATGCAGCAGTGTCTGCCGGTAACGATCGAGACTGGAAAAAATGAAGGTACCGCCAAAATTGTTCGGCGCGATATCGCTGATGTGCGCCCAACGCAAACGGCCACCGAACTTGATCGTGTGTGCGCGTGTTGTTATCGATAGATAGTCGCGCAGTTCCCCTTCATGACGCTTGAATGAGTAGCCGCCAATCTGCGCGCCGCCCCCGCTGAAGGCGTCATTCACGATGAGGCCAGGACTCGCGTCCGCCTGTTGCTGTTTGATGTAGTACCAGATGTACTGGAAACCAAACTCGTTCACGGTACGCGGATTAACAATTGCAATGTCGACTACCTGCAAGATGTGCAGCCGATCAGAATAGTCAAACGCGCGCGATGGCAAGGCAAACCCGCCGACGCCCTGCTTGTGCAAATTTTGAGCGTTCACGTTATAGCGGACGCTCAGCGTATTGTTCTGGTTTACCGCGAAATCCAAGCGCGGCCCGATGTTCCAGAATGACTTCGGCGTGACGAGTGCCAAATTTATCTTTTGCGGATTGAGCGAAGCATCCAGCGTGGTCGCGGCGATGACGGCTGTATCTTCAATATCGCGACGAGACCCGTTAAAGAAAAACGAACTTCGCTTCGTGATCGGGCCGCTGAGATTACCTTCGATTGCGCGGCGTTGATACGGCGGCTTGTTCAATGCATAGGGATTGCGAGAATTGAAGGCGGCGTCACTGAAGGTAAACGCCGTGCCGCCATGAAATTTGCCGGTGCCGGGCTTGGTAAAAACCTGGATCGTGCCGAAACCGATGCGCTCAAACTCGGCTGAGAACGGATTTTGGTTGATGACGATTTCGCGAATGGTCTGCTTGTCCGGCAACCCGTTTGAAGCGGTGAATCCATCGACAAAAACCTGAGTCCCGTTTGGACCCGCGGCTGGACCGGCTAAAGCGTCTAATTGCGAGGCCAGTTCGTTAGGATCATCGGAGAGAGCATTCAAGTCCTTACCGCTCATGACCCGCGCTGTCTTGTTGCTGTTCGGATCGGTGCTCACGCTGCGCATGTCGTCCACCGTCACGCGTTGCTCTTCAAACGCGACATTCAATTGAAAGTCGTGCGTGTTGACGCCGGCAGATAATTGCAGTCCGTTACGGGTCTCCGGCGTGAAGCCCTTCTGCTGGACACTCACGGTGTAAACGCCGTTAGCAACATTGTCGAACCGGTATCCGCCATTATTGTCGCTTTGGGTAGTTGCCTTCTTTCCGTTCGCGTCAGTAAGCGTGACCGTCGCGCCGACGATTACCGCACCCACTTGATCCGACACCTGGCCGCGCAACGAAGTTGGACGTTGAGCGATGCCGCTGATTGACCAAACGAAAAGAACCGCCGCGATGGAAAATAAAGATTGAATTTTCATTTTCCCCCTGTAAGGGCAGGGCTTGTCCCTGCCCGAAGCCGGGCAGCCACAAGGGCTGCCCCTACATTGCTGGTTAATTGACCGGAATCACGCTGAAGTCGAAGACTGAAGGCAATCCTGCGCTCAGTCGCACGACTTGGGGTTTTCCGGGTGGCGTCAACGCTTTCAAAACTAAATCGACACCGGCTGCGACTTTGATCGCCACCAATTGCGAACCACCCTCCCCAACCGCGCCGGTCACTGCCAATACATCGCCTGGTTTCAAGTCTGAGAGAGAAATCACGGGCAGGGTATCGATCATTTGCTGCACGTCGATGACGGGTGAACTGGGCTTGCCCGCCGCCGGCTTGGTCGCTTCTCCCTTTGCTTTTTGCGCGATGGCGGTCGCGACGGGTGGCGTGATGCGCCGCAGCACTGAATCCTTATTGATGACAATCGTGACCGGCTTTCTCTGATCGAGCGTCGCCCCCCGAATCTCGCCGCGTTGCTGATCAATCTCGGCGACGCTGATTCCAATTGTCTTGAAGGCGCCCGAAACAATCTGTTGGGCCACAAACTTTCCGTCGCCGGTCTTATCGCCCAGCGCGCGTAGTTGGTCTCCGCTATGCACTTCATCGAAGTTGCTCGCGCGCGCGTTCTCAAATTTGAGCGAACCGGGAACGTAGCGGCGGAAGTGTGCTTTGGTGGTCTCGATCGTTAGACCTGTGCCTGCGTTCGGGCCACGCAGTTCGAGAGTGATGGTGTGACCGTCGGCGTTAGTGGCTCGGACGATTCCCCCGACGCCTCGTTGTTTCCATTCATCCAAATCGCGCTGGCGTTTCTTCTCAACTTCCGCCGCGGGCATGACCACGACTCGTTGTGCCACGAAGGTTTGTCCTGCGCGCGTGCCGCTGTTGAGCACGCGATCTCCCGAAGTGATGTCGGCGAACTGAATCGCGACTGCATTAGCAAGACTACGCTCGCCTGCGGGAATACGAACCAGGACGGTATTGGCATCTGTTTGAATGGACACGCTGTCACCCGCGTCTGTGCGAATGGTCAGGACCTTGAGACTTGCATCTGTTTGCATCACGACGCCGACGACGCTCTGCGACTTTTCCTGTCCGGAATTGCTCGCTTGAGAAACCAACGCCGCCAGGCCGATGATTACGGCGATATAAGCTATCGCGCGAAAGGGTTTCATGATTGAGATATACGCCTATGCTGGTCGGGCGTCGGTCAAGAAGTGCCAAGTCGCTGTTAAGAAGTGTCAAGCTGGCGAGCTGCGCAATGCTCTCTTACTTTGCGGTTTTTCCTGGCGACTTTGCATCCTGGCGCGATCGAAAAGGGAATCTCACGCAAAGGGCGCAAAGACGCAAAGCCTCGCAAAGTAAACCGGGACACTACTGGCGTTTGCTTGACAGTTCTTGACTGCGAAAAATGGTTCGACGTATAGAATGTTTCTCACGAACGCCTTAATGGAAACCCATCACGAAAGCGGCGCGAAACGAATACTCGTCATCGACGATGACGTCGAGCTGTGCCAACTCCTCAACCGCTTCCTGACGCAGGAAGGTTTCGAAATGGAATCGGTTAACAGCGGCCCCGCCGGGGTGGAGCGAGCACTGTCCACAGACTGCGCGTTGATCGTTCTGGATGTGATGATGCCGGAAGTCAATGGATTCGAGGTACTGCGCCGCATTCGCGCGCAATCGCATATTCCGGTGTTGATGTTGACGGCGAAAGGTGACGCGCTCGACCGCGTCCTCGGATTAGAAATGGGGGCTGACGATTACCTCGCCAAGCCTTTCAATCCGCAGGAACTGGTGGCGCGCATTCGAGCTATTTTGCGGCGCATCAAGCCACTTGACGGGG
Source organism: Pyrinomonadaceae bacterium (assembly GCA_035606795.1). Classification (GTDB taxonomy): domain Bacteria; phylum Acidobacteriota; class Blastocatellia; order Pyrinomonadales; family Pyrinomonadaceae; genus UBA11740. The sequence goes on from DATNEI010000036.1 coordinate 28,356, forward strand.
ATGCCCGGAATCCGCGCACGCCTCTCGCCGTTGGTGACGTGGAAATGGATCGTGGCGCGCGCGTCGTGCGGCGTCAGGGTGAAACCGTCAATCTAACTTCGGTCGAATTCGATTTGCTCGAAGCGCTGCTGCAAACTCCAGGACAAGTCATCAGTCGCGAGAAACTCACACGCGATGTGCTGGGCCGCGAATTCTCGCCCTTCGATCGCAGCATCGACACGCACGTCTGCAATCTGCGGAAAAAGATCGGTTTGCTGCCGCAAGGAACCGAGCGCATTAAGGGAGTGCGTGGAATCGGCTACGTCTACGCGTTCGCTGCCGAAGCTTCTTAATCAGGAATCGATTTGCAAAGTCTCTTTTTCAAAATCTTCGCCGGCTTCTGCGTCATCGTCGTGATCGTCGGCATGTCGCTCGAAACGTCGAGCATCCTGGCCAACTATTACGAAACGCGTTGGCAGGGCGTGCTGCACAGCATCATGCCCATGGAAGCCGAAAAGTGCGCGCGCCTGTACGAGCAGTCCGGCAAACAGGCGGTACAGGATTACCTGGATCAATTACAGGTGCAGAAATCGGTGAGGTTTTATTTTTTTGACGAGGACGGAAATCCGCTGCTTGATCGTGCCGCGCCTGAGCTGGTGCTGAAACTCGCGAAAAACAAACGGGCGCTGGAAGAGACCACGCGGCAGAATCTGTCGCTTGTCGATCCGAAAAAAGGGCTGGCGCTGCGACTAGCGCCTGGCCCTTCCGGCCGGCGATACGTTCTCGCTTTTCAACAGTCACCGACATTGATTATGCCGGCTTCAGAGGCCGTCGGATCGCATCCCTACCTGCGCATCATCGCGATTGGACTGTTTGGGGCGTTGCTCTGCTTCCTTTTAACCCGGCATATCACCAAACCAATTTCGCGCTTGAGCGACGTGGCCACATCATTGGCATCAGGACGATTCGAGACGCGCGTCGATCGCTCAGTGCGCAACCGCTATGACGAGATTGGCGCCCTCGGCCGGAATTTTGATCGGATGGCGGAACAGATCGAAGCGCTGGTCAGCGCCCAGAGAAATCTGCTGGGTGATGTTTCGCACGAGCTGCGTTCGCCGCTGGCGCGCCTCACCGTCGCCCTCGGACTGCTGCAGCACGCTTCGCCAGAAGAGATTTCTGAATACGCCAGTCGCATCGGCATAGAAGCGGAACGACTCGACAAAATGATTGGACAATTGCTGACCCTCACGCGGATTGACAGCGGCGTGGAATTCACGCGTCGCGAAGCCTTCGATCTGACCAATCTGATTCAAGAGGTCGCAGCGGATGGAGACTTTGAAGCCCGCGCGCGCGAACGCGAGGTCAGGATCCTGCATGCTGATTCGTGCACGATGAGTGGTTTTCCCGAAATGCTGCGCAGCGCAATCGAAAACCTGGTGCGTAATGCGATTCGTTTTGCGCCGGCAGGCTCCGCCGTAGAACTATCACTACAAAGGTCCGGTTCCTCGAGCAAAGAAGACGCTGTCCTTAAAGTCCGCGACCACGGTCCCGGAGTTCCACCGCGATGGCTCACCGAAATCTTCAAACCGTTTCATCGCATATCTTCTGAGGGGGATACCAATGGTCAAGGAGCTGGTTTGGGTTTGGCAATTGCTGAGCGCGTCGTGCGCCGGCACGACGGGACGATTCGTGCCTACAACGCGAGCGACGGTGGGCTCGTGGTTGAGGTGGTTCTGCCGACCGTGTCAGTGAACGGATGAGATCAATACCGCGAGCGGTAGCGACCGGGTTATCCAACGTTTTGCGACCGGAACCTCACCCGGTCTCTACTGCTCCCGGTACCGACTCCTCTTGACTTGAAACTTCAAACCTGAAATCCGAAACTAGGTGCATGGGTCTCGCTGAATACAAAAAGAAGCGCCGGTTCAACGTCACGCCCGAGCCAGGTCCCAAGGAGAAAACGTCTGAACTCGGCAACATCTTTGTCGTGCAGA
>DATNEI010000069.1:0-4427 GCA_035606795.1 Pyrinomonadaceae bacterium
TCTGCTCACGGAGGATCTGAATCGCGTTCGACAGGCGCTGCTGGCGAACGGCTATCTATCGCCGACACTGAACGAGCCGGACGTGCAACGCAATCCGGAAACACAGCAAGTCACCGTAGCGTTTGCCGGCAAGCGTGGGCCGCACGTAACTATTGGTTTCAAGAACTATACCCTGAGCGAAAAGAAGCAGCGCGATCTGCTGCCCTTACGGCGCGAAGGCAACCTGGATATTTCCGTGATCGAAGAAGGCGCGCGCCGTCTGAAAAATCGTTTACAGGAAGATGGCTACTTCTTTGCGGAAGTAACGCCGCTCTGCACCGTCACGCCGGCGACGCCCACGACGGTCGCGAATGGCAGCAGAGAAACGTGCGAGAACCTGATCCCGGAAGCGCTGACCGGCCACGAGGTCACAGTCACGTACGACGTCGATCCCAAGCGGAGACTGACCCTGACTGACATTCGCATTACCGGCACGAACAAACTGACGCCTGAGGACATCATCGATGAATTAAAGTCGCAGAAGGCCAGCGCAATTTCGTTCCTGCCGTTCATCGGCGGACTCGGTCGCGGTTTCACCAGCACGACCATCCTCGAAGAGGATCGCCGCACCGTGCAGGCGCACATGAATGAGCTTGGCTACCGGCACGCGAAAGTCAACGTCGTGCAGGGCATCTCAATCACCGGCGACTCTCTGATTATCACGTTCAACGTTGACGAAGGGCCCTTGACGCGCGTTGCTGAAGTCGAGGTGCGCGGGGCCACTGTGTTCGATCAGGCGCGATTGAACAAAGAGATCACCGTCATAAAAGGCGAACCGTATTCGCGTTCGCAAGTGCGCAGTGACACTAATAGTTTGCTGAATCTGTATGCCCATGAAGGCTATATCGAAGCTGAAGTGCGGCCGGCGGTCGAAGATTTGCCGAAGCAGGGTGAAGACGAACAGGTACGTGTCATCTTCGACGTCACCAAAGAAGGCGCTAAGGCCATCGTCAACGATATCGTCATCAACGGGGTCACGGGCGACGCGGGAACGCAGCGCACCAAGCGCGCCGCAATCATCCGGGCGATTCCGTTGATCCCCGGCGACCCGCTGCGCGCAGACAGGATCACAGACGCGGAACGCGCGCTGTACGTCACCGACGCATTCCGGCAGGTGCTGATTAGCCAACAGCCGGCGGGTGAAACGCCCACGGGCGAAAAGAAGTACGACGTGATTATCGACGTCGAAGAGAAGAAGCCGCGCGTAATTGAGTACGGCGGTGGCTACTCGACCGACACCGGTGTGCTGGGGTTGATGGAGTTGACCAACGTTAACTTCATGAACAAGCTGCGCACTGCCGCCATTCGTTTACGCGCCAGCCAGCGCCAGCAACTTGTTCGCTTTGAGTTTATCGATCCGCGGTTTGCGCGTTATCGCAAAGATCGATTTGCGCCGCTGGCGCTTTCGCTTCAGTACTTGCGTGATTCCACCATCACCCGTTTCTTCCGCTCGACCATCGACAAAGGCACATTCGGCATCGTCCAGCGCCTGGATGATAACGGGAATCCGATCGATCAATTTGGCAATCAGGTCGGCGATCCCGAAATCGATCGCTTGACGTTTACCGCTGAGACACAGCGCATCCTCAGTATGCAGAAACGCAGCATCGTTTTTTTACGCTACTCGTACGAAGACGTCCGGCTGCGAAACATCGAGAGTCTATTGGTTAAAGATATCCTGGTCCCCGACCAGGTCGTGCGCCTATCGCGATTCGGCACTTCCTTTGTCATCGATACGCGTGAACGTTGTGAGCGGCGTCTTCCCGGTCAAATCACGACGGAGGAAGAACGAATTCGTTCCGGCGAAGTCTGCCGCTACAACCAAACCGACGCGACGCGCGGACAATATCTAACGGCGGACTTCAGTTGGGCGGCGAAGGCGCTGGGCGGAAATACTTCGTTCATGCGGTTCCTTTCCAACTACCATACGTATTACAAAGTTCGGGGTGGGCGGGGAACGGTTTTGGCCGGGAACCTGACTCTTGGTCTTGCGCAGCTTTTCGATATTCGCGATCGCAACGGCAACGGACACATCGACGATATCGATCGCTTGTTGCCCATCAGTGAGCGGTTTTTCTCAGGCGGCGCGACTACGTTGCGCGGATTCCCCTATGAAGAAGCAGGTCCGCGTCAGGTGATTGTTCCCGAAGGGGAATTTCGCGACTCGCACGGAAAGGTCGTGCGTCTCGATCCCTTTACCGTGCCGATTGGCGGCAACGCTGAGGTCGTGGCTAACCTGGAAGCGCGCGTGCCGGTCACCCGCAACGTGCAGGTCGTACCGTTTTATGATGGCGGCAATGTCTTTCGCAGCATCGGCGACGTGTTTCATCCCAAGCCGATCACGCCGACGGGGAATTTCCTCGAAGACGTGAATGCGCAGAACTTGCGCGTCCGTTGGAGTCACACGTTGGGATTTGGTTTCCGGTTCAAGACGCCGCTGGGCGGCGCTTTGGCTATCGACTACGGCTATTTGCTGAATCCGTCGCGCTTCTTGATTCCGCAGAACCTAAACACGCTGACGCCGACGACTTCAATCTTTCAGTTGCATCGCGGGCAGTTTCAGTTCAGATTTTCACAGACGTTTTAGCGGCAAAGAGCGAAGGGGTGAGGGCAAAGAGCAAAGTGAGGAAAGCAGTGCAAATTGAAAATTATAAAATGAAAAATGCAAATTGTTGCGGACGAGAGCGAGCTAGAAACGGCGATGGCGAGGCCGTCATCCGAAAGTTCGTGAGAAACCATGAAACTAATCCCATCGCCCACGTCCGTAGTTGGCCGAGCACTTTGCACTTCTCAATTTTCAATTTTCAGTTTTCACTTCTTTCTGTCTTTGCCCTTTGCTCTTTGCTCTTGGCTCTCTGCTCGACTGCAGCCGCGCAGACGATTCCCGACAAAATGGTCGCCACCGTTACCAATGGCTCGCGCGCGACGCCCGATCTAATCACTTATTCGGATCTCGTCTGGCAGTTGGCGCTGGAACCCGACAGGCCTTTATCAGATCGTCCGAGTTCAGCCGACCTAAAACATGCTTTGCGCCTGCTTCAGGACCAGTTGCTGATTCTGCAGGAGGCCCGGAAACTGCCGAGCGCCGACACGACTGAAGGGATTGCTGCGCGCGACAAGGAAGTTGACGTGCGTCGTAACGAGTTGGCGCAAGCGTTCGGCGGCCAGCAGCGCTTGCAGGAACGCATGGCTCGCGTCGGTTTGACCACTGAACAATTGGATCTGATCCTCCGTGACCGGGTCATCGTCGACCAGTATCTTGATTTTCGTTTTCGTGCGTTTACTGTGGTCACTCAGAAAGAAGTCCAGGATCGTTACGACCAGACGTATGCAAAGCTGAAGAACAGCGGGCGCATCATGCCCACGCTGGACGAGGTCCGCGGCCGGCTTGAGCACGACATCACGGAAGAAAAGATCGAAGCCGATATCGACAAGTTTATTGACGATCTTCGAGAGCAACCGGGGACTGAGATTGTCATCTTGAATCCTGTCTAGCGGCTAAACGCTTATTTTCCATTTGTCATTTGACATTTATCATTTGTCATTTCAAATCAAGCAGGGCCGTGACTGAACGTTCGACCCTGTCGTCGAATCCAGAAGATGACGCAATCTATGTTGAGCACTTCCGCTAACCAAACGCTTTACTTGTGGCACGTCCAACATCGTTCCGAATCAATGGCAAATGATAAATGTCAAATGACAAATGGAAAATGAATTGATTGTGCGTAGCGAACTCACAACCAGACCCCGCATCGGCCTCGCTCTCTCTGGAGGCGCCGCGCGCGGCATCGCGCATGTCGGCGTCCTGCGCGCCCTGGAAGAGAATCAAATTCCCATCGATGCCATTGCCGGAGCGTCTGCGGGCGCGCTTATCGGCGGGTCGTACGCGGCGGGGCTTTCACTGGATCAGCTCGAAGTGATGGCGCGCGGGTTTCGCTGGCGGCGCACGGCGCGTCTGTCATTTTCGCGACTCGGTTTCCAGACAAACGCGCGTATGGAAACGTTTCTGCGCCAGCATCTGCCGGTCACGCGTTTCGAAGACCTGAAGATTCGTTTTGCGGCCCTCGCCATGGATTTACAGAAGGGCACGGCCGTGGTTTTTCGCGATGAAGGCGACTTGCCCTTCGCCATTCGCGCCAGCACCTGCATCCCGGCGGTTTACACCCCGGTACAGGATTCGCAAGGACGTTGGCTGGTTGATGGTGGTCTCGTCGCCAGCCTGCCTATCAGTTACGCGCGCGACTTCGGCGTCGATCTCGTGATTGCGAGCGATGTGAACTTTGATGGCGTACGGTTTTTTGAGAATCCGAAAACCGCGGTCGGCGTGATGATGCACACCTTTGTTGCCGTCGAGCGTATCGTAGCGAATCAGGATCGGGCAGATGCTG
>DATNEI010000081.1:0-16106 GCA_035606795.1 Pyrinomonadaceae bacterium
CGAGAGTTTCGTTGTCGATGGTTTGACCGGTGGCGCCCTTCACCAGATTCGCGCCGCCCAAGCCCATGAACGAGGTGCCTTCGACCATAATGATCACGTCTGAAAGCGCCGGCAAATAAGCGCCGCCCGCAATGCAAGGCCCCATCACTGCGGAAATCTGCGGCACCTTCAAATACCGTCGCATGATCGAGTTGTAGTAGAAGATCCGCGACGCGCCGTACTGGCCGGGGAAAACGCCGCCCTGGTAAGGAAGATTCACGCCCGCGGAATCAACCAGGTAAATGATCGGAATGCGCGACCGCATAGCGATCTCCTGCGCGCGCAGAATTTTCCTAATCGTTTCCGGCCACCACGAACCGGCCTTGACCGTCGCATCGTTAGCGACGACGACAACTTCCCTGCCCGAAACGTAGCCAACTGTAGTGATCACGCCGGCTGCCGGCGCCGTGCCAATTTCTTCAGCTGATTCACTGGCCGCTGACTTCTTGACTCTGACTTCTGGCTTGTATTGATCGTAAGCAACCAGCAGACCAATTTCCTGGCTGAACGAATCCTTGTCCAACAACAGATCAATTCGTTCACGCGCGGTCAGCTTTCCCTGTTTGTGCTGCTTAGCAACCCGCTCAGCGCCGCCACCGAGTCGCAGCTTCGCTTCCAACTCGCGCAGTTCGCTAGTCAGTTCCCGGAGGCGTGATTTCTTTAACGGTTTGTCGGTGGGCGAATTGGATGAGGGTTTTTCGGTTGCAATCGTCAATCCGGCCTTCTGCTCACCACCTTCGGCTTTCTGCCTCGTGAGCGGGCGCACCTTGAATCCCGAAGTGGACACGACTTCAGATTCTCTTTCAGCCATTCTGGATCTCTGGGAACGATTGCTGTGAAAAAAATATCACAGTCCGCGCGTAATGCGCCAATTTCGGGCCTAGCGTCCCCATGCGCTGAGCATAAGCGCGCGCCGGTTGGCTGCCGCCGGGATGCCTTCCAGGATCAAAACGCGATTGCCGCGCAGTTCGACCGTGACGCCGCCTTCCGAGGTCTGTGCCGACCAGGCAGTCGGGCGTTCAGACGTTACGCGCGCATCCGCATATCGCAGCTTGGAACGCTTTACATACGCGTCAAAGAACTCGCGCGCGTCCTTCTCTGTGTCCCAGGCGGACAGCGAAACATAAAGACTGTCACCGTGAGCATTCTCGTAGGTCGCGTACCTATCGCCTGCCCAACCTGCGGCAGCTTGTTTGGAAACGGAAGGTGACTTTAGAAATTCGTCGAGAACGAGATAGAGACTCCATTCACCATTGACGTCCGCGTCCAGCCGTCGCCATCCCGCGCCCAGCAGTGGTCGCAGATCGGACAATAAAACCTTTACCGGCGCTTCGTGAATAAAATATTTCGGCGGATGAAGAATCTGTTCAGTCGATTGCGGGAGGGTCTTGAAGGCCCGCGAAACGCTGGCCCAGCCGCCATTCTGATAAAGGGCACGAGTCCAAGTCAGGCCTTCCTGATAAGGAAACAGCAAAGTTTCGCGCAAAGCTCGCGGCGCTTTATCCAATTCCTGACTGGATGTGTCCGCGGCCATGAATGATCTAAGGAACGTCAGCGCCCGCAGGGGATTCCGGCCGACATACAGGGTCATCGCCAGCGTTGCGTCGCCTTCAATCAACGCGTGCGTCGCCAGTTCCGCGTCCGAATCGCCTTTGGGCCACTTCTCGAATCGGCGCAAGTTGAAGTGCTGATCCTGAAGCGCATGAGTCAGCTCGTGAGCCATGATCGGCTTTTGGCCGTCGGCATCGATCCAATCGGCCAAATGGAACTCCTGCTCTCTCGGGTCGTAGTATCCGGCCACCTGTTCGGTAAGTAAGCGAACAATCAGCGGCCGCAGACTAAAATTCGCGGGCGCCAGACCCAGCCGCTTTAACGTCACCTCTGACGCATGCATGTCGGCGGCCGTAGTATCTCGATCGAGATTGCCGACAATCATGCGCTCGATCTCCGCGCGCGACTGCGCCGAACTCTGGACCGGGCGCAGTATCGGGAGTTCGCGAAGCTGACTGGTTTCCTCGAGCACTTCGTTTGTGGCGGCCACGAGTGCTGCGTTACGTGCCGCCGCGCTCGCGCTTTCGCTTCCCGTGGCCGGTCGTTGGGCCGATGTGCGGTCAACCGCGATCCCGGAAATCCCGAGAATACAGAACAAAACCGCCGTCAGGACCGGACGTGAGTCTGCAGCAAAAGGTTTGTACCGACCGGCACGGGTTGAACTTTTCTTTGACATCACCATGATTCGCTCTTATAGTCCGCTAAAGATCCAACTAAGACAATTGAGGAGTTTAACTCACCAGCCAGTGCTGGTGGAACAGGTGTTTTGGGAGAATCAGTTTTGATGAATCCTGCACCCGAAGACGACTTCGATCACTGGCACGAAGCTTCTTTGCGCGTTCGGTATGCCGAAACCGACAAGATGGGCGTCGTGTATCACGCAAACTATCTGGTCTGGTTCGAAATCGGTCGCACGGAGTACTGTCGCGCTCGCGGATTTTCCTACCGCGACATGGAAGAAAGCGAAAATGCCTTTCTGGTCGTCGCCGAAAGTTACTGCCGCTACAAAGCACCTGCCTATTACGATGACGTGCTCCTGGTGAGGACTCACATCACCGAGTTGCGCCGGCGTTCGCTACGATTTGGCTATGAGATTATTCGCGAATCGGACGGCGTGATCATTGCTGAAGGCGAGACCGGCCATGTGGTTACCGACGCCAACGCGCGCGTCCGTTCAATGCCTAGCGGGTTTGCTGAGATGCTGCTCGCGCCACCGCTCGAGCCCGACGAAGGGGAAGGCGAACTAGTGCCGGAGATTTCGCCGGAGTAGGCAAGGGGGAGTGGGCAGTGAGCAGTGTTCAGTGGGCAGTGGCCAGTGTTCAGTGAGCAGTGTTCAGTGAGCAGTAGGCCGAGCCAATAACCAGTAGCAGTAGCGTTCCGCATTACTCAAATAAGATTTCCGAGAATTCACGTTCCTAAACGCCGAAGGCGTTCGTGAATTCCAGCCCAGGGCAACGCCCTGGGCAAGGTGCGACAGAAATGAACGCGAACTCTGAAAGAGTTCGCGGTGTGCAGGGTGCGGTGAGCGGAGGTAAATCTAAGTATTCATGACCAGGCTTTCCTCAAATAAGTTGGCAACTGGTTTAACGCCGAAGGCGTTCGTGAATTCCAGCCCAGGGCAACGCCCTGGGTAACGTGCGACAGAAATGAACGCGAACTCTGAAAGAGTTCGCAAATTCCAACTCAAGAGGAGGCAGTGTTCAGTGGGCAGTGTTCAGTGAGCAGTGTTCAGTTCTACCGAGATAATGAATTCATTAAGCCGTTAAGTAGGCGACCTACTTCGGCGGCGCCATTCATGACTGCTCCAACTTGTGCCGCAGTCAAATAATTCAATCTACCGGCAATCAGAATCTGCGTCTCAACTTCGCATAACGAACCGTAAGCAATCGAGAGATGCCGGAGGAAATCCGAAGTTGTCGTTCTCCCTTGTCCCTCCGCAATGTTCGAAGGAATCGATACCGCCGCCCTTCGAATTTGGCCGGTAAGCGCGTAAATTTCTTCACGTGGGAATTGTCTTGAGGCCTTGTATACAAGTTCAACCAAATCCATCGCGCGCTGCCATGCAATGAGTTCCTGGTAGTTTTTGACTTTCATGGGAGTCTCCTTGAGAAGCGTTGAGTTGGGAAAGCTCCAACAGAATAGAACTATTTTCCGCCAGCGCCCACTGTTCACTGCCCACTATTCACTGTTCACTGTCCACCGCCCACTGCCCCTTGCTCACTGCTCACTGCCCACCGCCCACTGCACACCGTCCACGGCCCCAATAGCTCAGGGCTCGTGACTCAAGTTTATCCGTTCAATCGATCGAGCCTTACCGGTCTCTTCATCGACGTCCAAGACTGCACCACAGATGCGCACTTCACTTTTCGAATGATCGGGTTTGCGATGAATGGGTGACATGAATCGATGGATGATGTCGCCTTTCTTCATACCGATGACGCCGCCGTAGCTGCCCGTCATACCGAGGTCGGTGATAAAAGCCGTGCCTTCGTGCAGGATTCGCTCGTCAGCGGTTTGCACGTGCGTGTGCGTGCCGTACACGACTGAGACCCTGCCGTCGAGATGCCATCCCATCGCGCTTTTTTCCGAAGTTGCTTCGGCATGCATATCGACCACTCGAACTTTCACATTGTCATCAAGCGAACCAAGCAACTCGTTAGCAATGCGAAACGGATCATCAGCCGGCGCCATGAATACTCGCCCCAGTAGGTTGATGACGGCGATACGAGTCCCTTTTACCTCACCAATCCACATGCCGTTCCCAGGCGTCGTGGGCGGATAATTTGCCGGCCGCAAAAGCTTCGGCTGGTTTGCTATGTAGTCGATCACTTCGTGCTTATCAAAAATGTGATTGCCGGAAGTCATGACGTCGACACCCGCCGAGAACAGCAGCTCAGCAATCCCCGCCGTAATCGAAAAACCGCCGGCGACATTTTCCGCGTTGATAATCGTGAAGTCGATTTGATGTTGCTCTTTCAGATCCTGCAGACGATCGATCAAGGCCGCGCGACCGGGCTTGCCGACAACATCACCGATGAGAAGTATCTTCATGGCTGGTGAATGGTAAATGGTGAACAATAAATAGACCAAAAGCCGTAACTGCTAAACGGTCACGCAAATGGTCCAAGCCCATTTACGATTTACCATTCACCATTTACGGCTTTAATTGGCAGAAGGAGCACCGCCGGGCCGCTCCGAAGTCGTAATTGAACCTGAGTAATCAGGTGGGTGGCCTTTTTGTCACCGCGAACTCTCGGCGTCTCTTTACGATGAAGAAATGCACTAGCTCGCGATGTCGGCCTCCCTTGTGAACGACGTTGGCTCAATCATCGTAATCGGTGACGAACCCCGCAGAAAGTTTCCTTCTGCCGGACGGCATACTAGCACAAGCTCGCAATCCTGGTTAGTTACTAAATGAAACTTTTTTTGCGGCGGCGCAGGTTCGGGCGCTCTGCTTATGGAAGTCGTCAAAGCTCAGATAACGCAGCGTGATTCACAGTGGACGTTCTTCACTCCATGAACAATGACAATTGCGACGATCACCAGGACAATGCCGGCAACAATCGCGATCTTCGCGGTCTTGGAAAGGTTATTGCGTTGTGGCAGGGGGAATTGTGGCGCCGCCGGCGGGCCGGTTCGACCCGCCCTGGCATCTGCAACCATTTTTAGGACATCCGATTTGACCTTGTCATTTCGTTGGGCAGGATTCAACCGGTCATCCGATGGCGACGCAAGCTGTTGGTGGGTGGGAACAGCGGTCGCGGGCGACTGCGCGCGTACCGTCACCGTAAATACACAAATTGCCAGGACAAATGCGACGGCGGATTTCTCGAGAGCATGCTTCATCACGGTCCGCTCCGGAAACGCAGCTACGAAACGGTTGCGCGTTCGACGTTTCGCTGCGGCTTTAAGAGACGATCCAACATCTCAGAGCATTCTGAACTCCGCGTCGCGAGTTGCTCATCTACCTGCTCACTCATCTTTCTGAGTTGATGCAACTCATCCGCAATGTACAGCGCGGCCAGGATCGCGACCTTGCGCGAATCTACCGTCAGAGTCCCGGACGAAATCTCGCGCATACGTTGATCGACGTATTCCGCGAGTTGTTTGAGATATTCCGGGTCGCCATCTGAGCGAACGGTGTAAGCCTGGTCGTAAATCTCGACTTTGATTGTCGGTGACGCGGTAGCGTCGTTGTTGCGATCAAAACCAAAGGAATCTGCACTCATTAGCGGACGGCCTCCGCGATTTCAGGATCGATGGCGGCAATCGCATCCAGAATTTTTTCTACTTTCGCCCGCACCAGATCGCGTTCAGCCTGCAAGCGCTGCACTTCGGTGACGAGTTCTTCGTCACTTCCGCCCGCAGTCCTCTTCTTCGCGAGCTTTCGTTCGAGCTCCTCTTTTTCCTGACGCAGAGTTTTCGTCAGTTCGATCGTGCGATAGATTTTATCTTCGAGATGTGAGAATTTTTCGAGTCCGTTCCAGGCGACCATTCTTTTTCTCCGCGGCGGAGCGTTCAAGTTCGTGGTGATTATCCGCTGTCGAGCGCGAGAGCGCAAGAGATTTAAGTGGCACAGACTTCAGTCTGTGAATCAGCCTGAGCTTTTGTGTGCCCCATGCACAGACTGAAGTCTGTGCCGCTCTCACCTGACCTCAGCATTGAACTTCTGCTTCAGCACTTCGATCACGGGCCAGTGGATTTCATCGACCTCTTCGTCGCGTAAGGTGCGATCGTCGGCGCGATATTCGATGCGGATGGTGACTGAGCGCTTGTCATCGGCAATTCCCTCGCCTTCGTACGTACCCAGGAACTCAGTGCGCACGAAGTGGCCCGGTTTCTGTTCGGCCACCGCGCGAATCAATTCGGCGACCGACAAGTTCCGCGCCACCAGCAGCGAGACGTCGCGGACGATCGCAGGAAAGCGCGGCAAAGGCGAGTACAGTACAGGTAGTTCGGCCGACTCGAGCAAGGCAGTTAGATCGATCTCAGCGACAAAGACAGGTTGCCGGAACTTGTATTCTCCGGCCGCGGATTCCGAGAGTCGTCCGATTGAACCGACGGGGGCGCCATGACTACAAACTACTGCCGATTGCCCCGGCCGCAGATGTTTGATTTCGGCTGCGCGGAATTCGAGCGGCGGCAATTTCATCGCCTCGACTGCGGCTTCAAACGCGCCTTTCAAATCAAAGAAATCCAGCTCGCGGTCTGGTTGGGCGCGCCCCGCCAACATCAGTCCCCCAGTCGCGACCATGGCCAGCGCTTCACGTTCGGCCGGCAATTCCTTTTGCTCCTGCGCCGCGAAGACTCTTCCTGATTCAAACAGGCAAAGGTTGCGGTTACCCTGATTGATGTTGTGCTGAAGCGCCTTCAAAAGACCGGCCAAAAGCGTCTGCCGCATCTGTGACGCTTCTTCGATAATCGGATTCGTCAGCACAACGGATGACTCATCGGCCGCTGTCTTGAGTGCCGGCAGCAGATCGAAGTCATTGGTTCGTTCGATGAAGCTGAAACTGATCGCTTCGTCGTATCCGTGAGCGGCAAGGGAGAGGCGCAACGCGCGCTTGCGCGCCTCCGTCGCATGATATTCGCCGGCACTGCTGGCTGCAGGCAGCGCGGTTTGGATTTGATCATAGCCGGTGTGGCGCGCGACTTCCTCAACCAAATCTTCTTCAATCGCCACATCATGCCGCCAGGACGGCACTGTGAATCTCAGCGCCGGGCCATCTTGTTCCTGAAGTTTGAAGCCTAAAGCAGTCAGGATGCGCAGCATCTCTTCGGTCTCAACCTGCAAACTTGTAATTGCTTCGACGCGCGCGGGCCGCAGAATTACATCGCCAGCCTGAAACGGACGGGGATAGACGTCGAGCGCATCTTCAGTCGCAGTGCCGCCGGCGAGTTCACAAATCAACGCCACGCAGCGTGACTGGGCGCCAATGACGCCTTCAGGATCAATCCCGCGCTCGAATCGGTGCGAAGCCTCGGTGTTGAGACCCAATAGTTTCGCGGTCCGCCGCACCGATGAGGCATTGAAGTACGCGCTCTCGATCAAGATGTCCGTGGTGGCGCTCGAGATTTCCGAATCTTCGCCACCCATCACGCCCGCAACCGCGACCGCGCGGCTCGCATCAGCAATCACCAGCATTTGCTCATCAAGATTGCGTTCGACGCCGTCGAGCGTTTTGATTTTTTCACCGCGACGCGCGCGGCGCACGACAATTCGCCGTTCTTCCAATTTCGCGAGGTCGAAAGCGTGGAGCGGCTGGCCCAGCTCGTGCAGGACGTAGTTAGTGATGTCGGCGACGTTGTTAATCGGGCGCTGGCCAATTGCTTCCAGTTTCCGCGTCAGCCAGTCCGGCGATGGACTAATCCTGGCACCCCGAACGACGCGCGCGGCGTAGCGCGGACAGAGATCGGGATCATCAATCAATACTGATGTCAGGTCGCTGGTTTTGCCGCTGGTATTTTGGACTTCGGACTTTGGACTTTGGACTTTGGACTCTTCAATGACCGCAATCTCCCGCGCTATGCCTACGTGCGAAAGACAGTCACCGCGATTCGAAGACACCTCGGCGTCGAGCACAAAATCATCTCCACGCTGTTCGACGGCATCGACAGCCAGACCGACATTTGTCAGCCGCTCTCGCAGTTCTTCGGGCGAAAGCCTGGTCGCTGTTAATTCGCGCAGCCAATTGTACGAAAGAAGCATGGTATTGGGTGTCGGGTGTCCGGTGTCGGGTATCAGAGGTCAGCCGTTCGATGGTTCCGACACCTGACACCAGGCACCTGGCACCGTCATCTGAACTGTTCTAAAAATCTGACATCGTTCTCGAACAGCAGCCGGATGTCATCCAGCTGATAAATCCGCGCGCATGTGCGATCGATGCCGAGACCGAATGCGAAACCAGTAAACTCTTCCGGATCGACATTCGCCCCGCGCAGGACGTTCGGATGCACCATGCCCGAGCCCCCAAGTTCAATCCACCCGGACCATTTACAAATGCGACAGCCGTCGCCGCCACAATTGAAGCAACTGTAATCAACCTCCGCGCTCGGTTCCGTGAACGGAAAGTACGAAGGCCGAAAGCGCGTCCTGGTGTGCGGCCCAAACAGCCGATGCACAAATTCCGCCAGCGTGCCTTTCAAATGAGCCATTGTGATTCCCCGATCGACGCACAATCCCTCGACTTGATAAAACATCGGATTGTGTGTCGGGTCGGGCGTGTCGCGACGGAAAACGCGACCGGGCGCAATCATCCGCACCGGCGCGCCGCGTCGTTGCATCGCATGAATCTGCACAGTCGAAGTCTGAGAGCGGAGGGCAAACCCTTCAGTCGTGTAGAACGTGTCCTGCGGATCGCGCGCCGGATGTCCTTCGGGAATGTTCAGCGCGTCGAAGTTATAGAAATCTGTTTCGATCTCGCGATCATCTTCGACTGCATAGCCCAGCGAAACGAAAATGTCTTCGATGCGCTGCCGCATCAGCGTAATCGGATGCAGATGTCCCGGGCGCGGCCGGCGGCCGGGAATGGTGACGTCGATGCTCTCGCGGGCGGTCCGCGCGGCTTCGATGATTGAGTTTAGCGACGCTTCAGCAGTTTCGATCGACCGCGCGATCGCGGCCTCAGTTTTCTGAACAAGCTGGCCGAATGCCGCGCGATCCTCAGCCGCAACACGGCCAATTAGTTTCTTGGCGCCCGCGATCGCGCTCTTTTTTCCGAGATGGCGGGCCCGCAATTCATTCAGCGCGCGCAGCTGGATCTCAAAATCCAAAAGATCCCGTACTTCGCTTGAAGCACTCTCGAGAGATTCGAAGTGCTTGAAGTCGCTGTCGAAAGCGCTCTTGGCTTCCTCGACTTGCTGCCGTGGATCGTTGACTGCTGACATGACAACTGAAATTCGTCCGCGTAGCGGACGTTTGAATTTAGCCCAGCACTTCAGTCCTGGGTAATTAACCGATTAGAAATTCAAAAGCCCGCGAAGCGGGCGACAGATACAGAACCGCGAGCAGTAGCGAGCGGGTGAGGGACTCAAGTTGATTTTCTGATCCGCTCACTATCGTTCGCGGTTCTGTAACGCGCTCTGCCGTCCGCTTCGCGGACTTGATCTCAAATGAACAACTGATCCCAGCCATAAATGGCGGGGCTATTTTCAATCGTCCGCTGCGCGGACTTGCTTAATAAAAACCGCGATCTCAGTCCCGATTGTTGGGACTGGGCTATTTTCAACTGTCCGCCGCGCGGACTCGCTCTTAAATAAAACCGCGATCCCACCGATGATCGGTGGGCTATTATCAAACGTCCGCTACGCTGACGGAACGCGCAACCAGCGGGCTAACTCAACTTCTCTCGCAGGAGCGTCGCTCATTTTTTCCTGACGGCCACCCACTTACCTTGTAACTGCCCGGCGTAGTCATAATCGCCCGACAGCTTGCCTTCAATCATTGTGGCGACTAAGGCAATCTGTCCGTTGTCGCCGTTCAGGATCACCGCGAGCTTGCCGTCTTTCCAACTGCCCGATGAAATGTTCGAAGTGCCAAGCTGCGAACTGCTCGACCCTGTAACTTTGTCGCCCTCGAGTTTCAGCACCAGGGTGAAGGGAAACGCCTGCCCCTGCGCGTCGGCGACAGCGTCCCACTCGCCTGAAAGGTCGTCCTTAGCGTTCGGATCAAACTTCTTCAGCTCGACGGCGCCCTTTTCCGCGCCGCGAATCCAATCGCCGGTCAGCACGTCACCCTTGCGCTCAAGCGTAAGTGAAGCCGTGTCCGGCGCCGCGCCGAATTTCAGCGCCAACTTTCCGCCGGTAATTTCGCCGGACGTAATTTGGTATTCATGGTTAGATGAAACAGCCCGCCCTGAGACTTTGCCATCGACGTTTTTGATTTCCAGCGTGACGTCCATTTCGCCGGAGGTCATCTTTGCGGTTCCTTTGTAATTTCCGACGAACTGATCCAACGTTGGCTGTTGGGGCTGCGCCGCAACCGCAGAAGCGATTATCAAAAGCGCTGCCGACGTAACGATGGCGGCAAGAAATGAATTAATTCCAGGGGATCTCATCGCTGTCTTCCTTCCGTTATGCTGCCGCACGCGCCTGCGGTTTGTTATCTAACGCTGTCTTCGCCTGGGTGGCGAGCGCGGCAAACGACTCCGGTTGTTTCGCCGCGAAATCAGCCAGGACTTTCCGATCAAGTTCGATGCCGGCCAGCTTCAGGCCGTGCATGAACTGCGAGTAGTTCAAGCCATTCAAACGCGCCGCGGCGCCGATCCGAACGATCCACAGCGAGCGAAAATCTCGCTTCTTGAGTTTGCGGCCGGTGTAAGCGAAGTTCAGTCCCCGCTCAACCGATTCTTTCGCGGATCGATAAAGCTTCGACTTGGTGCCGCGATATCCTTTGGCCAGCTTTAAAATTTTCTTCCGGCTTTGCAGCCGCTTATTTCCACGTTTTGCTCTAGGCATAACAAACCTCCAAATATTTTTGATTTGCGATTTATGATTTTTGATTACATGCGAGACTTCGCCAGTTCGTTTCTGGACGCCTCGCGAAGATCGCAAATCTAAAATCTAAAATCCAAAATGCTAGTCCCTCCCGTACGGCAGCATTCGCTCGACACGTTTTTGATCGCCCTCGCTGACCATTACGTCCACATCCAAATACCGCTTACGCTTATTCGTTTTCTTCGTCAGAATGTGCCGCGCATGGGAATGACCGCGTTTGATCTTGCCCGAGGCCGTCAAGCGAAACCGCTTCGCCGCACCTTTGTGTGTTTTTAGTTTTGGCATAACTCTCCTTTGAAATTTGCGATTTTAGATTTGCAATTTTTGATCGCGTATTTCGACCCAGGCCATGGGAAACGAATCGCAAATCAAAAATCCAAAATCAAAAATTATGATCAGCTCACCGGACTCTGATTTCCCTGGTCCGGTCCCTGATTCCCGACAGGCGCATCCTGCTTGCTGCCGTCTGCCGCCTGCTTACTAGTTTCTGCCGCCTGCCGTCTGCCGTCTGGCGCCTGCTTACTGCCTTCGGCTTTTTTGTGTCGCTTGGGCGCGAAAATCGTAAACATCTGGTTGCCTTCCATGCGCGGTCGCATTTCGACATCGCCGATATCCAACAGATCCTTTTCCAGCTGCTCTAAAATTCGCGCGCCAAGTTCGCGGTGCGCCATCTCGCGTCCGCGGAACCAGATAGTCGCCTTGACCTTGTCGCCTTCCTCCAACCACTCGCGCGCATGCTTCATGCGATAACTGTAATCATGCACGTCGGTGCCCGGGCGAAACTTAACTTCTTTAACAGTGACGACGACCTGTTTCTTCTTCGCCTCGTTCGCTTTCTTCTTCTGCTCGTATTGAAACTTGCCGAAGTCGATAATTTTGCAAACCGGCGGATCGGCGTTAGGCGAAACTTCCACCAAATCCAACCCCCGGCTGCGCGCCTCGCGAATTGCGTCGCGCGTGTCCATCACGCCGAATTGTTCGCCATCGTCGCTGATTACACGCACCTGCGGCACGCGAATCCGTTCGTTTATCCGAGTTACCGGCCCACGGCGGAAGTCCGGGCGTCCGCGGCCTCGAAAACCTGTAGCTATGTGTGCACCTCCTCAGTTTGAGTTTCGAGTTTCGAGTTTGGAGTTTCGAGTTAGAATCGTCGCGCGAACTCGAAACAAGAAACTCGAAACTCGAAACTACCCATTGTTAAGCGCTCGCGTCTTCACCAGACGCTTCGCCATCTCTTTGAATTCATCGAGCGACATCGCGCCGATGTCACCTCTGGTTCGTTCGCGCACGGCGACCTTACCATCTTCCATTTCTCGATCGCCGAGCACCAGCATGAAGGGAACTTTCTGCAATTGCGCGTCGCGAATCTTCGCGCCAATCTTGTCGCTGCGCACGTTTACTTCAACCCGCAAACCGGCCGCGCGTAATTCTGCCGCTACTTTTTCAGCGTGTTCATTGATGCGGTCAGTAATCGGCAGCACCGCCACCTGCACCGGCGCCAGCCACATAGGAAACGCGCCGGCATAGTGCTCGATCAAGACGCCAAAGAATCTTTCAATCGATCCGAACAGTGCGCGATGCACCATCACAGGCCGATGCGGCTTGTTGTCTTCGCCGATGTACTCGAGTTGAAACCTCTCCGGCAAATTGAAGTCGCGTTGCACCGTGCCGAGTTGCCAGAGACGCCCAATCGCATCTTCGATCTTGAAGTCAATCTTCGGCCCATAGAAAGCAGCCTCGCCTTCGATGCGCTCATATGGAATACCGCGCGCATCCAGCCCGGCGGCCATCTCGGCTTCGGCCTTTTGCCAGTCCTCTTCCGAGCCCAGGTAGAGTTTGTTCGTATCGCTCCCTTTGACTGAGAGTTCGAACTTGATCTTGTCAAAGCCGAACGTCTTCAGCACTTCGTAAGCAAAGTCAACGCAATCGAAAATCTCCTGCTGCACCTGCTCAGGCGTACAGAACAAATGCGCATCGTCAACCGTGAACCCGCGCACGCGCATCAGCCCATGGAGCGTGCCCGATAATTCAGCGCGGTAGACCGTGCCCATCTCGCCATAACGCTGCGGCAAATCGCGATACGAACGCTGTCGCGACTTGTAGATGCCGATGTGCATCGGGCAATTCATCGGCTTCAGGCGAAACTCAGTCTCTTCCAACTTCGTCGGCGCAAACATCGAATCGCCGTAGTTCTGCTCATGGCCGCTCACCTGCCAAAGTTCGCGCTTCGCGATATGCGGCGTGTAGACGATGCTGTAATTTCGCCGCACGAGTTCCTCGCGCAGGTAGTCTTCCATCTGTTGACGGATGATCCCGCCCTTCGGATGCCATAGCACCAGTCCTTGTCCGTAATCTTCCTGAATCGAAAACAGATCAAGTTCGCGACCGAGACGCCGATGATCGCGCTTCTCTGCTTCTTCGCGCTGCTTCAACCATGCGTCGAGTTCTTCCTGCGTAAAGTAAGCCGTGCCGTAAATACGCTGCATCTGCGGCCGCTCAGCATCGCCTTTCCAGTACGCACCGGCGAGCGACAGAAGCTTGAAAGCTTTCAGGCGATTCGTGTTCGGCACATGGGGGCCGAGACAAAAATCGATGAACGGTGAGCCGTCAATGTAATAAACGCTGACGGTCTCGCCGGCCTTCTCGTCGATCAACTCGCACTTCAAAGGCTCATCGCGCTCTTTGAAAACACGCAGCGCTTCCGCTTTCGAGATTTCATCGCGCCGGTAAGGCATGTTGCGCTTCGCAATGTCGCGCATCTTCTTTTCGATGACCGGCAGGTCCGCTTCCGTCAAAGCGCGCGGCGCAATCACATCGTAGAAGAATCCATAACGCGGATCTTCCAACAACGCCGGACCAATTCCCAGCTTGGTTCCCGGAAATAGATCGAGCACCGCAGCCGCGAGCAAATGCGCAGTCGAGTGCCGCAACACATCCAGTCCTTCCAGCGTCGCGGGCAAGACCGGCTCAATCTTCACGGCGTCGCCATTCGCCTGGGAATCGATCATGTGGGCAAGATCCACTTCGCGGCCGTTGACGCGCGCAGCCAGCGCCTGCTTCGCCAAATCGCGGTCGAGCTTTTTTAAAGCTTCGGCGACCGTGACCGGCGCAGGCATCTGCGCACTGGGGCCGTTATTGATTTGAACGTTAATCTCGCTCATCTCGTCTTCGCTCCGTTAGGAGCGAGATATTTATAGAACTACCGTATCCGTGATCGATTCTGAAGCTCCCTTAGGAGCGAAATACAATTGCGCTCCTAAACGAGCTCAATGAATGCAGTGACAGGCCGAAACTACAAATATTTCGCGCCTACCGCGCTCATGACCGCATCCGGCCGCTAGCGCGGGCATAATCCACGGGAACACCGAAAACCGGGCCCCCATCTATTCACGATTTACGATTCACTATTTACTAACTGCAAATGATCGGATTCGATAGGAGCGCCCTCGCCGCACGCCCGCCGGGCGTGCAATCAAAATGTGAATCGAGTGGTTGTCGTTCGATTCGGCACGAAGGTCTTCCGGAGCATCCTATCAAAAATTCGAACCAGATAAGCCTTGGCTCATCTGTCGTAATAATTACGAAGCCAAATAATAACAAGCGGTTTGCAGGGGCGCAAGCGCGAGACTGGAGCGCAAGCGTCTCGCTTGCCTCTTGGAACCGTGAGCGGGCTGCAAGCGGGACGCTTGCCCTCCAGTCTATGCCGTTCCGCCCGCCCAAACGGTCGGGCTTCTGACACTTTTGCGCTAGTATAAGCGCCCGTTGGACCAAACCCGTTGAAGGGAGCCCCCGCATGTTTCCGTTCCGCCTCTTGTTGGTTGTCGCTATCTCGATTGCCCTGTTAATACCAACCGCATTCGAATTCCGCACTTCAGCACAAAAACAAAAGCCCGCGACGACGTCGGACGCAATCGATGACGTCGGAAAAAGCGAAATGCGCCCGATCATCGAGTACTACGTCGCCGATCGCGGCAGTCTTCAGCGTTCATTCTTCATCAACAATTCCCCCGCGCGCCGCGAGCGATTTCGCAAATTTTATTCGGACGCACTGGAACGAATCCAAAAGCTCAACTTCGACGCGATGAGCGAGGAGGGGAAAGTCGATTACATTCTGTTTCGCAATCAGCTCGATCACGAATTGCGCCAACTGGATATCGAAGAGAAACAGCAAGCTGAGATCGCTCCCCTCATTCCGTTCGGCAAGACGATTGTGGATTTGGAAGAGGCGCGCCGGCGGATGGAACCGATCGATTCCGCGAAGACAGCGGTGACGCTGAACAACCTGAAGAAGCAAGTCGACGATACGCGCCGGCAAGTCGAAGCGGGACTGCGCGGCGGGGAAACTTCAGACGCGATCAGGCCGAAGAAGACTGTCGCGTTTCGCGCTGTCAACGCGATCAATTCGTTGCGCGGCAATCTGCGCAATTGGTACACGTTCTATAACGGATACGATCCCGTCTTCACGTGGTGGGCCGAACAACCAGAAAAGGAACTCGACGACGCGTTAGCGGGATATGCGGCGCTTCTGAATGAACGAATTGTCGGTGTGCGCACTGGCGGATCTTCAGGACCACAAGGGCAACAGGGCGCCGGCCAAAGAGGCGGTGCAGCTCCGGGCGCCGCTTCCGGTCAGGGTGGCGCCGGGGCTCAACGCCCGGGCGCCGCACCGGCGCGCGCAGGTGACACCAGCGACATCATCGGCGATCCCATCGGCCGAGATGCGCTGATTAGCGAACTGCAGTACGAGATGATTCCCTACACACCCGAAGAATTAATTGAGTTCGCGAACAAGGAATTCGCCTGGTGCGAGAACGAAATGAAAAAGGCTTCACGCGAACTTGGATACGGCGACGATTGGAAGCAAGCCCTCGACCATGTGAAGAACACGTATGTCGAGCCCGGAAAGCAACCGGAAATGATTCGCGACCTGGCCCTCGAAGCAATCAAATACGTCGATGATCACGACTTGATTACCGTGCCTCAGCTCGCGCGCGACACGTGGCGCATGGAAATGATGACGC
>DATNEI010000097.1:0-8078 GCA_035606795.1 Pyrinomonadaceae bacterium
GCTGCCGTCGCGCTCATCTTCGCAAATCACATTTTCGAACTGGCGGGAATTGCGGCCAGTGAATGGAGCGCCGCGCTCTTGGGTTCTGCGGCGCTGGCGGTGTTGACGATTATCAACTGTCTCGGCGTGCGCGCGGGCACGGTGACACAGAACGTGTTCATGATTCTGAAACTTGTTGCGATCGCGGCGCTGGTCATCATCGGTTTGACTGTCAGTTCACCTGCGCACGTCGCCTCGCCGCAACCAGCCGTGACCCAGTCGACTTGGCTTTTGCTGATCGCGTTTGGCGCGGCGTTGATCCCGGCGCAGTTTGCTTACGGCGGGTGGCAAACAGCATGTTTCGTCGCCGGTGAAGTGCGCGATCCGAAGAGGACGCTGCCGCGTGGTTTGCTGCTGGGCGTGCTGGGTGTGATCGTGGTCTATCTTTCGGTAAATTACGTGTGTGTGCATGCGCTCGGAGCCGACGGTTTAGCGCAGACCAGGACTCCGACATCGGCCGTGATGCGGCTTGCGCTCGGCGAAAAAGGCGGACGTTTGCTCGCTGCCGGTATCGCCATCTCCACGATTGGTTTCTTAAGCCAGAGCATGCTGACAGCGCCACGCGTTTACTTCGCGATGGCGGAAGACAGATTATTTTTCCGGCAACTCGCATCACTGAATAAGGCGCGCGTCCCGGCCATCGCCATCGCGCTGCAAGGTGTCCTGGCGATAGTCATCGCGCTGATAGCGACCAGATTCGAACAGATTCTAAATTACGTCGTCTCGGTAGACGTCGTCTTCTTCGCGCTATCAGCAGTCTGCGTTTTCGTGTTTCGGCGACGCCGAACGCGCGACTCAGACAGCTTTCGCGTTCCCGGTCATCCATTCACGACGCTGTTCTTCATCGCTGCCTGTGCCGTGATAACTTTCAGCGTGATTTACAAGGATCATCTGGGCAGCGCAATTAGTTTCGGGATCATGCTGCTGGGCGTGCCGGCTTACTTTATCTGGGCGAGACGATGAACACTCAATCCACTTACATGCAATGGGCCAAGCGGCGGCCAAAGGTTACCTACGATCTCGCGCTCAGCGGAATACTCAACCTGCCATTTCCCGAGCTTGAAGCGAACATCGAAGACATCGATTTGAATGGCGACAACTCATACGGCTATGGCCCGCTTGTGGACGCGTTGGCCGGACATTGCCAAGTGCCACGCGAAAGTGTTGTCACCATTTCCGGCGGCACTTCGATGGCCAATCACCTGGCCATGGCGGCGGCGATCGAACATGGCGACGAAGTCTTGATCGAGCAACCAACATACGAACCGCTGATCGCGCTGGCCCAGTACTTCGGAGTGCAAATCAAACGCTTTCCGCGCCGCGTTGAAAACGGTTATGCGATTGACGTCGATGATGTCGCCGCGAACGCGACAAACAAGACCCGCCTGATCGTCCTGACCAATCTGCACAATCCCAGCAGCACTTTGACTGATGAAGAAACACTGCGCAGCATCGGCGAGATCGCCGCCAGTGTCGGCGCGCGCGTGCTGGTTGATGAGGTTTATCTCGAAGCTATGTTCGAGAATGCGCCTCGGTCCTCAGCTCATCTCGGTCCTCAATTCATTGGCACCAGCAGTTTGACCAAAGGATATGGCCTAAGTGGTTTGCGTTGCGGTTGGATTCTGGCTGAGCCTGACATCGCGGAGCGTATGCGATTATTGCATGACGTATTTGGCTCGATCGGGCCGCAACCGGCGGAACGCTTGAGCGTCGTGGCGATGCGCAAACTACCAAAGTTCATCGCTCGGGCCAAGAATATTTTGGATTCAAATCGCGCTGTGTGGAATGACTTTCTGGATTCGCGCGAAGAACTGCGCGGACCACGGAGCGACGTTGGGACGACTTCATTTCCGCGATTGATGAAGGGTCGCGTCGAAGATCTATGGAACCTGCTTTACGAAAAGTATGACACCTCGTTCGTGCCCGGCCAGTTTTTTGAATCGCCCGAGCACCTTCGTATCGGCATGTGCTGCGAGCCCGAATTATTCAAGATCGGCGTGGAGCGATTCGGTGCGGCTTTGGACGAACTGCAGAACTCGAATTGACGGCGTTAGAGCACCGGCTTTAGTTGGGCTTTCCAGAAGGAAAACTCCCTACTGAAGCCGGTACTCTAACTCCAAGTCTTCGCATGAAAATCAATATCATCGGCGGTGGTCCGGCCGGCATGTACTTCGCCATCGTGATGAAGCACGCCGACCCGGCGCACGACATAGACATCTACGAACGCAACGGGCCGGACGATACCTTTGGCTGGGGCGTGGTCTTTTCCGGCAAGACGCTCGCGAATTTGCGCGCCGCCGATGAGGCTTCGCATGCGGAAATCACCCGTGACTTTGAAGCCTGGGATAACGTCGATGTAGTGAAAGGCGATGAAAAGATCTCGATCCACGGCAACAGCTTTTCCGGCATCGCGCGGATTCGGCTTTTGAAGATTCTGCAGAAGCGATGTGAAGAGCTGGGAGTGCAAATCCACTTTCGCAATGAAGTCAGTGATCTTGAAATTCTGAAACGAGAATCGGATTTGTTCGTCGGCGCGGACGGCGTCAACAGCCTGGTGCGACAAGCATTCGCCGCACAATTCCAGCCAACTCTCAGTACGCGTCCAAACAAGTACATCTGGTACGGCACGCACCATTTGTTTCACGGACTGACGCTCACCTTTCGCGAAACGCCGGCTGGTGTCTTTGCCGCGCACTCTTACAAATTCGATCGCACCACCAGCACTTTCATTGTTGAGTGCGATTCAGAAACGTGGGACAAGGCCGGGTTTTCGGAAATGTCTGAGGAACACACGCGCGCTTATCTTGCTGAAGTGTTCGGCCCGGACCTGGAGGGGCGGCCGCTGCTTTCAAATAACTCGAAATGGATCAATTTCGTTTTGGTAAAGAACGCGAATTGGTATTTCGAAAATGTGGTTCTGCTCGGCGATGCTCTGCACACAGCGCACTTCTCGATTGGTTCAGGCACTAAGCTGGCGATGGAAGATGCCATTGCCTTGAAGCGATGTTTCGATCGCGAGCCGGATGTGACCGCGGCTCTTCAGGAGTTTCAACGAGTTCGCAAGCCGGTCATCGAAGACTATCAGGCGGCCGCTTACGAAAGCATGGTCTGGTTTGAAAACGCCCGAGACTACATGCACCTGTCGCCTGTTGAGCTAGCGTATTCTTTGATGACGCGCAGCGGACGTGTGGATGATGATGAGTTGCGGAAGCGCGATCCTGAGTTTGTCAGAAAATACTTTGCAATGAAGTCTGCCAAAATGTAGCAACAAGGTTCGGCAGCTCATGGTCAGGAAGAGCGGCTTGCCGCCGCTAAGCATCAGCGGGGGCAAGCCTCTCTTCCTAACTGCAGACTACTTCACTATTCTTTCCACTTCGGCGGCAAAAGGCGCCTGCGACCATCGCTTGCCATCACAATGCCAGGCTCATCGAGTTCCTTTCGATCCCAAAGTTTGCACGTCACCTGACGATGCGCCTGATCGAGAGCTTCGCAATAGTTCGTGTACGTGCAGCGCCTGACTTCTGCGCCATGACCGAGGCTGACTTTTCGAAACCAATCAGGATCCGCCAGCGCCTGCCGCGCCATACCGACGATGTCAGCGTCGCCGTTCCGTAAAATCGTTTCTGCCTGCTCGAAGGTGGTGATGCCGCCGGTCGCGACAATCGGGGTCGCGAAGCCCGCGTCGTTGACTGCATGTTTGATCTGTGCGACCAGGGGAACCGCGCGCCCGAAAGGTCCGCGCTCGTCTGAAAGAGTCGTCGGCATACATTCGTAGCCGCTCTGACCAGTGTAAGGATAAACAGCCGCGCCTATCTTCGGCTGCTCGGCATCTTCGAATTTGCCGCCTTTGGAAATCGACAGATAATCGAACCCAGCCTTTGCGAATTCGACGCCAAAATACTTCGCGTCATCCAGGCGATTGCCGCCCGGAATAACTTCGTCGCCGAGAAAGCGAACGCCTACGACGTAATCGTGGCCGACCTGTTCGCGTACCGCACGATAAACTTCCAGCGGTAGACGCACGCGATTCTCGCGGGGCCCGCCATAACCGTCATCACGATGATTCAGCGCGCTGAGAAATCCAGCCATGGTGTAAGCGTGCGCGTAATGCAGTTCCACGCCGTCGAAACCGGCTTCGCGCGCGCGCCACGCCGCGTCGGCAAAAATCTTCGGCAGAACCTGCGGCAACTGACGAATGTGCGGCAGGTGCGTGTCGGTCACACGCTCGCGATAACCGAAGCGGAGAGATTCGAGCTCGCGTTCGTCGAGCACGTGTTCGATGACTTCTTCTGAAGCATTCTGCAGAAACTCTCGAACTCTGATGTCCTCTTCAAGATAACGCGGATCGTTCGTTAGCTGCGCGACCAGTTCACGATGACGCGCGGTGATCGTCAGAAAGCGATCGAAATACTTCTGCGGATCGGGACGACGCTTGACGGAGAGAAAATCGATGATCTGAATGAATAGTTTTGTCTGACCGTCGCTGGCTTCGCGAACGGTTTCAACCAGCTTCTTCAATCCCGGCAAAAAACGATCGTGGCCAATGCGCAGCAATGGTCCGCTGGGAATGTCGCGCACGCCAGTCGCTTCAACCACAAGCGCCGCGGGCCGGCCTGCGGCAAATCTCCGGTACCAATCAAGATTATCCTGGGTGACGAATCCATCTTCCGTCGCGCGCCAGGGAACCATGGCCGGCACCCAGGTGCGACTCTCTAACGTCAGTGTCCCAATCGTGAGCGGCTGAAACAGAAGTGACTGCGCGGCTTCATCTGCAGTAGGCCAACGCGTCTCAGGAATCGAATGCTTGATCGGATTGGCAAACTTCCACATGGGCAAGTCACTTTAGCATGAGCTGTGCTCACATCCGCCTTTGCGTATCTTGGCAACTTTGCGCCTCGGCGTGACATTTGATCTCACGCAAAGACGCAAAGGCGCGAAGTGCCGCAAAGTAAAGTCTCGTCGGGGCTTCGCCCCCACTGGGCATAGCCCAACTTATCGCGAACCTATGGGAAGGCCGAAAGGCCTTCATCGCATCGGGCGGCAGAGCCAAGGGAGCGATGTATGATAAATTAACTGGACCCTTACACAGGAGACTTCCTTGACTGACGATCTTCTCAAGTGGCGTTCTGAATTCCCGATTCTGGACAAGACTGTCTACCTGATCTCGCACAGCCTGGGCGCGATGCCGCGTGAGACGTACGACCGTTTGCATGATTATGCCGAGACGTGGGCGACGCGCGGTGTGCGTGCGTGGGCGGAAGGCTGGTGGGACATGCCGGTCACGCTGGGAAATGAAATCGCGCGCATTATCGGCGCTGACGAAAACACCGTCGTGATGCATCAGAACGTTTCGATCTGCCAGTCGTTGATTCTCTCGGCGCTGTTGCCGGCAAAAGATTCCAAACGCAACAAGATCGTTTTTGAAGAACTCAATTTTCCGTCGGTGATGTACGTCTATGAAGCGCACGCGCGCGCGCACGGCCTGCGCATCGAACGCGTAGAGTCTGACGACGGGATCACGATGTCTCTTGAACGCATGCTGGCTGCGATCGACGAAGAAACATTGCTCGTGCCGATCTCGCATGTGCTTTTCAAAAGCGGCTTCCTCCAGGACGCGCAAGCAATCACCGAACGCGCGCATGAGGTCGGCGCCATAGTCGTGCTCGACACTTATCAATCGGCGGGCACCGTTCCGTTCAGCGTGAAAGAACTAAATGTAGACTTCGCCACCGGCGGATCAGTGAAGTGGCTGTGCGGCGGGCCGGGCGCTGGATATCTCTACGTGCGGCCGGATTTAATCGAGCAGCTTCAGCCCAAGACAACCGGCTGGATGGCGCATGAACATCCGTTCGCGTTTGAGCCCGACATGCACTACGCGCCGAATGTGACGCGCTTCCTGCACGGCTCGCCCGCGATTCCGGCCTTGTACGCGGCGCAGTCAGGCTACAAGATCATCAATGGAATCGGCGTAGCTGCGATTCGGGAAAAGAGCACACGTCAGACGCAAAAGCTGATCGCACTGGCTGAGGAAGCAGGATTTCGCGTCACCAGTCCGCAGGATCCTGCGCAGCGCGGCGGCACGATTACCGTCTGGGATGAGAACGCGGCCGATATCACCAAGGAATTAATTCGGCGCGAGTTCATTGTCGATTATCGTCCGGGCGCGGGCGTGCGCATCTCGCCGCATTTCTATACAAAAGATGAAGAGCTTGAACTGGTGATTGCTGAGATGAAGAAGATTCGTGACGGCCGCGAGTTCAAAACTGAAAAAGCCGGCGCGGCCTTTTGATTGAATTTACAGAACCGCGCGCGGTAGCGAGCGGGTCATAGACGCAACTCGCAATGAAGCAGTTTCTTGAATCCGAAAACCTGGTCGACACAGTCATCGCGCAAGCGCAACTTAACGCGGCCGAAGCGCGGAGCGTCGTCGACGGATTGAATGAGACTCAACTTAACTGGAAGCCGGCGCCCGACAAGTGGAGCATCGCGCAATGTCTCGAGCATCTGACGGCAGCTTCGTGCGGATTCAATCCGTACTTCGTCGCAGCGCTGGCCCGAGCTCGCCGGCGATTCGCTGCTTCTTCGCCACCGGCTTACCAACCCACTTTCATGGGTCGCTGGCTGATCAAACACGTCGAACCGGAAAGTCCGCGCAAGCTGCGGGCGCCAAGAATCTTCAAACCGTCCGCTTCGAATGTTCAGGACGCGCTGGATAACTTTCTCGCACAACAGAAAATATTTCTGAAGTTTGTTGGCCAAACGAGCGGAATTGATTACAACCGGACGCGTCTGCGCTCGCCCGTCACGCCCTTGGTTCGTTACAGTTTGGCTGACGCATATGTGATTACCGTGTCTCATGAGCAGCGGCATCTGCAACAGGCGCGGCGCGTCCGCGAAACTTCCGGCTTTCCAAACTGATCACAACATGTCCACCGAATACGGCAAAGGCGCTCCTCTCTCTTACAACAAGTACCTGCGCGTCACTGAGTTGATCGACTTGCAAACGTGCCTGTCGTCGCCTGCGCATCATGACGAACTGCTGTTCATTACAGTCCATCAGGCTTACGAACTTTGGTTCAAGCAGATCCTGCACGAGATTGACGCCGCGACGCGCTTGATGAATGAAGATCGAACCGGCGAAGCCGCGTCGGCGATGCGGCGGGTCGTCGAGATCGAAAAGCTGCTGGTTGCGCAGATTCATATCCTCGAGACGATGACGCCGATTAGCTTTCTCGGCTTCCGCGATGAGTTGAATCCCGCCAGTGGTTTTCAATCGATGCAGTTTCGCGAGATCGAATTCGCTTCCGGGCTGAAGCATGATGCGGTGGTGAACACGTTCAAGGATGACCAATTCGCAACTGAGCGACTTACATCGCGATTGCATTCGCCGTCGCTGGGTGAAGTCTTCTTTGCCTTGCTCCGTCGCGGGGGTTTCGATGCTCCCGCCGACGATAATCCGCGTGATGAAAAAGAGCGTCGCAGTAATCAAGGGCGTCGGGTGCGCGCCATCGTCGAAATCCTGACGCATCCGGAAAAGCTGTACAAGGAATATCAGTTGGCTGAGGCGCTGCTCGAACACGACGAGCATTTTGCGCTGTGGCGCTCGCATCACATCAAAATGGTTGAGCGCATGGTTGGCGCGAAACGCGGCACGGGCGGATCAGAAGGCGTTGGGTATTTGAAGAAGACACTCGACAGCAGATTCTTTCCGGAGCTGTGGGAAGCGCGGACGTATCTGAGTTCCCAGCATGGCGAAACGGGATGCCCGTTTGCAAAGACTTAACCCGCCAAATTTCATGTCCGTCGAATTTCCCGAACGCTTCAACATGGCCGATTACTTCCTCTACCACAACGTAGAGGAGGGTAGGGAAAACAAAACCTGTCTCTA
Organism: Pyrinomonadaceae bacterium; assembly: GCA_035606795.1. Taxonomy (GTDB): domain Bacteria; phylum Acidobacteriota; class Blastocatellia; order Pyrinomonadales; family Pyrinomonadaceae; genus UBA11740. Next base: position 7,928 of record DATNEI010000097.1, read on the forward strand.
CTTCCGCGATCAAACTTTCACTTATGGTGAAGCGGTGCGCATGTCGAATCGCGCGGGCAATGCGCTGCGCAAGCTCGGGGTTGAGATGGAAGATCGAGTGCTGATGGTTCTGCCCGATTGTCCCGAGTTTGTCTGGACATGGTTTGGCGCA
>DATNEI010000126.1:0-9795 GCA_035606795.1 Pyrinomonadaceae bacterium
TCGACGGGTGATCTAATTCTCAAACCAGACCATCATCAGGAGCCGAACGCGCCGGCGGCCTGGCGATACTTTGAGATCTGGATGCGAATCCGCTCGAAGTTGCGTCAGTAAAGAGCGAATTAACCACAGAGGACGCAGAGGAAGAAGTTAGCCGCAGATTAACGCAGATTTACGCAGATTAAGAAAATTCAGATTCGCGTTGATCCGCGTAGATCCGCGGCTAATCTTTATGGTTCTTCTCTGTGTCCTCTGTGGTTAATTGTTCCCTATCTGCTCAAATCTCACGTTCCCGATCCGATACTTCTGCCAGTCTTTGTAATCGAAATGCCACCACTCCGGCGGATAGACGGCGAAACCTTCCGCTTCCATCGCATCGCGCAGCAGCTTCCGATGCCAACGCTGCAGTGATGTGCCGCCGGGATAGTCTGAATGCGCGCGGTCAGTCGTTTCGTCGTAGGTGCTGACCATCTCGACGGGTTTCCCTGTCTTCAAATCATAGAGCGTCAGATCTACAGCACAGCCTCGATTGTGACGTGAGCCCTTCGATGGATCGGCCACGAAGACTTTCTTGTCGTCCGGCGTCGCATCCCAAAACACTTTCGTCACATACCATGGGCGATAAGCATCGTGAATCAGCAATCCGTAGCCGAATGACTTTAGTTTGCGATTTGCCCGCACCACGGCTTGGGCAGCAGGTCGTTGCATGAACGCGCGCGCTTGCGTGTAGAACTTCGTGCCCAGAAAGTTGTTGGTGGTCGCGTAACGAATCTCGAGATGAATTGTCAAATCAAGTTTTCTGAGTTCCACCAAATCCGCGGGCAGGAAGTCGCCATTCTCCGGCGGCGGTTGCGCCGCGAGAGCTTCCTTCATCAAGTCAGCAACTGGCCGCAGCGGAGTGACGCGAAGTTGATTGCCCGATTCAGGCTCGATGTTGCGACGCTTGAGTGTCTGACCATCGATTGTCAGTTGCGTCGCGCGTCCGCGCGCGTCCCGGGTAAATGTGATTTGTCCGTATCCCGGCGCCGACGAAGCGGAGTGGAAAACATTGCGCGAGATTTCGGTTAGTCGCTCACGTTCGGCACCCTTAGAATGCGCGCGAAGCGTTCCGTCCATCTCGAAGACGATCAGAATGTTGTCGTCAGGACCGTATTCACCAATTAGTCCGCGCCATCGAGCCGGTGCCGGCCGTGGTTCGGGCGTCGGCGCCAGCTGCGCGAAGAGAGTTGGCGCGAGAAGAAGAACGAGCGTGAACGTAATTAGACGGACAGTGTGATTGCTGTTCATGCGTTTGTCTTTTCTACAATCCGGGCGGCCGTGATTGTATCAGTCAACAAGCCTGCGGAGCAGGCGGCAGAGAGAGGCGGCTTGCGAGCGAAGGTTACAGAACCGCGAACGGTAGTGAGCGGGATAAAGACTCAATTTCGAATTGCGGAAACGGCTGAAGATTTATCACGCGAAGGCTGTGTTCTTAATCCCGCTCGCTACCGCTGGCGGTTCTGTAACTTTTCGCCGATCAATCCCTGCGATACACCACCCCGTTCTTCATCACAAACACCGGCTTTTCCATTGCGCGAATGTCTTTCAAAGGATCACCCGACACGGCGACGATGTCGGCCCACTTGCCGACTGTCAGCGAGCCGAGGGTCTTGTCCCAACCCAGTAGCTTCGCACCGTTCATCGTGCCGGCAACGATCGCATCCATGTTGGACATGCCGCCCCAATCGGCGAGCAGAAAAAACTCGCGCGCGTTGGCGCCGTGCGGGATCACGCCCGCGTCAGTCCCCAAAGCGATGTTCAAATTGTTCGCAACGGCGATCTTAATTGCTTTTCGCACCGATGCGCCGGCCGCCAAAGCTTTCTCAGCCCGCAAGCCTTTCAGCACGCCGTTCTTCGCCGCGCGTTCGACTGCTTCACCGGCCATCAGCGTCGGTACCAGGAATGTGCCGCGCTCTTTCATCATGCGTGCACCTTCTTCGTCGAGAAACGATCCGTGTTCGATCGAAGACACGCCGGCGCGCGTGGCGATCTTAATTCCTTCGGTGCCGTGCGCATGCGCGGCAACTTTTCTATCCAATTTGTTAGCCTCGTCGACAAGCGCTTTCAGTTCTTCGTAACTGTACTGCGTGGCGCCGACCGCATCGCCTTCGGAAAGGACACCGCCGGTCGCGCAGGTCTTGATCACGTCAGCGCCGTATTTGATTTGATAACGCACGGCCGCGCGAACTTCTTCCGGCCCGTTTGCCACGCCTTGCATCGGTCCTAATTGCAGCAGCCCAGGCTTGAAACCATTTTCGTCACAATGTCCACCGGTGATTCCGATCGCGTGTCCCGCAGTTTCCATGCGTGGACCTGGCGTCCAACCCTCGCTGATTGCTTTACGCAAAGCCATGTCGCTGAATGGCCCGTCCGCGCCGACGTTGCGCACGCTGGTGAAGCCGGCCATCAACGTGTCGCGTGCGTGCACGACGCCGAGGATGGCTCCCCACGCATCGTAGTCGCGCACCGCAGATGTGTCGCCTTCGGGATCGCCAAGCACACGTCCGATCAGATGCGTATGCGCATCAATAAAGCCCGGCAACAAAGTGACGTCGCCCAGATCGATTACTTTGGCGCCTGCCGGCGCGTGCACGGACCTGGCATCACCGACCGCCGTAATTTTGTTGTCGGTGACAACGACGACAGCATTATTAATTGCCGGTGCGCCCGTCCCGTCGATAAGGCGCGCAGCGCGCAGCACAACGACGCCTTTTCCCTCAGGCGGCTGCGGGCGAATGCCGATGGGCGGCTGGTTTTGCGGCAACGCAAAGTTGCTGGAAAGCACAAGTGCGGCCAGCAGGGCTACGGATCGCTTGAGATTTGTCATGCTGAACTCCGGAACGAAGTGGACTCTAAAGCCGCCGCATTCTATTTAAGATTGCCCGGAGCGACAAGAGGCCGAACGGCTCGCGCAATTTGTATCCGAACTTCTCGTGCGGCTAAAGTAATGCCCTCGATGGGCGTCGCCAAACTAACCGATCAAAACGTCATCGTTCCCGAAAGCAAGTACGCGCGGATCGAGCGCGAGCGCCGGTATCTCTTGAATGACTTGCCGGAAGGACTTGCGCGCACGGATCCGCACATGCAAATTACCGATAACTACATCACCGGCACGCGCCTGCGGATTCGCAAAGTGCGCGATCCGAAAACAAATAAGTGGACGGTGAAGTTCACGCAGAAGTTCGCGCCGAACGCGAAAGATCTGTCGCGCACAATCATCACCAACATCTATTTGACGGCGCTGGAAGCCGAGACGCTGGCGGTTTTCGAGGCGAACGAAATTCGGAAGAACCGCTACTACTTTGATTTTGAGGGCCGGCGTTTTTCCGTCGATATGTTTCTCGGCGATCTGTTGGGACTAGTGCTCGCGGAAACCAGCTTCGAAACAGACCAGGAGATGGACGCGTTTGCCACGCCGCCATTCGCGCTGGCAGACGTGACGAATAATGAGATATTTAGCGGCGGCCGGCTGTGCCATCTCACGTTTGCAGAGATTCGCGCCGAAGCGCAACAGGCCGGTTTGGTGAAAGCGCAGGCTTCGAACTAGACACATGAAAACCAACTTACAAATAACTTTCCTTCTGTTAACGGCAGTCGTGCTGTTTGGCGCATGCAGCAAGTCAAAGACAACCCAAACGGCCAACAGCAATGTGGCGTCACCAGCGCCGGAGACGATTGGTGGCGGCGCAGCGCCGACCGGCGAGAAATTCTCCTTTCGCGGCTCGATCGCGAATCTTTCGATCGAGATGACCCTGGTGCGCGACACAGGCAACCTCACCGGAACTTACTTCTATCCGCGCGTCGGGAAAAATATCGGGCTGAAAGGTTCCATCGACAGCGGCGGCAAACTTGAGTTGCGTGAAACCGACGATACCGGCAAAGACACCGGCGTTTTCAAAGGCCAATGGAAGTCGAATGAAGTCGGCCTGGCCGTAATCGCAGGCAAGTGGTCGCGTCCCGACGGATCGAAAGAGACAGATTTTGAACTTTCACAGCAGCCCATCGAGTTTACGGCCGCGGTGCGCGTGACGCCGAAAGTGATCCGCGAGAACAACAAAGAAGGTAAGTACTCGGTCAACGTTGAGTATCCGCAGATCGAAGGCGATTCACGCTTTGACGCTTTCAATCAACAAGCGCGCGGGATGATCACCAAAGATGTTGCCGCTTTTAAAGCGTCCGAGGGCACTCCCGACGAAGAGACGGGCTTATCCGACGAAGCTCAAACTTCTACGCTCGACATTGGCTATAACGTTCGCTTTGCAACTGACGATTTGATCAGCATCGAGTTCCTGGAAGCTCAATATGAGCGCGGAGCCGCGCACGGCAGCGACATCACCACGGTGCTTAATTACGACGTGAAGAATCGCAAGAAGATCGGACTCGCGGATATCTTTCAGCCAAAGTCGAATTATTTAAGCGTGATTTCGGCTTACTGCGTCAAGGACCTTCAGGATCAAAGCAAGAAGAACGACATGCTGATGGCAGATCAAATCAAAGAAGGCGCGGGCCCGCGGGCCGACAACTACGGCGCGTGGACGATTACGCGCAAAGGCTTGTGGATAACTTTCGATCCTTATCAGGTGGCAGCCTACGCTGCGGGACCACAGCATGTGCTGATTCCTTACTCAGCATTGAAGTCCATCATTAAGCCGGACGGCCCTGTCGGAAATCTGGTGGGATAAAATGAACCGGCAGGTTGGCTTATTGGCGGTGATTGCCGGCGGGGCGCTCGTCGTGATCGGCCTGCTGATTTACTCTGGAGCGCTAAACTGGTTTGGGCGTCTTCCGGGTGACATTCGTTATGAGGGCGAACACACACGCGTCTATTTTCCGTTGGTGTCCTCGCTACTCGCCTCAGTTGTTCTAAGCCTGCTGATTTATTTACTCCGCCGATTTTTCTGATTCACGATCATGCGATAGGCGTCGTCGCGCTTCAGCCCTAATTCCTTCGCCGCTTGTTTCAAAGCGGCTCGTGAATCGATGCCCTCCCGCTCCAGCCTGTCGATCCGCTCGTGCAGCTGCGTTTCAGGAGTCTGCGATGTCGAGGCGGAATGGTGAGCGTCTTGACCCGAGATGATCAGAACCAGTTCACCGCGCGCGTCCCCAGTCACAAAGCGTTCGAGCAGTTTAGATAAAGTCCCGCGCGCGAATTCTTCGTGAAGCTTTGTGAGTTCACGCGCGACAACGGCGTCGCGGTCGCCCAGAATTTCCAGCGCATCTTTGAGCGCCGCTCTGATGCGATGCGGCGCTTCGTAAAACACCAAAGTCGCTGGAACCGCGCGCAGTTCGCTTAGCCTGGCCCGACGCGCGCCGGCACGCGCCGGCAAGAATCCTGCAAACAGAAACTGATCGGTTGCCAGGCCTGAGGCGCTGAGCGCGGTAGTGAGGGCGACGGGACCGGGGATCGGCACGACCGAAATGCCATGTTCGATCGCTGCGTTTACAATGCGAAATCCCGGATCGTTAATCAGCGGTGTGCCTGCGTCTGAAACCAGCGCAATGCTCTTTCCCGCTGACAGCAAGGCGCAGAGTTCTTCCGCGCGCGCGTTTTCATTGTGTTCGTGATAGCTGATCGTCGCTGTCGAAATGTCGAAGTGACTTAGCAGCTTGCGCGTGTGGCGGGTGTCTTCGCAGGCAATCAAATCGGCTTCACGCAGCACGCGCAGCGCCCGCTGAGTGATGTCTTCCAGATTGCCAATGGGAGTTGCGACGATGAAGAGCGTGCCGTTCACGTCGTTATTCTGTCATCGCTGTCCGTAAACGCGAAAGCCCTACTCGATTGTTCGAGCAGGGCTTTCGAAGAGAGACAGTCGATGGATCAGATTAGTTTGGAAAACCGGGAATGCGCTGCCACCACGGGGCGTTGCGATTATCGCCGCGACGATAGTCATCATTGCCATAAACCGAACCGCGATAGCCGTACGCGTTTCCGATGGTGTTCAACTCGCTTCGAATTTGTGACCACAGTGAAGCCACTCTGTAGTTATCGAAGTGATGACGCGTGGCTCGCTCAGTGCGATCCGCCTCTCTCAGAACACGCTGGAAGTCGCCTGAACTGCGGTTGAGGTCGCGTCCGTTGCCAAACCGCGATTTGAAATCACCCACGGCATCGCGGAAACTTCTGGCTTCGTTATTCACGCGGTCTTCGTGTCGAGTGCCGTTCTCACGACGATCGTGATCGAGGTCGCGATCAACCTCTCGCTCGAAATCTTTCGCCAGTCGATCCAGGCGTTGAATGCTGTCCTTCACGTATCGATTGTCACGACCGTAATCGCGATCGCGACGGTAATCCGGCCAGCTCTGCGCCGATGCTACCGAAGCGAACAGCGCCACTAAGCCCGCCAATAAACTTATTTTGAAAAGTTGCTTTTTCATTTCACTTCTCCTTACCAGGTTCACCAAGATGACGCTCCGCGCCAGAACCTCTTCGAACTTTGGCAACCGTCGTGCCGCGCGAACAATTAGGTCAAGTACTGTGAAAAATCCTTTGTCAGGTTTGCGTTAGATCTGTTTTGTTCACACCTTCACTTGAAAACGTGCAGCCGAGCGCCCAAATCGTAACGTGCCCGGCCAAAGAGTCATCGACAAAGAAAGCCCCGCACGCTAACTGAATAGCGGCGGGGCTATGTCAACTGGCGCATGTTACCGGCAATCATGCGAAATCATTGCCGGGCCATGCTTAGTAGTAACGCAGGCCTAGTAGTAACGCAGGCTCAGACCATACGCATTGGCAAGCAGGTTCAGATTAGATCTGATGTCAGCAAAGTCAGCGTCCACGTTAGCGCTCCCCGATCGCAATCGGAGGTTGCGATCGAGTCTGACGCCTTGCTCGATGACCATGCGCGCTTCATCTCGGCTGTTCTCCAGGCTGTATCCGCTGCGCGCATTCCTTCTTAATTCTCTAACTGCCTGGCGAAAGTCGCGTACTTGCGCAATTGCGTTAGTGTCAACGTCTCTGAACGAGAATAAGCCACCCAACACTCTGCGGTTTCTGCCGACGTTAAGATCGCTTTCCAATCGCGCACTCGCGTTGTCGAGCCGCGCAAACACGTTGCGTAGATCACGCTGATCGTAACGATCGCGATCGTAAGAACGATCATACTCACGATTGTAGATCTGCGCTGAGGCGACGACTGGAATTGCCACGACTAGAAGAGCTGTTGCCATCAAAATTCTGATCAAAATCTTGCTTCTCATGTTTCTACCTCCCTCTAAATTGGAGTCGGGTAAGAATCTCCCAGGATTCCACCAATAAGGAGGCGAACGGCGGGCCTGACAAGGCGAAGGCCAATAATTCGCAATGATTTCCGACAAGTCTTAAGAATTATGCAAGAGAGTCCGAATGGACTCTTAAGATTGAGTTAGAAAGGACAAATGCCGCCGGAGGTGTGACTCAACTAGAGGAGTTCGGTGATCGTCTTTCAGAATCAACCATTGCGGAGATTGGGTTGCGGAACTCACCAGAATTAGTTCGTCATTCATTCGCGGTCGTCCGAAATGTTTGATGTTGGCGCAAGCCAAACCACCACCGCGCACGATGCCATCTCGCGGCGTGCGTGGCCAGCCGCTTTCGATGGTCACAGCGCGCACTCCTCGGCGCAGCGTAACTTGCCGGCCGACCATGCTCGCGTTGCCGCGCGCGAACCGATGTTCATCTTCTCGCTCGAGCTGAATGCCGCCGCCCGACCGATTTGCTTCTCCAGCGAGTAGGACAAACTCATTGATTAACCAGTCAGTGCCCGTGCGACGGAGCAAATCGTTACGCCGCCGCAGGTTCAAGTAGTCGCCAATATCACGCCGGCCCGCGGCGCGCGCGCGATTTTGGGCTTCCGCCAACGCCAATTCCCAGGCTTCGTCGAGTTCGCTCATTTAAGAAAGGAAAAAGGCAAACCCCTATCAGTCTGAAAGAGGAAGCATTGTAATCACCGTGTTCCGAATTTTTCTTTTTCCTTTTGCCTTTTCGTCTTGGCTTCTGGCAGATGTTATCATGCCGAACAGAGTCAAACTCCCCCAATTTGCATGCCTTGCCGTTCCGCAGGGCGAACTGTCGAATGAAGACGCCAACTTACAATCGTCGCGCCATCGGTTTGTTATTAATTCTCATCGGGCTTTCGCTGACCCGTGCCTTTGCGCATGGGTTCGCGCAGGAAAAGTTGCCGCCACCATCCGGCCATATCAATGACTTCGCCGCAGTGTTGGCGAGTGCGAACAAAGACCGCCTCGAATCGATCCTCGAGCAGCTCAAGGGACGCACGGACATCGATTTAGTAGTTGCGGTGGTGAAGACAGCGGGCAGGGAAGAGCTCTATGACTATTCTTTGCGTCTGGCCAACGAATGGAACGTGGGCCCAAGATCCGCGCGGAAAACTTTGTTGCTGGTGATTGCCGCCGACAACGGGAAGTTCTTCACGCAATTCAGCCGGCCCGCGCAATCCGCACTCCCAGATGGATTGGTCGGCGAGATGGGTCGCAAGATGGGGCCGAAGCTCGAAGCGAATGATTACGACGGCGGGCTGCTGGCTGGGGTGCAGACGTTTGTCACGGGCTTAGGAGAAGCGCACAACTTCACGTTCGCTGATTTAGATCAGCAACATGGGGAAGTCACCGTCGCGCGCACTCGGCCGCGCATCGTTGAGAGATCTTCGGCGCTGGCGGACACGCCCACGCCGGTGCGCGAAGAAACGCCTTTGCGGATCGCTGCGAGCCCGACGCCGAGTGAGTCACCGGCGCCGCCCGTTGAGACCCCATCGCCCACGGCAACACCCGAACCAACAGCCAGTGCGTCGCCCACGGCGACAGCTTCGGAATCTCCATCGGCTTCGCCTACGCCGACCGAAACACCTGTTGAATCGCCGATGCCAATTGCATCGCCGTCAGAAACGCCCGCGACGGTCGCACCATCGCCTTCGCCGACTGAAAGTCCGGCTGCAAGCCCGCAGGTTGCACGAAACATTTCCAACCGGCCGCCGCGTTCCGCCCGCGAGTCGATGACAATAGAAAAGCGTTCGGGCGTCGCGCCGCCGGATACGGAGATTGAAGCGCTCGATCGTGAAGCCCTGAGATTGCCGGTTGATAAGCGACTCACGATGTTGAAAGACTTCATCGCCGCGCATCCGAAATCCGTTGCCGTTCCACGCGCGCAGGAGTTGATCGTTAGCGCACATGCAACCCTCGGCGATCAAAAGCTGGCCGCCGGTGATATCGATGGGGGACTCGACGAGTTCTCGTCGGCTTTGGCAGAAGTGCCATCGGACATGTCCGATCGTTTGTTTACGGAAGTCATCGCGCGCATCCCGATGAATTTGTTCATACGCGGACAACGTGGCCCCGCAATGCAAGCCGCACATCAAGTCGAAGGTTTAGCCAAATTGAATCCGGTGCGACTGCTGGCCGTCACTCAGTTCTATTTGGCGATCGAAGACGGCACCGAAGCAAATCGCCTGGCGGAATTGACGGTGCAAAATGCGGCCGACATGGCTGCAGCACATCAGGCCCTGGGCGCCGCCCGCCACATAGCTCTGCGTTTGGATGAGGCCGAAGCGGAATATGCAAAGGCTGTTTCGCTCGACCCGAAATTGATGGCGGCAAAACTCGCTTGGGCCGATCTTCAACGCGCATCCGGCAAGAGCGAACCGGCGCTCGCTGCCTATCGCGAAGTCTCTCAAGCTGATCCGAAAAACAATTCCGCGCGCGCGGGGGTCATTCTTTCGTTGCTGGAGCTGGGTCGAAAAGACGAGGCCGAACAAGAATTGAATGCGA
>DATNEI010000155.1:0-9923 GCA_035606795.1 Pyrinomonadaceae bacterium
TTGGCGCCGTTTTCGCTCGACCGCGATGGCAAGTCGATATCGATGCTGGGTTCGTACGCGACGGCTGAGCTTGATCACAATGCCCTGCTGGGGGTCATCGCGATTCAGGATGAATCAGCCGCGCTCGCCTCTGTGCGCGACATGCGCAATCAAGTCTTCTTTGTCAGCTTACTGGCGGCCACGCTGGCCCTTGTCTGCGGGTTTTATTTTGCTGACAAGTTAACGCGGCCCGTGCGCGAATTGGCTGCAGGTGCGACGCGCATTGCCGGCGGTGATTTTTCGCAGCGGGTGAAAGTAATCGGCCCCACAGAACTGGGCGACCTTGGTTCGTCCTTCAATCAAATGTCGGATCATATCGAGCGCTACATCCTGGACTTGCAGCGCTCAGCGGAAGAGAACCGCGAGTTGTTTCTGGGCACGGTGAAGGCTTTAGCTGCGGCTATCGACGGCAAGGACCCATACACGCGTGGTCATTCAGAGCGCGTCTCGCGATTCTCCGTAGCCACCGCGAAAGGCCTCGGCCTGGCTGACGATGAAACAGAAAAGGTTCGCATCAGTGCGCTGTTGCACGATGTCGGCAAGATCAGTATCGACGACAACATCCTGAAGAAGCCCGGCGCGTTGTCCGATAAAGAATTCACAATCATGAAGACCCATCCGCAGAAGGGCTACAAGATCATGTCGCAAATTCCCGCGATGCGCGAATTCCTGCCCGGCATGTACATGCACCACGAGATGATCAACGGCGAAGGATACCCCCAAGGTTTGAAGGGAGATGAGATCCCGATGCAGGCTCGGATTGTTTCCGTTGCCGATACCTTCGATGCCATGACAACTGATCGGCCTTATCAGAAGGGATTGGAGCTGGAAACTGCACTAACCCGCCTGAAGAGTCTCGTTGGTACGCGCTACGACGCGCGCGTCGTCGCGGCATTCATTGCCGCGTGCGAAGCGGGCAAGATCCGGCCCGGGGTTACGCGTCTCACGCGCAGGCAAAGCGACTTTGCCGGCACGGCAATTCCAGCCATTCCCATCCCGCCAAGTTCAGATTCTGTTCTCGCGGTAAGCTAACGCCGCAACTTCCAATAGAAATCAAAACGCTTCGCCTCGGCTGACGTGTGCGTCCGCGACACGTATAATCGAAGAAACTTTCTATTTGAGGTTGGAAAATGCCGTTTTGGCGTAGAAAAAAGGATCAGTTTGTCTCGCTGGGATTGAATGCTCCGCCGGTCGACGAGCCGGCGCCTTCAGAGTCGACGACGGTGGAGACAGCAATTGAAACGCCGCCAGCGACGTTCGCGCCGGTCGCGCCTACGCCTCAGGAGCCGGCCCCGGCCGTAACGCCCTGGCAGACATCCGTGCTCGGTCTCGATTTGACGATCGAGCAACTGCAAGCGCGCGAAGCAGCGCTCGAGCAGGAATTCTCGGCGCGTTTTCGGCGCGCGGTATCGGCGACGCGCGAATCATTATCGCAAAGAATCGATACTGTTTTTGCCGGCGCGAAACGGATTGATGCGGAGCTGCTCGATGAATTGGAAGAGGCTTTGATTGCGGCAGACATTGGCGTGCCGACGACGATGCATGTGTTGGAAACTGTGCGGCGTGGCATCAGTCGCAAAGAGATCGACGACATCGAAAAACTGAAAGACGCGATTAAGTCTGAGCTGCTTACAATTTTACAGGGCGCTGAGGCGCAGGGGGTCGCCTCAGAGACGAGCGTGCCGGAGAACATCGCGCCTTACGTAATGATGATTGTCGGCGTGAACGGCGTCGGCAAGACCACCACGATTGGCAAACTCGCGCAGCGAATCAAAGCTGAAGGTAACGATGTTTTGATATGCGCCGCCGACACGTTTCGCGCTGCGGCGAGCGATCAACTCGCAATTTGGGCGGAACGCACGGGCGTGCCTTTGATTCAGCAGAAGCAGGGAACTGATCCAGCGGCCGTGTTGTTTGACTCGATGAAGGCCGCCAAAGCACGCGGCTCAGATGTGCTCATCGTTGACACTGCCGGACGTCTGCACAACAAGTCGAACCTGATGGCCGAACTCGAGAAAATGAAACGCGTCGCCGGACGCGAAGTCGAAGGTGCGCCGCATGAAACGTTGCTGGTAGTCGATGCCGTGACGGGGCAAAACGGTCTCGAGCAAGCGCGACAGTTTCTCAAGGTGGCGGGAGTCACGGGGATTGTTTTGACGAAGCTGGACGGTACAGCCAAGGGCGGAATCGCGGTGGCCATTGCCAAGGAACTTGGTCTGCCGATCCGTTATGCCGGCATCGGCGAGAAAGTCGACGATCTCGTCGTGTTCGATTCGGAAGAGTACGTCAACAGCTTGTTCAATTGATCGTCCATGAACAAACTTCTCATTCTCCCTCCCACGGAAAAACGAAAACAATACGAGTTGCGCGCGTTGGCCCTGCGCGATTTCGCCGGTGTCAGGCCGGAAGAAGCGCTCGATCCATTTGCGCTGGCAGAGTTCGCCCGGTTGCTGGTGATTGACTTCAATCACATCCAAGGGCTGTCTGAGGAAACGCGCGCACACTTGCTCGGCGCGGGGACGGATGAGTGGTCGGGCGGCGCGTGTTCGCAACCTTTGCCGAACGGCTGGCGTCTCGTGATTTTGAATCCGGCCCAGGGACTTCACCGCAATCGCGCGACCTTAATGGAGGAAATCTCGCACGTGTTTCTTGGACATAAAGCGAATCGGCTGGCCGTGGCAGTGAACGACGATGCGTCGCGAGGCTCAGGAAGCAGGAGAAAAGAAAAGAATCGATATGACCCTCTCCAGCGAGATGGAACAGAAACGAAAGTACTCGCGCGTGATTACAACAAGTCCGATGAAGAGGCTGCCTATGCAATTGGCGCCGCCGCGCTCGTTCCATACGCGGTCTTGCGCCAGCTGGTTTTTGCTGGCCGCGCCGCCGATCAGATTGCGCGTCGCTTTCGCGTCAGCCGCCAACTTGTCGAATACCGCATCAAAGTCACGCATCTTTGGCAGACATACAAAAGTCTTTCAGCCTCACGTATTCCGAACGTATAATAAGTGAGCTTAAGACCGCGAAATTCGCGCTCAAGCATCCTCTATGGCTCAAGCAATCCCCAGCGGCACTCTCGGTTTGTCGGTCGTCGATAAGCTGCGCATGCTGCTCGACATCACCAAGACAATCAGTCGTTCGCTCGATCTTCAGGAAGTGCTGAACCTGGTGATGGACACGCTCGATTCACTGATTCCCTACGACGCGGCCGGCATCTATTTGGTGAAACACATCCGCCAACCGGACTGGCAGGCCGGCGACGAAGAAACCACCGTCTTTCATACCGAGGCTGTGCGCGGCTATGACATCGCCGACATGCAGGAGCTACACCTGAAAATGGGCGAAGGTCTAATCGGCCACGTCGCCGTCAGCGGCAAGCCCTTCATCTCGCCCGATGTGCGCAAAGAGCCGCGGTACGTTAACGCGCGCGCGCGTACCCGCTCAGAGATGGTGGCGCCCATCATTTCGAATGAAGAAGTCATCGGCGTGTTTGATTTGGAAAGCGACGAGCTGAATGCTTACGCGAATGACGATCTGGAAGTCTTGATGCTGCTCGCTTCACAGGTCGCGATCATCATCGAGAAGGTGATGCTGCACGAGCAGCTGATCGAGAAGCAGCGCCTGGAAACGCAACTCGAAGTCGCGCGCGAGGTGCAGCTGCAATTGCTTCCGGCGCGCGACCCGCAGCTCGAGGGCTTCGACATCAGCGCGTACAACTTTCCGACCGAAGAAGTATCCGGCGATTACTATGACTGGGTGCAAATCCAGGACGACCAAATCGGGATCGTCATCGCGGACGTTTCGGGCAAGGGTGTTCCCGCGGCATTGCTGATGGCTTTTCTGCGCGCGAGTCTGCGGGCCGCATCGCACATTGGCTACGCGCCGCAGATTTCCATGTCCAAAGTGAATTACCTTTTGTGGGAATCGATCGAACGGAACCAGTTTGTCACAGCCTTTTACGGAATTCTGGATGCGACGAATCGGACGCTCGCGTACTCAAATGCCGGACACAATCCGCCGATGCTCATCGATGTGGACGGCGCCGCGCACTTTGAAGAACGCGGCGGCGTGCCGCTGGGAATGTTTCGCGACTCGCGCTATTACGAGTACTACGCCACCATCGATCCGGGACAGATCCTGGTGCTCTATACTGACGGCGTGACTGAGGCGATGAGTTCGACCGGCGAAGAATACGGCCGTGATCGTCTGGCCGAAGCCATCCGGCGCGCGCGTCACTTGCCGGCGCGGGAGATGATCGATGTGCTCCATCGCAACTTGATCGAGTGGACCGATGGTCTGGGCGCCACGGACGACGTTACGTTTTTTATTTTGAAGGCCCTCTAAAGCCAAATGACTGATACTCACCAGCCAACTGAACCAGCGCAAACGTCTCTCAACCTCGGTGTCGTCCTGCAACGGATGCTCGCGGTCTCCGACAAAGTCAGCGACTTGATTTTTTCGCCCGGACGCCCGCCGCAGATCGAATTAGTCGGCAAGCTTCAGCCGGTCGAAATTCCCGGCTTGGATAAACTGACACCAGCGCAAACGGCCGGCATCGCGAAGCTCATCCTCGGCGCGAACGAAGAGGCAGCCAACAGCCTCGAGAAGGTGGGCTCAACCGACGTTTCATTCAGCGTGCCCAGTCTTTGTCGATTTCGCGTCAACATCTTTAAGCAGCGCGGTACGCAGGCGATCGTGATGCGCGTAATTCCGACGCAGCCGCCACGCTTCGAAGACTTCAATCTGCCGCCGCAGCTGCGCGAGATCATCGACATCAAGAACGGGATAGTGCTGGTCACCGGACCGACCGGCAGCGGCAAGAGTTCCACCCTCGCAGCGATCATCGACCTGATTAATGAAACGAAGTACTACCACATCGTCACGATCGAAGATCCAATTGAGTTTCTGCACAATCACAAGAACTCGACTATCCACCAGCGCGAACTTCATTCTGACACGCCGAACTTTGCGCTCGCGTTGCGCGCGGCGTTACGACAGGCGCCCAAAGTAATTCTCGTGGGCGAGATGCGCGATCGCGAAACTATGGAAGTCGCAATGGAAGCGGCCGAAACCGGTCACCTTGTTCTTTCGACGTTGCACACGATCGACGCAGCCAAAACCGTCGAGCGAATCATTGGCGTCTTTCCCAAGAACGAGGAAAAAATCATTCGCACGCGGCTGGCCCAATCCTTTCGTTACATCATTTCGCAGCGACTGCTGCCGCGCGCGGATGGCGGCGGACGAGTGGCCGCAATTGAGATTCTGAAAGCAACGTCGCGCACGCGCGAGTACATCGAACGCGGCGAGTCCGAGGGTAAATCGCTAATGGATGCCATGGAGCAAGGCGAACTGGACGGCATGCAGACTTTCGATGGTGTGATTGAACAAATGATTCGTGATGGAATAGTCAGTCAGGAAGATGGGATGACCTATGCCTCGAACTATGGCAATCTGCTGCTGCGGCTTGGCGATCTTGGCGCGCCCGCCAGTGGCGCAAAACCGGCAGCCGAGCCTGCGGTGGGATCGATGCTCGATATGATCGAGCCATAGTTTTTGGTTAGTGAACAATCGCGGCTTCTCGACAGCCCCTGAGAAACGCCGCAGAAGTACGATGTTTTCGAAATCAAGACGCCGGTCCTCTCCCGCGCCTGTTCGCGAGATAGCCATTGTGCTTGCCCTCGCGATCCTTTTCAGCTCTGCGCTTCCCACCCGCTTCGTTTCACCCACTCAGGCGCAAACAAACAATAGCGTTCGTCTGGAGTTGCCGGGCAACGGAAATTTGCGGGTCGAGAACTTGCGCGGCGCTGTCATCGTGGAACTTGGCGACGAACCGTTCGTCTCGGTCGCCGCCGTCGCGGAGAGCGGGGAACGCGTTAAGTCGCCGGCTGTCATTCAATCATCACCGAGTCTGTTGTCCATCCGGATCGCGCGCGCCGACACCGCTCCGCATGTGCATCTCGCGCTGCGCGTTCCCCGCGTCACACATGCCGCGATCTTTACGGATGCCGGCTCAGTCGAAGTTCGGGGATTGCCACGCGCGCTCCTGATCCAAACGATTTCGGGCGACATCCGCGTTGATGTTCCACCTGAAAGCAATGCGATCGTGGTTGCGGAATCGAAGACCGGCTCGGTGTCTTCTTCAGTGGCAGCGCTGGCTGCTAGCGACGGCCACCGACCGCAACTGCGGGGCCGAATGGGAAGTGGTGCGGACAGTGTGCGGCTCTATTCACAAGCGGGAAATGTTGTCCTGGCGCCGCGAGTCGCTGACGCAGGGCTTTCAGCATCTCGTGGCGCCGCCATTCAGAAACCGCGCGACACTTCGCCGGCTGCACAGCCGACCAGGGATCTGCCGCCAGAGTTGACGGGAAGCGACCCAAATAAACCGGCAGCGGGAACTCCTGCCAAAGCTTCAAATACGCCTGAAGAAGTAAACGAAGACGACGTCATTCGCGTGGACACAGAATTAGTCAGCGTCAATGTGAGCGTGGTCGATCGCGGCACTAGCCGTGGCGTCAATGATCTAAGACAGGAAGACTTTCGCTTATACGAGAACAATGCCGCGCAACAGATTCTTCACTTCGATTCGTCTTCGGCGCCGTTCAATCTGGTCTTGCTGGTTGATCTGTCGGGCTCGACGGCCAAAGTTGTCGAATTGATCAAATCTGCGGCCCTTCATTTTGTCGATGCCGCGCGACCGTTCGATCGAATTGGAGTTATTACATTTGCCGGGGGGCAGATCGTGGTCTCGCCACTCACCACGGATCACGCGTTGTTGCACCAACGGATTAGTGGAATTCAGAAACCGGAAGGTAGCACCAAGCTTTATGATTCACTGGCATTCGCCATGAATGAAGTGTTTCGAGAGGCGAAAGACTCGCGGCGCAATGCGATCGTGGTGATCAGCGACGGCCTTGATAGCGTGATGCCGAATGTCACAGGCGAAGGGTCAACCTTGAGTTATCAGGAACTCATCCGGCAGGCGCGCGAGTTCGATGGCATAATTTATTCGATTTGGACGGACACACAGGCGTACGAGCCGCTGAGTCCCGGCGATATTCAACAGGAAACCTTCGACCTGGCGCACGATGAGATGAAGGAAATCGCCGACGTCGGCGGCGGCGCATTCTACGAATGTTTTCAGTTGCAAGACCTGGCTGGTGCGTACGATCGCGTCGTGGCCGATCTGGGAACTCTCTACACGCTATCTTACCGGCCTTCGAACCGGCAGCGTGACGGTTCATGGCGAGCCATCCGCGTGAACGTGAATCGATCGAATGCAGTGGCTCGCGGCAAGCGTGGTTATTATGCGAACTGAAACAGAGGCCGCGGAGAGGCACGCTGGACACTCTCACTCGCGGTGTTATAATCACCGCACGAAATTTTTCCGGGTTCGCTTGCCTCTCCCCCAACAGGAGGTCCCTTATGAGAACGTCACTTCGTAATATCGCTTTCTTATCTTTTTTGCTCGCTTTTTCGTCGATAGCTGTGGCCCAGACACGCGATCGGTTCGTCATTTCCGCGAAGGCCGGCTCAGTTAACACAGTCGTTGGCCGCGTGTTTGTGAGACGTGACGGCCAGAACAACCAGTTGTTGTCGAGCACCGATGACTTGGCCTCGCGAGACGTGGTGACGACCGGAGCCAATAGTAATGCTGAGATTCTTTTGAATCCGGGCTCATACCTGCGCCTGGGTGAGAACAGTGAATTTCAATTCGAGGACATCTCGCTCGATCATTTGCGACTAAGACTGACCAGCGGCAGCGCAATCATTGAAGCGACCGGCGTGGCTGATATGGACCTGGGGATGAAGGTTTCGACGCCGCAGGCAAACTTCACAATCATTCGCAGCGGCATTTACCGGATCAACGTCGACAAAGAAGCTTCCGAATTGGCGGTTTACAAAGGCCGCGCGAGTTTTGGTCCTAACGTAAATGACATTGTTAAGGGCGGGAACAGCATCAGGCTCACAAATGGCGTGGCGGAATCGGCCAAAGTTCCAAAGGACAAGGACGCTTTTGAACTCTGGAGCAAACAACGGGCTCAGCTACTCGCCAAGGCAAACGAGAGACTCTCCAGACGGACGCTGAACGGTTACTTGAATGATCACGGTTGGGATTCGTGGCTTTGGGGGCCGCGACGGTTCGGGCTGTGGACTTTCAACGCCAGCTTTGGCTCCTACACCTTCTTGCCGTTTTACTATGGTTGGGCGTCACCCTATGGTCATTATTACGGGAATTATTATTGGACCGGAGGCGGCTACTACGGCGGCAATTCGAATCCGATCATCGTAAATAATCAAGTTCCGCCGCCCGGAAGCACTGGAGTAAATCCAGGCCCGGCACCGGGTCCAGGAGTTTCGCCCGGTCCTGGCACGAGCATCGCGCCGCCAGGGGGAGCGGGACGGATAGATCCCGAAGGCAATCGCGTGGTTAATAAATCTCGCGATCCAAACAACTAGCGCCGGTTCGCGAAGAACTGCTGAAGCTCTTCATTCACAATCGCTACAATTTCAGAACGCGGAAGTCCGGCGAGGGCGAGATGAGTTAGGCTCGCCCTCAACGATTTTCTCAGTTCCGCTTCAGTCTGTTGCGGCATCTGGCGCGAGGTGACGAACGCGCCGGCGCCGTGCCGGACACGAACCAAACCTTCTTTCTGAAGCTCGCGATAGGCGGCCGCGATTGTATTAAGATTCACGCCTAAGTCGTCGGCGATTTGCCTTACGGGCGGAAGAGCAACACCCTCCTGGAGTTCCCCACGAGCAATCAAGACCTTGATTTCCTCAGCAATTTGGCGATAAACCGGGCGGCGGTCAGCCTCATCAATCGTAATGTACATAGTCGCTAGACAGTATACAATTCGGCTCGCTGTGGAGCAATCAGTATTGTTTGCGGGGTTCGGTAAGACGGTTGACCAAGAGTTCGGCGGCCGCGGCCATGCCCTCGAGTCCGGTGCCCGAGGCCGTGGTATCCCCAACCATGAAGAGATTTTTAAAGCAGGTGGCGAACTCTGCCGGCGCAGGACTTGGCGAGCCAATCAGCCCCATCTTGCGTCGCACAGAATCGTAGTAAGTCTGTGGAGTCGCCGTTTCAATTACTTCGGCGTCATCGCCGATTTCGGGGGCGGCGGCATGCAGGCGGGTCCAGAGTCTTTCCAGCGTCGCTTGATCCTGTTCCTCATGCCAGGTTGAGTCCTCGTGAAAAGAGAACCAGTCATCGACGTTAGTGAACGCGCTCAGGGTAGCCGTTCGCTTGGTCGAATCTGCGGCATCGGCCGCGACGGTCAGCATCAGGTGGGGAACTGGCGCTGATGCATCTTCAACATCTGACGCGAATAGCAATCGATGCGAAGGCAACCTCGCGACGGTGGCTTCGTCGATTAACAAGAACACCTGGTAGACACCCCAGGCGGTCATTTGTTTCAGTGCAGTGGATACCACCGACGGGGTGCGACTGAGCCCGATGAGCTTGCCATAGGTGTCCCACGCAGTGAGGTTGCTGACGATCGCACGCGTGGCAGTCACGCGCTCGCCGCTGAGAAGGTCCACGCCGATCGGCATGCCGTCGCTGCCATAAGCCAACCGCAGTACAGCTGAATTCAGACGCAGGCGACCACCGCTCTGTGTGAAACTTTCCGCCAAACGATCTGCCAGCGATTGAGGGCCGCCGTCGATCTGCCACATTTCTCCAAAGGCCACCCGCAGCGCCGCGGCTGCATGGGGTTCTTCAACTCGATCGATTGTGCATTGAGCCAGAAACGCGAGTTGCGCATCAATGAATGCGCGAAAGTTAGCGCTCGTTGTGTCTGGCAATTGCCGCAGCCGGCGGTCAGAAGGCGCATGACGCGCGGCTCGTACAAACTCCGTCGCCTCGTGAGCACACTCCGGAAAGG
>DATNEI010000164.1:0-5995 GCA_035606795.1 Pyrinomonadaceae bacterium
AGGAAGGACCAAGTGTCATCAGCAGATAGAGCAAAGAGGGGGGGTATTTCTCGCATTTGATGAACGACAAGACGGTAAAGAGCAGACTCTGCTGCCGCGACCACGGGAAAGGATCGCCATAGATGTTCGTTGCACGGATCACAACGAAGGCTGCACACAAACTGATGCCTAGCCATAGCGTTCGGCGACGTCGCCGCGCCCGGTCGAGTTTCACCACCGCACCGTAGGCGTAACCAGCGGCCATGACGCCGATCCAAGGCACGAGCGGATAACCTATGTAAAAGGTGTAGGCCGGCGAGAGGTGGATGGGATTTCCGGCATGCAGCACGTTCCAGAGCCAGTCGAGCGAGCCAAACGCCTCTGGCGGCACGGAATCGAAAAGGTTATGCGTGACGATCATAACGATCCCGAATGCAGCGATCGCCCATAGTGGCAAATAGATCAGGGCGGCCAGCGCGACCATTGACCACCCCAGCGCCCAGATCACGCCCCCGCCAAGGGAATGAATATCGAAGTTAAACGTCCATGCGAACTGCACCACCGTCAGCTCGAGTAACACCAGCCACAGGCCGCGGGTGACGAGAAACCGCGCGAGATCAGTTTTCGTTTTGCCGCGGGTCAACGAGAGGAATGCGGCGGTGCCGGCCAGGAGGCAGAAGACTGGCGCGCAGAAATGAGTGATCCACCGCGTCAAGAAAAGCGCGGCGTAGGTTTTGGTCAGATCGAGCGGGCGGAACAAGAGGGCGTCGTGGCTGAGGAAATCACGGGTGTGATCGAGGGCCATCAGCACCATGACCAGGCCGCGCAAGACGTCTATATTCTCGAGACGCGGGCGTGCCGGTTGTAAAGGAATCGGAGAGTCGCTGACTTCCGGCATACCCTCTGCCTTTGTCACAAAGATCGCGCCGGGCGTCAATACTTCCGTCTTACTAGCCTGCCACGCAGTAGCTCAGCGAAGAAGGATTACAAAGCTGGACATCCGAGTAGTCCCCAATTTATCCAGACGAATCTCACTGAATCTGTTCAAATCGTTGCTTCGCGTGATTATCAGCGCGCGGCGACTTTTGCGATCAGGAATCGCGGTTTAAAGCATCCGCTACTTTTCTCGCGTGCTACCATTCGCCTTTGTCCGCATTTGCGCGAAGTTTCGCGGGCGCGAGTAGCTGAGCTTTTCATTGACGTATGCACACGAGAATCACGCTAAGCATGGTTCTCCTGATCTTACTTTCGTGCTTCGCGCGCGCAGAGTGGCGGTTCGAAGGGCAAACGGGAATGGTTTACAACAGCAATCTCTCAAATTCCGATCGATCCGTCGATGTGCGCGATGACTGGGCATGGAACAGCGATATAAGTGTCGGCAATGCTCTCCAGCTTGCGCGTGATTTACGAATGAATTTCGGAGCGGATTTGCACGGCGAGCTGTGGGATCGTTTTGGTGCATTTAACACCATCGGCCCGGGCGCTTCCGCTGGCTTACGCTATCGCTTCGGTTTGGGCCGGAAGGCGCCGTGGGTTTTGCTGGAGGACCGGTTTGGCTACGATCGGTTCCAGGACACTGCACAAAGCGGTTATGACAATGTGCTCAATTTCCAGGCCGGCATTGCGCTTTCCGACCGGATCGCGCTGGAAGGTGGTTACGCGTTTGAAAGTTTTGTCGCGCCTAACGATTTCTACGATCGGCAGGTTCATCGCGGCAATCTGAGCATGGTCTTCGATGTTACTTCGTCCCTCCAGGTGACCGCGGGCTACATCTATCGCGAGGGTGATGTGATTTCATACGCTGTTCCGCCGCGGCCCGATATTGCCCGGTTCTCGATCGAACGCGAAAACCAAGACGAGTTCGGCCTACCGCTGCGTACCGCCTACAAATTGTTGGGACGCACGAATGCAGTTTCGTTTTCAGTTGCCTATCAACTGACGAAGTATGCGTCGGTTCAGGTCGGGTACGAGTATGCCGTCACCACGCACGATCCGTTGCAATACGAGAACCACCTGGTGGAAGCGAACATCGCCGTGGCGTATTGAGATGAGGCCGTCGCGCGGATTGGTGCTGCTTACTGTTTTGGTTTTCGCCGGCAATCTTCAGGCCGGATCGCTGGAGGTCATCGTCAAGGACGACAAAGGCCGGCCGGTTTCCGATGCCGTTGCCTATGCTGCTGCCACAGGCGCTGTAAGCGCAGCGCCCAAAAAGCAGGTGGTCGTCGACCAACGCGACAAGCAATTCGTGCCCTACGTGATGCCAGTACAAGTGGGCACCGCGGTCATTTTCCCGAACAGCGATAACATTCGACATCACGTTTACTCGTTTTCGCCCGCGAAAAAATTCGAGCTACCGCTTTATAGCGGCGTTCCCGCGGAGCCGGTAGTGTTCGATAAGGTCGGTTTCGTCACTCTCGGCTGTAACATTCACGACTGGATGATTGCTTACATCGCCGTGCTGCCGACTCCGCATTTTCAAGTGACGAGACAAGACGGACGCGCCGTCTTGAAAGATCTGCCCGCGGGCCAATACGCCGTGCAGCTGTGGCATCCGGCGTTGAAAGGCCAGCCGGAAGCGCTCGCCCAACGGGTTGATATCGGCGGCGGCACAAAAAGTTTGCTGTTCACTCTGCCGCTTAAGCACGATGTGCGTGCCAAGCGGGCGCCCGGCTTAACCACTGGAGGCTATCGCTGAAATTTCGATTCCGCAGTTTTCGAAGCCGTCTGCTCTTTTTCCTGATTGCGCTCCTAACGCTGTTGCAATGCGCAATCTACCTTTTCGTCCGGCAGGCGAATCGACAGCATGCCGTGGCGCAGATTCAATCCAGCCTCCGCACCGGTGCCCGCATTTTCGAAAAGCTGATCGAACAGCGTAACCAGCAGATCACGACCGCGGCCGCAATTCTTTCGCGAGATCACGCGTTTCAGGAAGCCTTCGCCGGGGCTGATCAGGACCGTGAGACTACGCTATCTGCGTTAGCGAGCCTCCGGGGCCGTGTCAGGGCCGATGCCGTGTTGATCGCATCTCTCGACAAGGAACTTCTTTTTGACACGCGCCGCCCCCAATTACACGGCGTGCCGTTTCCGTTTCCAAAACTGATCGAGAAGGCCGAGACGACCGATGCCACCTACGCATTTGTGGTGCTCGACCGCGACCTCTACGCCATCGCGGTCGCGCCGTTGCTCGCGCCGGATCCCATTGCGTGGCTTTGTCCAATGTTCCGCGTCGACGACGATTTCGCGCGTGAAATCAAAGTCTACACCAACCTCGAGATCACTTTTCTCAATGGCGCCGACTTGTTTGGCACGACGCTGCCGAACCGACGCGGCATCACTCAGATGCTGCGCAATCGCGTACTTCCGCCGAAGCAGGTGATTGATCTGCGCCTCGCCCGGGAAAATTTCGTTAGTTACGTCGTCCCGCTTCCGGCCGAGAACGCACATCCCATCGCGCTGCTGCAACGATCGTTCGACGAGGAAATCGCGCCCTATCTTCGACTTGAACGATTCTACCTGATCCTGGCGCTGCTAGGCTTGGGGGTATCCGCCTTGCTTGGCTTGTGGATCGCGCGCGGCGTTTCCCGACCGGTATTGGAACTGGCCAGCGGCGCGCGTGAGATAGCGGCCGGAAATTACAATCACCGGGTGGATCTTAAGCAGGAGGATGAAATCGGATCGCTTGCCGCTTCCTTCAATCAAATGAGCGCTGGCCTGGCAGAACGCGACCGTGTTCGCGACTTGTTAGGCAAGGTCGTCTCCCCGGCGATCGCGGCGGAGTTACTCCGGAAGAAGGTCACGCTCGGCGGAGAGCAGCGGGAAGTGACCGTACTCTTTTCCGATCTGCGAAACTTTACCAGAATGAGCGAAGCCCTCGATCCCGAAGAGATGCTCGCGATTCTCAACCACTACTTCACCCGGATGGCCGCCATCGTGGAAAAGCACGGCGGTGTGGTGGACAAGTATGTCGGTGACGCGCTCATGGCATTATTTGGCGCGCCGGTCGCGTCCGCGGACGATGCCGACCACGCGCTGCGCGCTGCGTTGGAGATGACCACGGCACTCGACGAGCTGAATCAGCAATGGCACCGGCGCGGCTTGCCCACGGTCGGCATCGGAATCGGAATAAATACCGGTGTTGTAGTTGCCGGCAACATGGGTTCGGAAAAACGGCTCAACTACACCGTCATCGGCGATGGAGTAAACCTCGCCTCCCGCCTCGAAGAGTTGACGAAAACACCAGAATATGACGCGCGGGTCATTGTCAGCGGCGCCACATTGGCGAAAGCGAAAGATAAGTATCGCACCCGCCGGCTCGGCGAAGTGGCCGTTAAGGGAAAACAAATCCCAACCGAAATCTTCGCGCTTCTCGGCTGAAGAACAGAAAGTCCGAAAAGATCACATCATCGCAGCGTCGCAACGAAAAGATAAGAAATAGGACGTTTTCATATCGGGAATGGCGATTCGTCGGCGTCGAAGGCAGGCCAGTTACTGCAGTGGCTTGGACATAAAAATCGCCGCACCTGCTTCTTCTTGCAGTGCGTAGCGCTCAAAACCGGCCGCCTGATACAAGCGAACCGCCTGATGATTTTTGTCCATTACCTCCAGCGTTAGCTTACAACAACCAAGTTCCTTTGCTTTAGTTTCAATCGCCTCCAGCAAGTGTCGCCCAATGCCTTTGCCGCGAGACGTCGGTAGAACCACAAAGTCGTGAATATTGATGAGCGGTTTGGCAGCGAAGGTCGAGAAACCGATGAAACAGACGGCAACTCCGATCGGCTGGTCACCATCAAATGCCAGGAAGATCAGCGTCGTGGGGTGTCTTCTTAGTCCAGCTATAAGTTGCGCCCGAACATCCGGATCAAGCGGCTTGCCATCACCCATGGCGTCTCGCGAGTAGGCATCAACCATCGCCAGGACTGCCTCCTGGTCCGCACGCAAACTCAAATTTGCCTCGACAATCCTAATCAATGAAGCATCCGGACAATTCATCCTTCCCCCATTCTGAAGAGATCGCCTCAACAACTCAACCTCTCAACTGAAACGGATTGACTTACCCGGGTCGGCGCGCTATTACAGTCTAACGCAAGCAAGCGAGCATCCGGCTTCTCAGCCGGTTCAGCGGCAATAGCTAACAAGACCGTTGTCCGTTGCGGTCTAAACACTGAGCATGGTCAGCTCAAACACACGGGGGTTTCCCCGGAGGAAATAGAAATGAAAAAATTAATGTTAGTATTAATCGCGTCTGCCTGTTGCTTGGCTTTCACGATGAACGCGTCGGCTCAGCAGGCCGACCAGACAACAGTCGACGCCGTTATTGCGATGACGAAAGCGCAATGGGCGGCGGAGATCAAAGATCCGACGAGTGTCGTCGAACAGTCGAAGGACACGTCGGACGACTACACCGAGTTCAACGGTGACTATGCCACGCGTCTCGATGGGAAAGCGATGAATTCACGGCTGGCGGAGGCTACAGGAAAAGCCTCTGGCAAGACGGTAGGGGCGGAAATGACCAATCCTAAAGTTCAGGTATACAACGGGGACGTTGCGATCCTGACTTACAACTATGCCGGTCTAACACAGGACAAGGACGGAAAAACGACGCCGAATCGCGCAAAATCGACGCGCGTTTTTGTGAAAAAGGGCGACAAATGGATGCTGGTCCACGCAAACTTTGCGTCGGATCCACTGCCAAAACAATAAGACTCTGAAAATCTGAGAAAGGGGCCGCCAGTGCGCTTTGCGCTTTTGGTGGCCCTTATCTTGTACGGAGGTGAATCAACGATGCCTTCGATAAGATCTGCGCGGCGGACGGTTGTTCGATGAAGCATTCCGGAAACGCCACCCGATCTGCCCGTCCGGGGCGTCGCCGCTTCCACGCGGAGAATTTCCTGGTGGTCGCGGCTGAACCCTTCGTTGCGGGACTCGTGCTCCCCTGCCCTGTTCTTCGCGTGGCGGCGCAGGCTGATTGTAATCGAAACCTTCCGCCTTTTTTCGGACGATCCCGCGCCCGATGAAA
>DATNEI010000166.1:0-2191 GCA_035606795.1 Pyrinomonadaceae bacterium
CATCGTTTGACGATTCGACTATGGCTGCGAGCAGACGAGCCGTAAGAAGTTGACTGGCTTTGTCGCGCTCAGCCATACGTTGCGCAGTAACGTCTCGAAAGATCAGCACGCAGCCTGAGACGTGTCCCGCTTCGTTGCGGATCGGCGCTGCACTGTCATCGATCGGACATTCTGTGCCGTCCTTCTTGATCAGTATCGTGTGGTTTGCAAGCCCCACTACCACGCCTTCGTGCAACGCTCGGGTGGCCGGATTCCCGACGGGCAGCCGTGTGATTTCATTGACGATCTGAAACACGCGTTCGAGTGGCTGGCCGAGTGCGTCCTCGCGCGACCAGCCTGTCAACGACTCGGCGACGCCGTTAATGTATGTGACGTATCCTCCGATATCGGTTGTGATCACGCCGTCACCGATGCTTCGCAGCGCGACTCTGAAAACTTCCTGTCGCTGGTGAGCGGAAGTCTGCGACCGCCACGCCGCTTCGCCTATGAGGATGATCAGAAAACACGTGAACAGGTATGCGCTCAATCCGACGAGGTTCGCGCGACCAGAAAAAACCAGCTCACCGCGCGGCGGTATAAAAAGGTAAAGACATGCGACATATCCAAACAGCGTGACCGGAATCGCAAGGCGGTATCCGCCTAGCCACACCGCCGCTGCGACTGCGCCGAAGAGCGTGACCAGCGGCAGCGCATCGCCCAGGAGCGGGTCCAGAAGCCAGCGCAACAAAATAGCCGCCCCGAGTGCGCCAAAACCGAGAATGTAATTTTTCAGTGAACTGCGCACCGCTTGACCTCGGAATTTACAGGGAAAACTGCGACGCTGACCTAAGAACTACATGGAATCTTATCGTTGAAGATTGGGGCCGTCCACAATCAGTTTACGATTTATTTCCAAACCAGCCTAACTTTCGGGCCGTAACATGTCTCTATAACAATGGACGGCATTTCGAGCGAGGCTTGGACTACTGGGACTAACGATGAGACCGACTGAATCGCCGGACGAACTGCTGGTGCTCGCGGCGATTCTCGGCAATCTGGAGGCGTTTGAAGAACTGGTGGTGCGTTACCGGCCCGCGGTCGTGAGATTGGCGCGGACAATCGTCGGCGCCGATTACGCGGAAGATGTGGCGCAAGAGTCGCTGCTGCTCGCTTTCAAGGCGCTGCCCGGAATCGACGAGCCGCGGAAGTTCGGTGCATGGTTGTCAGCCATCACGCGGCATCGGGCTTTGCGCTTCAGCAAGAGTGAAACAACGCACCTGACCAGGCGCGTGCCTTTGGATGAAGCGTTGCTTGAAAAGATTGAAGCACTGTCGCGGCCAATCGCCGATAAAGAACGTGACGAAGCGATGATCAAAGCTCTCGACAGTCTTTCGGCTGACTACGCGATGCCCTTGCGGCTGCGCTTTCTCGACGAGATGCCGCTCGAGCGCATCGCCGCGTTTATGGGAGTGCCACTCTCGACCGTGAAGTGGAGAATTCATCACGGCAAGAAACTGTTGCGGGCCAAAGTTGAAGAGACAAATTAACGAGGAGTACGAAATGGAAAAGGAAACAGTGAAACTGCTTAACGTGCTGCGACGCATCGCGCGCGCGGCGGGTTACGCCGCCTGGACCAAATCCGGACCTGATGCGTCGCAGTTCTGCGTGGCGCAATACAACCGCGTGCTGGCGCGACTGACTGAGCTCGAGCCGGCGATCAAGCCGTTGTTTACGCCGTTGAGTGAAACTGCTTCGCCGGAAGTGACGCGCATCGCGGCGAAGGAGCTGCTCGCGTATTTCGAGGCTGATGAGCCGGAGTTTGCGCGCGGCGTTTATTTCGGGTGTGGGCCGCGACGGGCGCGCGTGCGATGCGTGCCGGTGTCGGTAAGTTGTGAGTAGAAACAGGAGTAACGATGGAGAGAGAAAAAGAGTTAGTCAAGTTGATTAATGTGCTGCGACGCACGTCGCGGATGGCGCTGCAATCGGAGTGGACGGGTGGGAAAGAAGATGCGGCCGCGTTTTGCACTGACCAGTACAACCGCGTGCTCTCGCGATTGAAGGAGATGGATCCGGGTGTCAGTGCAATCTTTGAGCCGTTGCCGGCGAGCAGCTCGTTGACAGTGGTTGCGATGGCGTCGCGACAACTCGCGGCTTACTACGAGGACGAACTCGGTCCGGCAAAGGGATTCGGACGCGGTTACGGGTTCGCGTT
>DATNEI010000172.1:0-31301 GCA_035606795.1 Pyrinomonadaceae bacterium
AATCAGATTATCGGTGACGGCAAGTCGGGGATTCGCATTGGCGCTTCGGTAACGCTCACGGACATCGTCGAGCATCCACTTATTAACCGCGACTATCCCGTGATCGCTCATGCTGCGCGCTCGATCTCCACGCCAATACTCCGGAACATGGGAACGATTGGCGGAAATCTTTTACTAGACACGCGCTGCAACTACTACGATCAGAATTACGAATGGCGCAAAGGGATCAACTTCTGTCTGAAGAAAGACGGCGACGTTTGTTGGGTGGCCCCGGGCAGTTCGAAATGCTGGGCCGTGCAGTCGAGCGATCTCGTCCCGGTGATGGTGGCCATTGGCGCAAAGTTTCGCTTTGTCTCGACTGCCGGTGAACGCATGGTGGAAGCGCGTGACTTCTACAAAGACGACGGCATCGACTATATGAACAAGCGCAGCGACGAGTTGCTCGTCGATATTCATCTGCCGGCGACGAACGGCTGGCGCGCGTCGTATCAGAAGCTGCGGCGCAGAGGCGCCTTTGATTTTCCCGTGTTGGGTGTCGCTGCTTACGTGCAATACGACGGAGCCCCGAGTGCGGGCGAGGCGTCCGCGCTCCGGGTGAAAGACGCGAAGATCGTCCTCGGCGGCATAGCGCCTTCGCCGGTCCAGGTCAAAGAAGCGGCTGACAGTTTGATCGGTAAATCGCTTAACGACGATCAAATTCACGCGGCTGCTGAAGCTGCCTACGTAAAAGCGCGGCCCCTCGACAACACGGATTTCGTTTATCAATGGCGCAAGCAGATGGCGCGCGAATACACTCTTCGGGCCCTGCGCGAATTAATGTAGGGCAAAGCTCATCCTGCCCGCTGCGGCAACAACGGAGGAACATCACAAATGAAACGAGTCACCGGCATCGGCGGCATCTTCTTCAAAGCGAAAGATCCTGAGAAGCTTAAGGCATGGTATCGAACCCATCTCGGCATAGAGTCCGAAGCCTGGGGCGCCGTTTTTAATTGGCGCGACGATCCTGGATCCGCCGACGCTGCCACGGCCTGGTCAGTCTTTAGCGAAGAATCAAAACACTTCGAGCCCAGCGAAAAGGCTTTCATGATCAACTATCGCGTAGCAAATCTTGATGAGCTTCTGCAACAGCTTCGCGCTGACGGCGTCGACGTAGACCCTAAGAGCGGCGAACCATCTGATTTCGGTAAATTCGGCTGGATCATGGATCCGGAAGGCAACCGGATCGAACTTTGGGAACCGCCGGCCTCTGCCGCATAGTCCGCTGCGAAGTTCGGGAGTTTCGCTTTTCGGCCGCTATCCCCACGGCCGCCTAAAGGCGAGATCAACTCCTGCTATGAAAGACGTTGCCGCCATTGTTCTCGCCGCCGGCCGTTCGCGCCGTATGGGCGCATTCAAGCCGCTGCTTCCCTTCGGAAACAAGACCGTCATCCAGTCATGCATCGACAACCTCCAGGAGGCGGGGGTTGAGGAAATCGTCCTCGTGCTGGGCCATAAGGCTGAAGACGTCGCTGACCACCTGAAAACAAGCTCAGTCGCTTTCGTCACGAATCCGGATCCCGATAGCGCGATGAGCAAGTCGATCGCTTTAGGCGTCGCGGCGCTGAGCGCGAGCGCGAAAGCCGCGCTGATTACCCCCGCGGACCATCCGGCGGTTCCCGCTAACGTGATTCACACTATTATCGAAACCTGGCGCGCGGGAGCTCAACTTGTCCAACCTGAATTCGAAAGTCGTGGGGGTCATCCTGTCCTAATCGATTTGGATTACCGTGATGAACTCACCAGGCTGGACCAGCAAGAAGGTTTGCGGGGCTTCTTTGCGAACCACCGCCAGGAAGTCGTGCGCCTGCCCGTAGACTGCGGGTTCATTGCACAAGACATGGACACGTGGGATGATTACGTCCGCCTGCAGGAAGCGGTTTTCGGCCATAAACCAAAGGAATTTGCGCCCACTGAGGACCGGAATGAGTAACCAACTGCCCAGCCCTGGACTTCATCTAAGTATCCGTCAGCCGCCCTCTTTGGCGGCGAAGGGAACGCAAATGTTTACCATCACCCGAAAAGCCGCCGCGCTGGCGGTGCTTATTTTTGCCCTGGCATTCGTGTCCACGGGCGCAACCCAAAACGCTCCAGTCGATTTCTCGCTCCGTGCAATCGACGGCGAAGCGGTCACCTCGCAAAGCCTACGCGGCGAAGTCGTCGTATTCGCATTCGGCGCTTCCTGGCTGCCGCTCTCGCGCAACCAAATGGAAGGCGTGAAAAAGCTCGCTGACCAGTATGCCGGGCGCGGCGTCGCCGTCTATTGGGTCAGCGTTGATTCAGACAATAATAAGTCAAAGAACTTCGTATCCGACGATCAACTTCGCGAATCGGCTCGGAAGTACAAAGTCACAATCCTGCGCGATCCCGATGGCACACTGTCGAAAAAGATGGGTGTCGATCAAGTCCCATCAATAGTAATTCTCGACAAGCAAGGCCACGTCGCCGGTTCACTCGGCGGCATGGATCCGAATGCGAACTTGACAACCCAACTCTCAGCGCGGTTGGATAAGATTCTCTAGTAATCAAAATTCAAAACTGACCGTGAGAAGTTGAGTGTCTGTGCAAACTACTTCCGAAACTAACGTTCGCCGTCCACAACCAGAAACATTTCGCCGTAATCAACCGGCGCCGCTTAAGCCGCGTGCGCTGAAGATTCCGTTGGCCGTCGAAACCAGACTTGGCAATGGGCTGCAACTCGCCATGGTTCATGACGCACGCTTGCCCATCGTGAGCTTCCGCCTGGCTTTTCGCGGCGGCGATTCCAATGATCCGATCCAGCTTCCGGGCCTGAGCGACATGATGGCCCACCTGCTGACCGAAGGCACTGCGACTCGCACCAGTTTACAAATCGCCGAACAAGTCGAACGGTTGGGCGCCACGCTGAGCGTCAGCTCCACGTCCGACTTCATGACGATCGGTGCTTCGTCGCTGGCAGTTTACGTCGATGAGATTCTTGAGCTAATTGGCGATGTCACTCTGCAACCTTCATTTCCGCAGAATGAAATCGATCTGGCGCGCGAGAACACAAAACAGATGCTGATTCAGCAACGGGCGCAGCCGAATTTTCTGGCGTCTGAACGCGTGGCTAAGGTGATGTTTGGCCAGCATCCTTACGCGCGCATCTCCCCGACAAGCGAGTCGCTGGACGTAATGACCCGCGATACTTTCACGGATTTTCATCAACAGACAATGCGGCCTGATCACGCGGTGCTCTTAGTGGTGGGCGACGTCGATCCGGACGAGACCGCGACGAAGCTCGAAAAGCTTTTCGGATCGTGGACGAGCACTACGCGCAATGAGCCGACCTTTTCATCTCCGCCAGAGCGAACCGAAAGAGTCGCTTATGTCATTGACCGTCCCGGCTCTGCCCAGTCGAACATAGTGATCGCAAATGCCGGCATCACGCGCACCAGCGCCGATTATTTTCCGATGTTATTGATGCACACGATCCTGGGCGCTAACGCGTCGTCGCGTCTGTTCATGAATCTGCGAGAAGAAAAAGGCTACACCTATGGCGCGTATTCGAGTCTTGACGCGCGGCGGCTGGCCGGCACGTTTCGCGCGACCGCCGAGGTTCGCACGCCGGTTACGGGCGCTTCGCTGCACGAGTTTTTCTACGAACTTGAACGGATCCGCAACGAGCGGGTACCGGACGAAGAGCTAAAGAATGCGAAATCCTATCTCACTGGAGTCTTCCCGATTCGCATTGAGACGCAGGACGGATTAATCGACCAATTAACCAGCGTGAAGATGTTCGAGTTGCCGAGCGATTACCTGCACACGTATCGCGATCAGGTCAATGCAGTCACGGCTGAAGATGTACAGCGCGTCGCTCAACAGCATGTCACTCCAGATCGTGCGGCAATCGTGATCGTCGGCGATGCGACTGAGATTGAAGGTCAGATTAAGGACTACGCGGGAACGATCGAGCGATACGATACGGAAGGAAATAAAAAACAGTAGGCAGAAGGCAGTAGGCAAAAGGCAGTAGGCAAAAGGCGGAAAGCAGAAGGCAGCAACTTCTGCTTTCTGCTTTCTGCTTTCTGCTTTCTGCCTTCTGCTTTCTGCCTTCTGCTTTCTGCTTTCTGCTTTCTGCCTTCTGCCTTCTGCTTACGCCGCCCCTTGGAGCCTCTCCACATCCAAGACTCCAGGCACACTCTTGATTGAGGTCGTGACTTTGTCGAGGTGCTTCACATCAAAAACTTCGACAGTGACTTCGATGCGGCCTTTTTGATCTGGTCCAATTGAAGCGCGCGCGTCCCGAATTCCGGTCTTCATATCTGAAATCGCGCCCGTAATTCCCGCGATCATGCCAGTGCGATTCTCAGTAGTAGCCAGTAGCTTGACTGCGTAGGCGGTCTTCTCTGGACGCGAAGCCCATTCCACCTTCACGATTCGTTCGGGATTGACCATCAACTGCTTGACGTTCTTGCAGCGCTTGGTATGGACGGCGACCCCTTTACCGCGCGTGATGTAGCCGATGATGTCTTCGCCGTGCAGCGGATTACAACAACGCGCGCGATTGACCATCAAATCCTCGACGCCGCGCACCACGATTGCATCGTCGCCACCCAGCAACCGCCGCACTGCGCGCACGCCAGTGCGCAGTTTCGACTCTTTCTGTTGATCGAGGGTGGCAAATTTTTCGGGGCCCAGATATTTCGCAATGACGTTGCGCGGAATAATCTTGCCGTAACCGATCGCCGCCAGCAGGTCATCGGTCCGCCCGTAACCGTATTCGCCGGAGATCCGTTTCAGATCGCCATTGCTGTCCGCAAGAAGTTTCTTGACGGACATTTGGAAGCGGCCGGCTTCTTTCTCAAACAGTTTGCGGCCAATTTCAATCGACTCAGCGCGCTGTTGTTCGGCGACCCAGTGCCGCACGCGATTGCGCGCGCGCGAAGTGACCACGAAATTCAACCAATCGCGCGAAGGATGAGCGTTCGCGCTGGTGAGAATCTCTACCACGTCGCCGTTTTGAATCTGGGTGCGCAGCGGCACCATGCGACCGTTAATCCGCGCGCCGGTGCACGTGTTACCCACTTCCGAGTGAATCATGTACGCGAAGTCCACCGTGGCTGCTCCCCGCGGTAATTGAATGACTTTGCCCATTGGCGTGAACGCGTAAACGTCTTTGGGATAAAGATCGAGTTTCAGCGCGTCGATAAACTCACGCGAATCTTTCACCTCCTGGGTCCATTCGATCAGTGAACGCAGGACCTTTAAGGCCTCGTCATCATCGCGCGGACCGCGCTTGCCTTCCTTGTATTTCCAGTGCGCGGCCACGCCTTCCTCGGCCACGATGTGCATTTGTTCTGTCCGAATTTGGACCTCAAACGGCTGGCCCCGGGAACCGATGACCGAGGTGTGAAGCGATTGGTAAAGATTGTCCCGCGGCGTCGCAATCCAGTCCTTGAATCGTCCCGGCACAGGCTTCCACGCGTTGTGAATCACCCCGAGTGCGCCATAGCAATGCCGAATCTCGTTCGGTGTGATCACCCGCGCAGCTACGAGATCGTAAACCTGATCCAGATCGATACTCTGGGCATGCAACTTTTTCCAGATCGAATAAATTCGTTTCACGCGGCCTTCGATGCGCACGAAAGGAACCTCAGCCTCGCGCATCTTTTGTTCGATGGTGCTGGTGATGTCATTCAGGAACGCTTCATTGGCAGCGCGGCGCTTTTCCAGTTGCGCGCTGATGTCGCGGTAATCGTCGGGGTGCAAATTCCGGAAGGCCAGATCCTCTAACTCGCCACGCAACTTACCCATCCCGAGGCGATGCGCAATCGGCGCGTAGATGTCCATGGTCTCTTGCGCGATGCGCCGGCGCTTCTCGGCGTTCAAAAACTCGAGCGTGCGCATGTTGTGCAAGCGATCCGCGAGTTTCACCAGCACAACTCGGACGTCGTCAATCATCGCCAGCAGCATCTTGCGCACGTTTTCCGCCTGCTGCTCTTCGCGTGAGACGTTGCTGATATGGGCAATCTTGGTCAGGCCTTCGACCAGGTGAGCGACTTCCTCGCCGAAATATTCGCGAATCGTCTTGGTGTCGGCGAGCGTGTCCTCGACGACGTCATGCAGCAGTCCCGTCGAAACCGAAACCGCGTCCATGCGCATATCAGCGAGAATGTTGGCAACTTCCAGCGGGTGAACGAGGTAGGATTCGCCCGAGGCGCGCTTTTGACCTTTGTGTTCACGCGCTGAAAACAGGTAGGCACGCCGCATCAGATTAAGATCCGCCTGCGGATGATTGCGTCTGACTTTCTCGACGATGTCTTCGATGCGAACCATAGAAAAATGTCAGTTGCCGGTTGCCAGTGGTCAGTTGATGAGACACTTGGTCAACTGACAACTGACAGCGAACAACTGACCGCTTTGATTATAGCAAGAGGTGACGCTTGACTCGAACGAATCTTACGTCACCTCACTTGTGTTAGACAGTTGGTGGAGTGGCTAAGGAGTTGGCGAGCCGGCAGCTTGCTCGAGCGCTTCTTGACGCTTGGTCTCGATTTCCTTAAGTTCCGCGTCGCGTTTGCGGGCTACTTCTGCCTGTTTCTCGTATTGCGCCGCTTTGTCGGCTTCGCCGTTCATCAGCGCGATTCTGCCGGCTTCGACCAAAAGGTTTGTCTTGTATGACCACGCATTTTCGTTGTTCGCGTCATACTTGATTGCGGTTTCTGCCTCTTCGAGTCCACGCGCTACGCATTTCTGGATGTTATCAAAGTCTTTCGGATCCTTCGGCTTTTGATAGTTAACTTTGCCTTCCGCCGCTACTACTTTCACTTCAGGCAGCTCGGTAATTTTGTAGGAGCAGTCCCAATCTTTGCCGGCAAGAATCGCGTAAGCCGCGGCGCGCTTTTCGCTGGTTTCGTTGGCATCGTTCGCACGCGTGGAAATCCATTGCCGCAGGTTCTCATCATCCTTGGTGGCGGCGTACAAATACGAGATTGCCTGAAAGGCTTCCTCGTTCTTCGGATCGATTTGCAGCACTCGTTTGTAGGCTTCGACGGCGTCGCGAGCTTTCTGGATATTGTCGGGCGCGTCCACGCCTGGTTTGTATTGCTGGTGCACGATGCGGGCGACGAAAATGGTGGCGGTCCGGTTGCTGGGATCAAACGCCAGCGCCTTGCGGGCATGTTGTTCAGCGTCTTCGAAGTGGCCTTCCTTGTAGGCCTTGGCCGCTTCGTTCAATTCGTTTTTCGCCCGGACTTTGCCGATCAGCGAGCAGCCGGCGCCGGCGCCGACAAACAAAGCCAGGATCGCGAGAGCGCAGATCCTGGATCGAGACAATCTCATTTCGGTTAACTCCGTCTTTGAGTGAAAGTGACGACGCGACGCGGCGCGCGAGTTTACTGATGCTGGCGGAAGAACTACCGGCGATCTCGTCACGTTCGGATTATGGTAAATCGTCAACTTGTAAGCCGACCGGGCTTGCTCCGGCGCCCTTGATGGCGTCGATCACTTTGACTACATCACCATACTTGAGCGCGCGCGGGGCTTTTACGAACACAGTCTTTTCAATTCGCTGATCTTCCGGAATGTTAGTAGCGGCTTCCATCCCGACTTTGTAAGCGTGTTGCTCCTTGCGCAACTGGAATGTCTGCTGCAGCTTCGCCGCCAGGGCGCTGGGGTCATTGACTGAACCCATCGAATCCTGATTCAACTTAAGTTGCAAATCCTGACCAATGGTAACTACCAGGGTCAACGGATTTGGTTTGAGCTTGCTAAGATCCTCGTTCGGATCGCGTTGCGTCGGAATGTCCGCTTTGAACCGGCTTGGTCTGAGTGGTGTGACCACCATGAAGATGATCAGCAACACGAGCAACACGTCGATGAGTGGCGTAACGTTGATATAGGGAACCGCGCGATCCCCACCTTTTGCTCCCATTGCCATAACTAGTTTGACCTCAATTTGGTAAACGAAACTGACCAGCGAAGACGCCCCTAGGTTTTAGCGACCGCGCCGCCCTTCTTCTTGTCGGCCACCAGGCCAATCTTGTCTATGCCTTTTTCGCGCACGGCATTAATGACCTTAACCACCTCGCCATAATTCACGTTAACGCCGCTCTTGATATAGACAATCTTGTCTTCCTCTTTCTTATTGGCCAGCGCCTTTTCCACCTGGGATTTCAGCTCGTCAGCATTAACCTTCTTCTTGCCCAAATAGTATTCGGTCATCTCAGGCGTGCATTGCGGTGCGTCCGGAGGCCGGCACACGACTGACACGATCACTGAGGTTTCCTTGTTGATGGCCTGATCCTCGTCGGGGTTTCTCAGGTCACGCGGAATCGGAACGGTAATGCCCTGTTGCAAAAAGGGCGTAACCACCATGAAGATGATCAGAAGCACCAGCATGATGTCGACCATGGGGGTTACGTTGATTTCCGATGTTAACCCGCCACCACCGCCGCTAGACATTCCCATGGTAAATCTCCTTTCGCCGCGCTAATACGCGACGCCACGATCAGCGCGGCAACCGCGCTGATCTCATTGCCGCAAACGACGAAACTATGGATTGAGCTGTTTGGTGCGGTTCTTGATGAAATAGTCAACCAGCTCAGACGCTGAGTTATCCATTTCCACCACGAAACCGTCTACTTTGCCGGTGAAGTAGTTGAACAACCACACCGCAGGCACCGCCACGACCAGACCCAGGGCCGTCGTAAACAGGGCTTCCGAAATACCGCCGGCTACTGCCGCGATACCGGCCGACTCGGCGTTCTTCATCCCGCGGAACGCGTTGATGATGCCGAACACTGTACCGAACAACCCCACGAACGGCGCGGTTGAACCGATGGTCGCCAGGCCCGACAAGCCCCGCCGAAACTCTGCCGTCTTAATGGCAATCGCGCGTTGCAAAGCGCGCTTCGACGCTTCGATTTCATCGCCGGAGATTTCCGACGACTGCTCGTGCGCGCGGAATTCCTGAAGCCCGCTGTTCACGACCATTGCCAAGTGCGACTTGCGATGCTTGTCGCTGATGTTGATGGCTTCTTCGATCCGGTTGTTCTTAAGCGCCTGCGCCACTCGCGGAGCGAATTCGCGCGACTGCTTCTTGGCGGCAGTGTAGGTCAAATAGCGCTCGACCATGATGGCGATCGAATACACTGACATAATCAAGAGAATGATCACGACGGTGATGGCGACGGCTCCCATGTTCTTCACCATTTCAGTCATGGTGAACTCGTTGCCGCCGGCGGCCGCAGACGGTGACGGACTGGCTTGCCAAAGAACGAAGAGCAGGCTAAACGCTTTCGTTCCGAGGATGCTGGTTAGAATAGTCACGGTAGATCCTCCAAAAGGTAGTGTACGATTGAAATTTCTTACAGCAAGTGAAGGCCGCGCCTCGTTGGAGAGCGCGGCCGTTTCTATTACTGCGCCACAAAGTTGTAGATGATTACGCCTGTTACTTTCACAGGCATGCCGGAAAGCTTGGTCGGTGTAAACTTCGACTGCCGCGCGGCGGACACTGCAGCACCCTGCAAGAGTGGGTGACCCGACACGGCTGCCGCCGACACGACGTTGCCATTCTCATCGATGGTGATCTGCACTCTCACCTGACCAGCCGCGTGCGCACTACGCGCGATCGCCGGGTATGGTGGCTGCACCAGGCGCACCGCTTTTCCGTTGAGCACGCCTCCCGAAATTGGGGCTTTCGGCGGAGTCGGTTTCGGTGGTGGCGGCGGTGGCGCATCGGCGACTTCAACTTTAGCCGGCCCGGCGATGATGTTGCCGGTGCCATTGCCCGGAGCGACCGGCGCAATCGCATTCGAGTTCGAGCTGCCTACCATGGTCACGACGCCTTTGCGCACCGGCGGAATGTCGCTCGCTTTGGCCGACACTTCCTTCGGCACCAGGTCAGCCCGATCAACGTTGGCAATTAACTGTTGCCGCACGTCGACGTTCTTGGTGATTTCGATCTTCTCAGGCTTCGATTCCTGTTTTTGCTGCTGCTGCTGCACGGGCACCGGCGCAATCAGCGCCGTTAACTCGAGCGTCTGCGCATCGATATTCGCCGTCGCGTACCAAATACCGGCAATGCCGAAGACGACAATCAGGACCAAATATAAAACCGTAAACCCGAGCAGAAACGAACTCTTTCGTTTGATATCTTCCGAGTGCGACCCGGACTCGACCAAGTTTTCGAACATCTTCAGTCCTCCCTATTCGGCGCCAAAAGGGTCTGTTCAGGAGCAGTACCGCAATAAGATAATTGCAATTTCAAAACGCCAGCGTAATCGATGCCGTTTGACCTGCGGAAAAGAAAGGAGGCCGCACGTCGCAAGCCAGTTAGTCCGCGAAGACACAAATAAACTGGCCCCTTAACGTACTAACCCTATCGTGCTTCTTCTCGACTTGATGAAATGCACGATTACGAAAACGTATTTAATTGGCCAGCAACGCGTGCAGTCTATGCCGCCCGGATACGCAAAGTCAAGGCAACTCGCTCCTGAAAAGCGCGGCACAATGTACTCTTAGAACGCGTTACTTGCAACAACACTTTTATTAGAAACCGTGGGCGGGCGATAGGTTCCCGACAGCCTCACGCGACTCGCGATGGCTTGCCGACGCTCTTGCTCGATCCTCTGGCCTGCTTCGACTGAAGTCCGCTTTCGCGAGCACTCACCGCAGGCAGCCTGTTAGCCGCTTCCAGTTTGCGCTCCCACCAGACCATGATGGGACCAGCAACTGCGATCGTGTCATAGGTTCCGAACAAGATGCCCATCAACAAAGCGAGTGAAAAAGGACGCAATGTTTCGCCGCCGAGCAAAACCAGCGCAACCACCGAAAGAAATACCAGACCTGACGTAATCACTGTTCGCGACAGCGTTTGGTTGATCGAAAGGTTGGTCACGTCGTACAGACTCATGCGCCGATAGAGTTTTCGGTTTTCGCGGATTCGATCGAAGATCACGATCGAGTCGTTAACGTCGAAACCGACCAACGTCAGCAGCGCCGCAATCACCGTCAGGTTGATTTCAATTTGGAAGATTGAAAACAGACCCAACGTCACCAGTACGGTGTGAAAGACCGCGATTACCGCAGCCGCGCCGTAAGTCCACTCGAAGCGGAACGCGATAAACATAAGCATTCCGATCAGGGCCGCGATCGTCACCGCGATCGCCTGAGTCCGCAGTTGCTTACTGGCAACGCGGCCGACGGCGTCGGTGCCTTCAATCTTGTATGCGGCGTTCGGATCGTCAGTCAGATTCTTGGTTGCGGCTGCTTCGGCGCCGAAGGTGTTCAGCGCCTGCCGGACTTTCGTACGCGCAGCATCAACGCCGGCTTGGGTCTCAGCAGCATTTTCATCTGAACCCTGCTGCGGAACCTTGATGAGGAATTCGCCCTGCTTATCGAGAACTGGCTGGATCACTGCATCGCTGATGCCGACTGCGTTCACCGCGGCGCGCAATGCGTCAACTGACGGCGGCTGTTTGAAGCGCGCGGTCACCACGGTGCCGCCCTTGAAGTCGACGCCGAGGTTAAAGGCTTCCGTTCCGTGAGGGTGAAACTTGTGGCGGTAAAGCGCGGTGCCCATGCCCGCGAGCATCAGCGCGATGGACAGACCGATGAAAAACTTGCGCTTGCCCAGCCAGTCAATGTTGATGTCGTGAAAAATTTGAATCATTACTAAATGCTAAGCGACTCTGCGCGACGCCCTTTCCGGCTTAGCAGCCAAATGAAAATCGTGCGCGAGACGTAAACCGCAGAGAACAGGTTGACGAGTAAACCCAGAACCAGCGTTACGGCGAATCCGCGAATCGGGCCCGCGCCAAACACGTAAAGGAACAATGATGAAACGATCGTGGTCACGTGGGTGTCGATGATTGTGACAAACGCGTGGCCGAACCCCTGCTCGACTGCTGAAGGCACCGTCTTGCCGGATCGAAGTTCTTCACGAATGCGCTCAAAGATCA
This sequence comes from Pyrinomonadaceae bacterium, assembly GCA_035606795.1. Classification (GTDB taxonomy): domain Bacteria; phylum Acidobacteriota; class Blastocatellia; order Pyrinomonadales; family Pyrinomonadaceae; genus UBA11740. Next base: position 11,961 of record DATNEI010000172.1, read on the forward strand.
GCACGTTGGAGTCCACTGCCATACCTATCGTCAGGATCATGCCCGCGATACCGGGCAGCGTCAGCGTAGCTCCGAACAGAATCAGTCCGGCAATCATCAGAATCATGTTCAGCAATAACGCGACCACCGCATTGATGCCTGAACCCCGGTAATAAATCAGCATGAACATGACTACCAGTACGAGGCCCAGCAGCGATGCGCGCACACCTGATCGGATCGAGTCCTGGCCGAGGCTCGGTCCCACCGAACGCTCTTCCTGATATTCGATCGGCGCCGGCAGCGCACCCGAGCGCAGAGTCAAGGCCAGGTCTTCCGCCGATTGTTTCGAGAACCGTCCGGTGATTTCGCCGCTGTCATAAATCTGCGACTTGATGAAAGCGATGGATTTTACTTCGTCGTTGAGGACGACGCCCATGTACTCGTTGATGTTCGAGCCGGTCCACGCGCCGAATTTATCAGCGCCGGTCTTCTTCAAAGCAAACTGAATTTGGAAATCGTCAGCGCCGCCACCGGCGGACTGGACTGCGTTCGCGTTGCGCAGTTCGCTGCCATCGATAATCGCGGGGGATTCAACTACGACCCACTTCGTGGGCTTGGGCGCCGCCGCATTGTTTTGATCGGCGTTAAGTTCAGCGCGCTCCGTGTACGGCAGGACCTTGCGGTTGGCCGGGATATTTCCGCCGCTATTCAGAGACGTAACCGCTTCTTCGCGCGTGCTGTAAGTTTGTGCGGGCGAAGGGCTCTGGGCACTAACAACATGCACCAGTTCCAGGCGCGATTGCGCTTTCAGCAACTGTTTGACGTGCTCGGGATCCGTGATGCCGGGCATCTGCAAGAGAATCTGATGGGAACTCTGCGCGCCATGCCGCTGCAAAGTCGGTTCAGTGACCCCCAGCGTGTTGATGCGGGTCTCAATGATCTTCAGCGCCTGTTCGGTAGCATTGTCCGCCAGTTGGTTCTGCATCGATCCGGTCAGCGCCCACACCAGACTATTTCCTGACTGTGAATACGACCATCCGGCATTGCTGCTGAGATCAACTTTCTTCTCGACGGCTGCTTGAATATCTTTCGCCTTTGAGGGATCCGCCGGCTCAACAATCACCCGATAGTTTCCGGTTGAGGTTTCCGCATGCGCTTCTTTGACTTCGAAGCCCGCTTCTTTGGCGGCGTTCGCGGCGGCAGTCGCATTGTCTTCACTCAAGCGCTTGAGATAGTCCTCAACCTTCACGCGCATAACCAGGTGCGATCCGCCTTTGAGGTCAAGACCCAGATGGATGTTGTCAGCGAGGTTGGCTTTGACCCCTGACCAGGTAAAGTCTCTCCCGTGAGGACGCCGGCCGTGTGGCCCGATGACAATGTAAATCCCGACGACCGTGATGATCGCGATAATGATCGAACGTTGGAGCAGGTTCTTCTTCTTCATAAAACCCGGTTAACTATTTCGTTTCTTCCGCGTCAATTCCCGCCACGGCCGTCCGCGCAATTTCGAGAATAGACTTGTCGGCGCTGCGCACTAGAAAACTTGTGTCTTTGACCGCGGTGATCGTGGCAATGATGCCGCCCGTGGTGATGACTTTATCGCCGGCTTTGAGGTCGGCAATTTGTGATTGCAGTTGCCGTTGCTTTTTTTGCTGCGGCCTGATGAGCAACAGATAGAAGACGCCAAATACCAGCAGCATCGGAATCAGAAATCCGAACCCACCGGCACCCTGAAACAAGAATAAAAGGGACATAATTTGAATCGTAGTTGTGCCTTCGATCCCGGCGCTATCGCTCCGGGCTCTGACACGCGCTATTCCAAACCAGAACTGAGTTGCTCAGTGAACTCTCGCCGAAATTTCGCGAATTGGCCAGACCGGATAGCTTGCCTGACGCCTTTCATGGTGTCAAGGAAGAACGCCAGATTGTGATGCGTCAAAAGAATGCTCGCGAGCATCTCGCCCGCGAGATGCAAATGCCGCAGAAAAGCCCTTGAATGCCTGCGACAGACTGAGCATGAACACTGCTCGTCAAGCGGCCGCGTGTCCGTGGCAAACCGGGCATTTTTGATGTTGAGCTTCCCGCGCGAGGTGAACGCCTGACCAGTACGTCCGTTGCGCGTGGGCAAGACGCAATCGAACATGTCGACCCCGCGCGCGACCGACTCGATCAGGTCTGCGGGAGTCCCCACACCCATCAGGTAGCGCGGCCTGTCAGCCGGCATGCGCGCCGCAATGTCCTGGATGATGTCGAGCATCACCGGTTTTTCTTCGCCCACACTGAGTCCGCCAATCGCGTAGCCATCGAAGCCGATCTCCACGGTGCGTTCCAGACTCTCGCGCCGCAGATCGAGATGCGCGCCGCCTTGAATGATTCCGAATAGTGCTTGCCTTCCCGGGAGCGCAGGCATCTTGCCTGCGGTGCGCAGGCTTCCAGCCTGCAGTCTTTCCTGCGCTTCCTTTGATCTCTTTGCCCATCGCAACGTCAACTCCATGCTTTGGCGGGCAGCGTCATGTTCAATCTGTCCGGGCGGGCACTCATCGAAAGCCATCGCGATCTCTGCGCCGAGCACGGATTGCACTTCCATGGAAATCTCCGGCGACAGGAAACGAAGCGAGCCGTCGATGTGCGAGCGAAACTCAGTCCCCTCTTCGGTGACCTTACGAATTTCGGCGAGACTCCAAACCTGAAAGCCGCCGGAGTCAGTCAACATTGCGCGGTCCCAGCCGATGAACTTGTGCAAGCCGCCACACGATTTGATCACTTCGATCCCCGGCCGCAACCAAAGATGATAGGTGTTGCCCAGAATAATCCGCGCGTCGAGTTCGGCGGCTTCCAGCGCTTCGAACCGAACTCCCTTCACCGTGCCCGCAGTACCGACCGGCATAAAGACGGGAGTCTCGATTACCCCTCGCCGAGTTTCCAAAACTCCTGCGCGGGCAGCGTCTTCATGGGCAGTAGCTTTGAATAGCACCGAGGCGTCAGCCATTTTTCATTACTCGGTAAGTCCGACGCAGGAAAATAAAGCTCGTCGAGCAGCTGATCGTCATGATGATCGGAAACATTAATTGACTCACCGAAAAGTCATAGCGCCCTTCCATGATGAATCCGAAGTAAACAATGGCCCAGAATCCATCCAGCACGCCGGTCAGAATGCAGATAGTCTTGAGCCACTTGACCCTGCTTTCCAGTTGCCGCTGCCGCTTGCTGACATTGACGTAACTCCTCACTTCAGCAGGCAGGCGTCGAAAGCGAAACCAACGGAACAGCCAAAAGAAGGCGACCAGCCCCGCTATAAACAAGAGTACGAGGAGCAGTAGGCCGCTTTGACCCTCGGTCCCCAGGGCCCGTAGACCATTCATAAAAAGATAAATTGCGAAGATTGGTATGGTCACCCGTGGCAGATATTTTTTGACCGCCACCTCGATGTTATTTCGCGCGGAAGCGGCGGCGGGATTGATCTTGGCTGCGCGATTAAAAGCTTCGATCGCTTCGCGCTTGCGCTTTTGGTTGAGCAGCGCCACGCCCAGATTGTTCATTCCCTCGTATGAATTCGGATTCAGCTCAAGCTGGCGCCGGCAATGCGCCTCGGCTTCTTTGTACTTTTCATCCTTCAACGCGACCAACGAAAGCACCTGATGCGATATATCCCACTCGGGCGCCAGTGTCCGCAGCCGTTCGGCCGCAAAGCGAGCTTCCTTTAGATTGAAGACCTGCAGGTGGGCCCCGGACAAAACGTACCAGCACCAGGGTTCCTGAGGTTCGAGTTGCACCGCCGCTTGGGCAGACTTCAGCGACTCGTGACGATTGCTTTGACGCAAAGCGAGGCTGCGCAACCGATGCGCCCAGCTACTTTCGGGATCGACTGCCAACGCTCTCTCTGCATATGAAGCCGCCTGACCAGTTTGATTCAGCCCCATCAACACCTGGGACATCCGACAAAGCAAGTCGCTATCATTCGGCGCTGCGCTCAATGCTCGAGTCAGTAACTCGGCGGCTTCCTCGAAGCGCTGCGCTTCTACGAGTGTTTGTGATTGAAGTCTGATTTTGAGGAGTTCTTGCGGCGTCATCGATGATGTGCGCTACAGCAAACGCTCGCGCTTCAGATAGTCGAGCAGCTCGTCGTAGATCCCGCCTTCATTCGCGAACAAAGCAAAGTTCCGTGCCGTCTCGAACCAGGCTCGCGCGCTCGGCCGCAATTTATGCAGCGCCTGATTGAAATCATCCATGCGGATGGGGCGTGGCTCCTGCAGTCGCATCGATTCATTCATTGCCAACTCTGCCGCCGATTCACATAAATGCGCCAGATCGGCGCCCGAGAAACCCTCAGTCTGTTTTGCAATCGCGCCCAAATCGATTTTGTCGACCGGTCGTTCCCGCAAATGGAAACGCAAAATCGCTTCGCGGGCAGGTTTGTCCGGCGGCAAGACGAGCAGCATGCGATCTAGTCTACCCGGCCGCCGCAAGGCGGTATCTACATCCCAGGGATGATTGGTGGCAGCCAGAACAAAGACGCCTTCATTGTTGCTCCCGACCGAATCAAGTTCAGCCAATAGTTGGTTGACCACGCCGCTAATTGCCGAATGTCTCACCAGGCTGCGCTTGCGACCCAGCGCGTCGATCTCGTCAAAGAACAAAACGCATGGAGATTTTCGGCGCGCGCGCTCAAAAATCTGATGAAGATTTTGCTCGCTATTGCCCAACCACATATCCAGGACATCAGATAAACCAACCGAGAGGAACTTCGCACCCAATTCACCCGCCGTCGCGCGCGCAATGAAGGTCTTCCCGCATCCAGGCGGTCCGTAGAGAAGCAGTCCGCCGCGCAAACGCTTGCCGAAGTAATTCATCAACTTCGGATTTTTCATGGGTCCCAGGAACGCCAGCTCAAGCCGCTGCTTCACGTCATCCATCCCGGCCACGTCCGCCAGCCGAAAACCGGGGTCTTCAAATTCCCAAATCTCGTCCGTCTCATCCAGAACGCTGTCAACGCGCTGATCGCTATCGCCGAATATTGTTGAAACTGAAGCCGGCGTCTGCCGCGAATCGTCATACTCGAACAGGATTTCCTCGTCTTCGTCATCGTCCTTCTTTGCGGAACGCGTCTCGTTTAGCAGCGCCGCAGACAGGCGGCGATAGGCTGTTGCCTGTTGTAGGCGTCCGAGCAGATCTGCGGCCTGAGCCGCCAGCGTCAACGCCTCGCGATTATCGGGCGCCTGTTCGAGAGCCACCTTTAAATGCTCCCATGCTGCGGCGGCGTCACCATCCGCGAGCAGCAATGAAGCTACATGAAGACGAAGCGACACATCCGCCGGATCATTTTCGATGGCCGCGACCAGCGCGTTAATGACGCTTTCCTCTTTCATAATGATTAGGTGCGGCGATGCCTCGTTTTGTGCCGCTCTATTATCCTGATCGGCGTGCCAAAAAAATCAAATTGCTCGCGCATTCGATTTTCTAAATGACGCACGAAACTGAAGTGGAGGCCTGCTTTCCCACCGGCGGTGAAGACGATGAACGTCGGCGGCCGCACACCTGTCTGCGTGATGTATTGCACGTGCAGGCGCGAGCCGCGAAAGGTCTTGGCCGGTGTGACGCCGGATTTTTGGCGCACTTCACGCTCGAAGAATTCGTTGAGCCGCGATGTCGCGACGCGTAGATTGCGCGCAGCCTTCGCGCGCACGGCGAGCGGCAGGAGCTTGGTCACGCGCTGACCAGTGAGGGCCGAAGTTGTGACCACAGGAGCCCAACTAAGAAATTTCATTTGGTCACGAAGCTTCCGTTCAAAGCGCGCGCCGGCGCTCGAATCTTTGTCCGCCAACAAATCCCACTTGTTCAAAGCGAGAATGATCGAGCAACCAGCTTCGACGGCGTAACCGGCAATCGTCGCGTCTAATGCAGTGACACCTTCCTCGGCATCAAGCAAAACGATTGCGACATCAGCGCGCTCCAGACTCTTGCGCGCCATGATGACCGAGAGTTTTTCCGCCATCGCCGTCGTCTTGCCTTTGCGCCGAATGCCGGCCGTGTCGATGATGCGAAAAATCTGTGTGTCGGTTTTCAGCAGAGTGTCCACACTGTCACGGGTCGTGCCGGCCACAGGTGAAACAATTGCGCGCTCTTCGCCGAGCAGGCGATTCAACAAAGATGACTTACCAACGTTAGGACGACCCACGATCGCCAGATTGATTTCTCTTGAGCCCTCCCTGCGGGTCGAGTTACTTCCCCGCGTCTCCGCGTCAACGCGTCCCCGTGTCGTTATTTCGTCTGAATCCTCGCTCACAGTCGGGTCGCTGTCCCGCTTCGCCCTGTCTTCCCGTCTCGCTGTCAGAGCTTGCGCCAATTCATCCAGCGCCTCTCCGATTCCATTTCCGTGCTCGGCCGAAATTGGAAACACTTCGGAAAATCCGAATCGATGAAACTCCGTGGCTTCATCTTCCAGGCGCGCCGCGTCAACTTTATTGGCTGCGACCAGAACCGGTTTGCCGGTGGCGCGCAGAAGTTGCGCCAGCTCCTCGTCCAGCGGTGTCACGCCTTTGCGCGCATCGACCACCCAAATCAACGCCACCGCATCGTCGATCGCCACCGCAGCTTGCCGGAAGATGTTGGCCGGAATGACGGCTTCGTCATCCGGTACGATGCCGCCGGTATCGACCATGGCAAAGCGCTGCCCATTCCATTCGGCTTCGCCGTAGATTCGATCACGCGTGATGCCCGGCTCGTCGCCGACAATGGCCCGCCGCTCGCCAATCAATCGATTGAAGAGCGTCGACTTGCCAACGTTGGGCCGGCCAACGATCGCTACCAGGGGCAATTCTGTTTGCTTTGTCCTCGCCATCTTCAGAAGCGTTGATGATAACCGACGTGTTCGGGAATCGCAGCTTTGCCTCTTAGAAACTCGGCCACACATGCGTTAAGATGCGTCCGCTAAAGTCCCGTCGCCTAAGGGCAATCCGATGATTGAAGAGCGCAAAAACACCACGTTTGAAATTCGTGTCTCGGAAGGAAAGACCGGCGCCGATCCCGATGCGCCCGACTGGGAAGTGGCCGAACTCGAGAACGGCAGAGTCGTCGACAACGCGGATATCTATGACAACCTGACTTACGCCGAAGCTCAGCAGATCGCCGGCATGTGGTCCAGGAAGAAAGAAGAAGCTGAAGCCGTCACTGAGTAGCTCGCTCTTTCCACCTTTTGGGTCTGGACAATAGTCGTGAATTCAAGACATGTACGAGTAGCATGGCAGCCCCTCGCACCCTAAGCTGCTGTGCTATTAGCATCTGTGACCTGCAACGTCACAAAAAGATTAAAGAAGAGGCGTTAATCCCGCCTGTGGCTCGCTGTGTCGCGGCGTTCGTTAGTCCAGTCTTTTTTTCGAGCCCGGTTGAAAGGAGACGGTAATGTCCACATCCCCTAAAAGACCGATCAACAACTATGAAGAAATTCCGGCTATGAAAATCGCCAAGCGACTCACACCCGCCGCAATGACTGTCCTGATCTTGTCAATCATTTTCGACAGAGGTTCTGCATCCGTGCTTAGCGCGGAATTAATGCTCGGTTCTTGGATTGCATACTTCGCCTCTGCCCTGGCGGGCGCTTTCGTTTGGTACCACTTGATTCAAGTTAAACGCGCGACGCACTGGAACGATTCCGACAAAGCCAAGAATCCGGATAGTGGTTCCGACCAAACTGCCTCTGATTCTGAGTCACACTTTTATGAAAGCCCTTACGTGCGATCATGCTCGCTACTGCAACTTCTCCTTTTTACAGTTGCCACGTTGCTCTTGCTTGCGTCTGGCATCTCAAACGTTGTTACCCGAATAAAAGACGGGCCAATCGTTTTTTCCCCTCCTTCGGGTGAACCAGGGCGCTCCTATGTGATCTCTCCGAATTGCAGCCTCTTCAAGGGTTGTTCTGAGAATGATCTCAAAGCTTTCTTTGGGTACGCGAGTCTGAGCCCAACGCTGAAGAACGAGATCCAAAACACTTTCAAGGTAGAATTGCAAAATACCTTCAAGGCTGAACTGAAGCCTGTCTTCGAAACGCAGATCGAAATAAAAGCCGAAATCAATACTCTGCGCCACATCTGCGCAGAGCATTGTCGTTGCGGGCCAACGGCGTCACCAGAGAGCGCCAGCCATCACGTCTCGCGCCCAACCATTAAAGATCAAGCGTTGTCGTCGCATCCTCCTGGAAGCTAACGCACAAGTCCAATTAGAGACCTCTGCCTCTGTTGGTTTAATATCGCTGTGCTGATTAACACGGCGATTCGAAGCCGGCTGCGCACAAACGGTTCAGCAGAACATTCGAAAATGCCCGACCAAATTACTCTAAGCAAAGCTAACGTCGATCCAAATCCAATCCGTCAATTCGAACTTTGGTTCAAAGAAGCCGGCGCCAACGGCATGTCGGAACAGGACGCAACTTCGATGACGCTCGCTACCGCCGACAAAAACGGACGGCCGTGCGCGCGCATCGTGTTGCTGAAGAGTTTCGATGAAAGCGGCTTTGTCTTCTTCACGAACTACCATAGTCGCAAAGGCGGCGAATTGATCGCCAACGCGCGCGCGTGTCTCCTTTTTTATTGGCCGCCGCTGTGGCGACAAGTGCGTATCGAAGGCGCCGTTGAAAAAGTTTCTCCCGCAGAGTCAGACGAATACTTTCATTCCCGACCGCTCGGCAGCAAACTCGGCGCCTGGGCGTCAGATCAAAGTCAGCCAATCACCAGTCGTAGCGAACTGGAAGAACGATTTAAAGAATTCGCTTCGAAATTTTCGGACAGTGTTCCCCGTCCTCCGCATTGGGGTGGCTTTCGCGTAAAGCCCGACGTGATCGAGTTCTGGCAAGGTCGCGAGAATCGCCTGCATGATCGCCTTGTCTACCGGCGCGAGGGTGATGGAAGGTGGCGCATCGAACGGCTCGCTCCATAATTTTCTCTCAGATGTTGCTGCATAACGATTCTGAATCTCTTCGGCAAAACCGTTGGCCGCGCGCGTCCAACAAGTGTAGGCACGCCAGGCTGCTGAGCGCAGAAGCTTGCCTTGCCAACGGTCTTTGTCAATATAATACGCGCGATTAAGTGGCCGCCGGGTACCCTCGTGACCGATTCATCTGCGACAAAATTTCCTGAGACCATCGCGAAATGCGCTAAAGAGGTTGCAGCGACCTACGCTCAATGCGCTACGGCTCATCCGGCGTTTGGCGTAACCCAGGAAGAATTCGCGGTCGCCTTGAGCGGCGCGGTTGAAAAGTTCGCAGACTGTTCAGGCGTGAGCGGCCGGGGTCAATCAGTGCGCCAACTGCGTAAGTTTTTGAGCGAGCTGCAAAACGAAGACGTTTACCTGGCACTGGCCTGCGCGCGCGGAAATGAAGCGGCCTGGTGGGAATTCGACCGGCGCTATCGATCGTTCATTGAACGGCTGGCGCGACATCTGCTGCCGCAACGCGCCAATGCCGATGAAGTCATCGATCATGTGTATGCGGAATTATTCGGAACCAAAGTCGTCGAGGGCGTGCGGTTGTCAAAGTTTCGCACCTACACCGGCCGCGGCACATTGCAGGGATGGTTGCGCGCGGTCGTTTCGAACGCAGTGATTGATTTTTTTCGACGACGACAGGATGAAGTTTCATTGGACAAGCTGGAAGAAATCGGCGAGGAACCGGGGCTGCGGCATTCGCGGCACGCGCATGCGCATCGCGCGGAAGAATCAATGCTGGCAACCATTGTGCGCGAAAGATACCGAACTGTGACCGTCGCGGCGCTCGATCATGCGCTGGCGACGCTTGACGATCACGAGAAGCTGCTGCTGCTCTACTATCACGTGGACGGTTTGAAGCTGCGTGAGATTGCGCGGCTGGTGCAGGAACCGATGTCGCCGATTCGCCGCTGGTTTCAGCGCCGCGGCCGTGCGGGTCGCGTGCACGAATCGACGGTGATGCGCTGGCTTGAGAAGGCTTACGAAAAAGTGGCCGAACGATTTCGATCAGAATTGGGAAAGAAACACGGCTTGAGCGCCGAAGAAATAGAAATCTGCATGTCGATCGCGACTGAAGATCTCGGCCACGGCGTAAATCTGCAAGCGATGACCAGCGGTGAGACGAGCTTTCCGAAAGTAAAGACAGCCGAGGGCACATCGTAAAGTGACGGCAACCGTGGACAAGAAGACCGGCACCATTCGGGAATTGATCGCTCAGCGACTGAAGTCTGTCGCGGCCGCCGAACTGTCTGAGAAGTCCGTCCAACCACATCTCGATGAAGACATGATTGCCGCCTTCGTCGAAGGACGTTTGCACGATGACGAATGCCAGCCGGTGCTGGCGCACCTCGCTGCGTGCGGAGCCTGCCGCCGTGCGTCAGCGCAGATTGTGCAGCTTGAAAATCAGGTCGATGCCGAACCTGCCCCGGGAACGGTGGAAGAGCCCAGTCGCTTGGAATCGATGCTGTCGAAACTCGGTTCGTTAGTTTCCTCGGCAGGTGAGGAAGTGGTGTTTGCCTATCAGAATCCGGAAGAGGAAGACAAGAGCAAGCAAAGCCCAAACCTAGCCCCACCAACCGACAATCACGAATAGATAGGTCTGAGATTGCGACGCGTAGCGTCGCCATGAATTTAGGCCGGCCTTTCAAGGCCGGCTTGACGTCGGCAATTCAATCGCGTCGCGTAGCGACGACTGAATCAGCCCCACAAATAGCGCTCATCGTAGTCCACACCGTGTTTCTCTAACAACTCCAAATACTCTTCTTGAAATGTTTTCTTTTGGTGATGCGCGCGTTGAGTCTGAACGTATTTAAGCACATCTGGAAGCTGCGACTTGCTTACCGTGAATCCGCCATAACCGTCCTGCCATTCGAACCGGCGTAGCTTCGGAAATTCCTCATGAATCCATTTGGAGGAGTCGCCCTTGAGGTATTGTGCGATTTGACTTGGACTCAGCGTCGGCGGCGCCATCACCACTGCATGAATGTGATCATCGACGCCGCCGATTTGAAGCGCCGTCATCTTGTGAGCGCGCGCAACGCCGCCGATGTACGCCCAGATTCGATCCTCAATGTCTGTCGAAATCCAAGGTTCGCGATTCTTGGTGCTGAAGGTGAAGTGATAGTGAAGCGAGGTGTAGGTGTTGGCCATGGGAGCCTCCGCTGTCAGTCGTCGCTACGCGACGATGGTTTGTTGGGATTTGTGTTCCCGGCCTTGAAAGACCGGGCTAAATTCACAGGTCGCTATGCGACCGAATCGATTTTGAATCTGATTTCTTGGACTTGAAAGACCGGGCTCAATTCACAGGTCGCTATGCGACCAAATCGATTTTGAATCTGATTTCCCGGCCTTGAAAGACCGGGCTAAATTCACAGGTCGCTATGCGACCGCGATTTGGACTTTCATTCGGCCTTGAATTCAGTCGTCGCTACGCGACGAGCGACCCTCTTGCGACAATTGTCCCGGCCTTGAAAGGCCGGGCTAAAGTCATCGGTCGCTATGCGACCGAATCGATTTGGACTTTCATTCGGCCTTGAATTCAGTCGTCGCTACGCGACGAGCGAACCTCTTGCGACAATTGTCCCGGCCTTGAAAGGCCGGGCTAAATTCACAGGTCGCTATGCGACCGCGATTTGGACTTTCATTCGGCCTTGAATTCAGTCGTCGCTACGCGACGAGCGAACCTCTTGCGACAATTGTCCCGGCCTTGAAAGGCCGGGCTAAAGTCATCGGTCGCTATGCGACCCCAAGCAGCGTGAACGCTGCTATATCACAACTACCGGTGCTGTTTCACGAGCACCGTTCCGCGATGGATCTGGCCTGTGCAAACGGACGATTAACTTAAATCCTAATCAACGGACTCCGCGCCTGCGTGCTGCGGATTATTGTTAGGCCGATCGTTCACTGACACGCGGCTTCATCCGCTTCGCATACAGCGGAAACTTCGCGGTGAGTTCACTCACACTCCGCTTCACTTGCTCGCGGACTTCTTCCGATTGAGGCTCGCGCACAATCGCAGCGATCATGCGTCCGATTTCCTGCATCTCGGCTTCTTTCATGCCACGCGTGGTGACGGCGGGAGTGCCGATGCGCAGCCCGGAAGCCACAAAGGGTTTGTTCTGATCGAAAGGAATCGTGTTTTTGTTGACGGTGATGAGTGCAGCTTCCAGAGCTTTCTCGGCGTCTTTGCCGGTAATTCCCTTTCCGTCCATCCACACATCGACCAGCATCAGGTGATTGTCGGTGCCGCCGGAAACGATACGCAGCCCCTGCTCCTGCAATTCCGCACAGAGCGCTTTCGCATTCGCCAGAATCTGCCGCTGATATTCTTTGAAGTCGTCACGCAACGCTTCGCCGAACGCTACGGCTTTCGCCGCGATGATATGCACGAGCGGCCCACCCTGAACGCCGGGAAACAGACGCCGATCGATTTCTTTCGCGTGCTCTTCTTTGCACAGAATTAGACCACCGCGCGGGCCACGCAGAGTCTTATGCGTCGTCGTCGTCACGTAATCCGCGTGCGGCACCGGGGAAGGATGCAAACCCGCCACAACTGGTCCGGCAATATGCGCGATGTCCGCGAACATGCGCGCGCCGACGCTCTTCGCAATCTCGCCGATGCGTTTGAAATCGATGATGCGCGGATATGCCGACGCGCCGCACACCAGCAGCTTCGGTTTGTGCTCTTCCGCCAGGCGCTGCAATTCGTCGTAGTCGATCATTTCGGTCTCGCGAGAGACGCCGTAATCCGCGACTCTGTAACTCAGGCCCGAAAAGTTTAGCGGATGTCCGTGGGTGAGGTGTCCACCGTGTGAGAGATTCATGCCGAGGATCTGATCGCCGTACTGAATCGCCGCGAGATACACGGACATGTTGGCTTGTGCACCGCTGTGCGGTTGCACGTTCGCGTGATCGGCGCCGAATAACTCTTTCGCGCGATCGATCGCGGCCTGCTCCACCACGTCAGTGTATTCACAGCCGCCGTAGTAACGTTTGCCGGGATATCCTTCGGCGTACTTGTTGGTAAAGACCGAGCCCGCGGCTTCGAGCACAGCTTCACTGACGAAGTTTTCTGAGGCGATCAGCTCGAGCCCGTTCGCCTGACGCGCGACTTCGTTGTCGATCGCGTTGGCGATGAGCGGATCAGTTTCAGCGAGAGGCAGGTTATGGAGATTGTTTGATTGATTCATTGGATCATTGACTCACTGAATCAATGCACCGATGAATCAATGATTAAATTGCTGAATCTCTTCTTTCTCGATCTCGCGAATTTTTTCCACGCGTCGCTCATGACGCCCGCCATCGAACTTGGCTCCGAACCAGGCGCGCACAATCTTGACGAGTTCGTCGTACGGCGTGACCCGCGCGCCCAACGATAGGACATTGGCGTCGTTGTGCTCGCGCGCCAGGCGGGCAATCTCTTCGTTCCACGCGACGGCGGCGCGCACGCCCGGCACTTTGTTGGCGGCGATTGCCATTCCGGTTCCCGATCCACAAACCAGAAGGCCCTGATCGACGTGGCCGCTCGCGACTTCGTCGCCCACTTTGCGCGCGTAATCGGGATAGTCGACCGAGTCCGTCGAAACCGTGCCGAGGTCCTCGTATTGAATTCCGAGCTCGTCGAGCAGCGGCTTAAGCTGCTCCTTCTCCGGATAACCAGCGTGATCGCTCGCGATTGCTATCTTCATTGAATTGCTCTTTTGTTGATTTGTGACGATGGTACATCAGCGAGAACGACCGGGCAAACGCTTCGTAAAAAAGGGTCCCGCTCCGTTAGGAGCGAAATATTTGTAGATCCGAACGTTTCCAATAATTCATCTAAGCTCCTTTAGGAGCGAAATCGAAAACGCGAATATGCCGCTCCTAACGGAGCTCTAACTGTTATTGATGAGAGGAGCTATAAATATTTCGCGCCTACGGCGCGAAGTCCAGCCGCATATCACACTTTGCGTTGCTTACTCACCTAAGCCACAATGCTCGGTCTATGCGCTGGTCTCAATATTTCATTCCTACTCTGCGCGAAGACCCGGCTGATGCCGAGGTCGTTTCGCACAAACTGCTGCTGCGCGCGGGCGTCGTGCGTCAACTTTCCGCGGGAATCTATTCGTATCTGCCGCTGGGCCAACGCATCGCTTTGAAGGTGATGCAAATTTTGCGCGAAGAGATGAATGCAATCGGCGGTCAGGAATTCTATCTGCCGGCGCTGCATCCGGCGGAGCTTTGGCAAGAGTCAGGTCGTTGGCAGGCGATTGACGACATCATGTTCCGTCTCAAGGATCGCAAAGGCACCGACCTCTGTCTGGGGATGACGCATGAGGAAGTATTTACGGCCATCGCCCGTAACGAACTGCGCTCATACAAACAACTGCCGCAGGTTTGGTATCAGATTCAGATCAAGTTTCGCGACGAGCCACGGCCGAAGTCAGGCCTGATGCGTCTGCGCACCTTCATCATGAAGGATGCGTACACCTTCGACGTCGATCGTGCCGGACTTGATAAAGCGTTTCTTGATCAGCGCGATGCGTACATAAAAATTTTCACGCGCTGCGGGATTCAGTTTTCGATTGTCGAAGCCTCATCAGGATCGATGGGCGGTTCGGAATCGAACGAATTCGTCGCGCGCACGGATGCCGGCGAAGACTTAATTGCAAGTTGCTCGAACTGCGATTATGCAGCGAATCTCGAGAAAGCGACGTCGCGCTTGCCGGAGATTCAGGATGAAACTGGCCCGTCTGCTCCGGAAGAATTTCCCACGCCCGGCGTGCGCACGATTGAAGATCTGACGACTTTTCCCGGAGGCGCTGCCGCTGATCGGCAAATCAAGACCCTGGTTTATTTCGCGACAGTCGATAGTGAACCGACGCCGGTGCTCGCGCTGTTGCGTGGCGACCATCAGCTTCATGAAGTGAAGTTGAATGACGCCCTTGGGTCCAACGCGGTTCGTCCAGCACAAGCGGAGGAGATTCGTGAACTGCTGGGAGCGAGCGCGGGCAGCCTCGGTGGCGTGCGCGCGAAAAAAATGGCGCACGGCGCTAACCGAAACTTGCGGATCATCGCTGACCTCGGCCTCAAAGGCCGACGCAACATGACGACTGGCGCGAACAAAGATGACCATCATATTCGCGGCGTCGACATCGAGCGTGACATTGAAGTCGATCAGTGGGCCGACCTGCGTACCGTCGCATCGGGCGAAACGTGTCCACGATGCAGCGACGGGACTCTCGAAGTTTTCAAAGCCATGGAGATCGGCCACATCTTTAAGCTGGGCACGAAGTATTCCGAGTCAATGGGCGCCACCGTGCTAACCGCCGACGGCAAAGAAGTGCCGATTGTGATGGGCAGCTACGGCATCGGCGTCGAACGCATCATCACTGCGGCCATTGAACAGAACCACGACAAGGACGGAATCATCTGGCCGAAATCGATCACGCCGTTCGATGCCATCGTCACGATTACCAACATCAAGGATGAGAAGCTGCGCGACGCAGGCGACCAGCTTTACGCGGATTTGCGTGCGGCCGGTCTGGAAGTTCTGCTTGACGATCGTGATGAACGCGCCGGCGTAAAATTCAAAGACGCGGATCTAATCGGCATTCCTTACCGGATCACAATTGGCAAGAAGATCGGCGACGGCCTGGTCGAGCTTTTCGATCGCCGCGCCAAGCAGAGTGAAGATGTGAAGTTGATTGATGTAGTTGCGCGCGTTCAGAAACTGGCCCTATCGCAGGTTTAGCGCGTTATACTTGGCACAATGAACGCAGTTCCTCCGTTTGTTCGAGAGTATTTGTTTACGGTCTGGGGGATACTCGCGCTTTTCATCGCCACACTACCTGCGGCGGCTCAAGACCAACTCCCGGAGCTAGTCCGTCGCATCAAGCCTTCCGCCGTCGCCATCGAGACGTTCGATGCGCGCGGCGAAAAACTTTCCCGTGGCAGCGGTTTCTTTGTTGACGTCGATCGAGTCGTGACCAATCGGCATGTAATCGACGGCGCGTATCGTGCTGAAGTTCATTCGGTTTCCGGTAGCAGCTATCCCGTGAAGAGCGTGCTGGCCGTTGACGCTGAAGGAGACCTTGCGCTCTTGAAAGTCGACGCGCCGCCGAATCTGGTGCGGCCGCTATCGCTCGATCGCACCTCGCCGCAAGAGGGCGAAAGCATCGTCGTGATCGGCAATCCGTTTGGTCTGGAAGGGAGCGTAACTAACGGCATTGTCTCAGCCGTGCGCGACATCCCCGGGTTCGGACGCATTATTCAGATCACCGCGCCCATCTCGCCGGGCTCGAGCGGCAGCCCCGTCGTCAACATGCAGGGCCAGGTGATTGGTGTCGCCACTCTACAAGTCGCCGGCGGACAAAGCGTGAACTTCGCAATTCCTTCTGAGCGCATTGCGCAGCTCGATCGTTCGGCCCAGACGCAAACCGCCGGCATGTCGCTCGGCGAGCTCGTCAGTGCGACTAGTCGCAACAAGCGAGCGCGCGCCGTCGAGTTCTTCCGCAACGGTCTGACGTTTCTTTCGAAAGACGATTGCCAGGGCGCCTTGCCCTACTTTCAAAAGGCTGCCGACGCCGATAATGGGTACGCGGAAGCGTGGGCGCAGATGGGGTTCTGTCATGAAAAGCTGGGCCGCCACAATGAAGCGATCGAAGCGTCAAAACGCGCGGTCAACATTCGCCCATCCGCCGAATCGTACTTCAACATCGGACTCGCCAACTATTATTTGAAGCAGTATCGCGAAGCCGAAGCTGCCTACCGGCAATCAATCAAACTCGATCCATACAACGCCGCCGACGCGTATTACGCACTCGGTTTGACGTATCGCGACTCAGGCCAGTTTGACGACGAAGTCAGCGCGTACAAGAACGTGATTCGGCTACGGTCAGACTACGCGAATGCGTACGACCGGCTGGGTCAGCGTTACTTGCAGATGAAGAGATATGCCGAGGCGATCGAAGCGTTCAAGCAGCTGGCGATGCTCAAGCCCGGCGATGCGAATGCGCAAAACAGTCTCGGCGAAGTTTACGTAGCCGCATCCCGCAACGATGAAGCCGTCGAAAGTTTTCGCCAGGCAATTCGTCTGAAGCCGGATTTCGGCAAAGCATTTTTCAATTTAGGAAAGACTCTGCTGGCGCAAGGACAGCGCGATGCGGCGATCGAGCAATACGTGATTCTTCAGAATCTGGATGAGGACTGGGCCGAGAAGCTCTACAACTTAATCTATCCCTAAGACGTGTTACAGAACCGCGAGCGGTAGCGAGCGGGATCCAAAAGTAACTTGCGCCTTGGTCCCGCTCGCTACCGCCCGCGGTTCTGTAAGTACGCATAGAAATCGAGGCCGGAATGCGCTCTCCCCTTCACATCCCGGCCTCAACCCACGGTCACCTCGCAGCGACCGAACTTGAATAAACTTTTTTAGTACCCGTACCTGCGTCCACGAATTCGGTAGGTGTACAACGCTGAACCACCGGCACCCGCCGCCGCGCCAATTGCTGCGCCGCGCTTTCCACCGAGCATTGCGCCCAGAGCCGCGCCTGCACCGGCGCCAATCGCCACCGTCAGCTTGTCACGATGTTTTTGCCAAAAGCTGCGATTGTCATAGCCATAATCGTAATAACTTCGATTGTCGTAAGTGCTTGAATTGCCGTAAAACCCTGAATTGTCGTAATACCCGCGCGAATCGTAACTACACGAACTCTGCGTGCGCGAATCGCGGCGACAGTTTCTTTGTTGGGCAAGTGCCGGCACCGAAACGGCTGCCAGGATGGCGACACTGATAACGAGGGCGACTAATCTTTTCATTCCCAACCTCCGGCGCAATGAAATGGCAACGACCGTGCCACATTACCCGACCGCGTCAGCGAAATGTTGTTTGCTTCAGTTTTCGCAGCAGTCGCTCGCATTTGCCGTCACCCGAATAGTAAGATTCGCCCCCAACTTGCGCTGCCGTGTACGATATCGTCGTTCAGCAGCCGGAAATGGAGTGAACCTCGCGTGAAGGCAGGAAAGAACAGCGTCGCAGCAGGATTTATACAGCAGTCAGCCGTTCGTGTCGGGCTCGGGATGGCTTCTCTGATGCTAGCGCTCGCCAGCCTCGCCGCCCCCGCGAACGCCCAGGCGCAAAAAACGCCGATTGAAGTGCCCTTCGAATTTATCCACAACCAAATCGTGGTGGACGCGAAGATCAATGGGAAGGGACCTTTTAAAATGCTGCTCGATACTGACACCGATCCTTCAGCGATCGATTCGGCAGCGGCGCAAGAGTTAGGCCTGGCGGTTGGCCAAAAGGGTTATCCCACTACCGGCGGAGGAACGGACGAAAACCCTTCCCATTTAACTACGCTGAACGTCGTGGAAGTTGGAACCATATCGGCAAAACAGGTTACTGCGGCGGTGTTGGATTTGAGCAAACTGGCGAAGCAGATGGGCGGCCCGGTGCGGGGAGTTCTGGGATACAGTTTCTTGAAGGACCGCATCATCCAAATCGACTACGCGAATCTGAAGGTTCGATTCTTCACCGAATCGCCGTATCCGCGAATTCAGTTGGCGCCAAATACCGTCAACACGATTGCCCTGGCTTTTAAGCGCGAAGATGGCAACGTCATTGTTGACTCAGTATTCGTGAATAATGAAAAGATGCGGGCGACGCTCGATACGGGTTCGAGCGGCAGTTTTTCAGTGATGCCTGAAGCTGCGGCTCTGCTCCGATTGGACGAGGATGCGATTGACGGTGAGACCGAAACTTCGGTGGGATACAACGGCGAGTACCAACAGAAGAAGGCGGTACTGAAGTCGGTGCGAATCGGACGCTATGCGGCTGAAGGAGTGCAAGCAGCTTTCTTTCTGCCCAAGACCGGCCACGACAACAAATCCTATCAGGTCAATATCGGCAACGCCTTCTTCCAGGACTTTCTGATGACCTTCGACTTTAAGAATAAGATCGTGGTGTTCGAGAGAGTTGATTGAATGTTCGGCCTTGCCTCAAAAAAAGTCTTCCGACCTTCCTAGTAAGCCGACGCGTAGCGGCGAAATGAATTTAGCCCGGTCTTTTAAGGCCGGGTACTCGGGACATAACAATGTTCCCGTCGCCTAGCGACGATTGAGGAGGCAGGTGTTCTTCCGTTCGCTAACGCCGAAGGCGTTTACAACCTAGCCCAAGGTTGCGCGCGCGAGCGCGCTACCTTGGGTAGTTCAAGACAAAACAGGTCCCAACCCTGAAAGGGTTGCGAAATAGGTTTGCCCCGAAAGGGTCACATTTTTGTGAATCCCAATTCAACACCGGTGTGCCTGCAGGGTTCCGCAACCCTTTCAGGGTTGCCCTGCCGTGTTGGCTCATTACCCAGGGTAGCCGCGCTAGCGCGCGTCAACCCTGGGCTGGAGGTGGTGAACGCCTTC